>CALFCG010000029.1 GCA_937951315.1 uncultured cyanobacterium
CGTTCTGTGTGACCAGAGACCGCTAAAAAGCCATCAGGGGAATCATGAAAAAGAAGATCGGCTTGGGCTGCAAGCGTGAGCCGAATCGGGTAAATCCCCATTTCCATCCGGTCAGGATCATATATGACTTTGCCACCGAGCGCTTCTACGACCAATTGAAAGCCAAAACAAGATGCAAAAACAGGAACAGAATGGTCAACGCAGTAGCTCAAGAGCGCTTTTGCGGGTTCAACAAAGGGATAGGTCTGCGGATCAAGTACCGAGGCATCGCTAGACCCACCGACAAAGAGCGCATCATAGCCCTCAAGACAGCTAAGTGAAAAATCAGGCTGCTCAAAAACGTTCAGGGTTTTAAACTGAGCGGCATTGAGCCCGCTGTGGCAAACAAATTCCTGCAACTCCTCAGCGCAGGTGATGGCATCGTTACGAATTTGCATGTAGAGAATGCGTAACTGCGAGCGAGGCTTAATATTCACTACCCCAAAGATAAAGACACCGACTATAGCTAAATCATGACAGATGGAAGGCTTTCAGCAACACTCGTGAAATCGGAAATACGGATAGCTTGCAGTTTGCTTAGTAATCCTTAATAATCATTATAATAATAAAGCAAATCTTAAGTATTTAATGTATTGACCTCTGTGAAATCTGATTTGAATCCAGTTTCACGCTCTTCTCTAGCGATTTGTACCTGTGTCGGTTCATCAGCACTGGCGGATCAACTTGGGCAATTACTGAACGAAGAACGCTACCAGACCACCCATCAACTCAATGCGCAGGAATTTATCCGTACCGTCGAGAATCAGAGACATTTAGTCGACTGCTTAATCTTAGAGCAAACCCCTGAATTACCCAGCATTTTGAAGCACTTGCATCAGAGGGCAACGTTGTTACCCGCCATTATTTTGATGCCTCTGAGTATCACTTCCGCAGCAGCAGAGACTCAGCAGAACGGTGCAGACTGTAGCTATCACACAGCAGAAGTTTGGCTGCAGCAATCGCAGTTGGGTCATATTGCACAGCAGATCGATAGGGCGATCAGTCAATTTCTGCACTTAACAGCAGCCTGTCGGCTACCCGATCAGATGGAGACGCAGGAGACACAAGTAGATGATTCTGACTGGCAAAGCAGCTTGGGCGTCCAGCAGCACAGGTTATCGGACAAGTTGCAGGAACGCTTAGGATATCTTGGCGTGTACTACAAACGAAACTCCCAAGACTTTCTTCGCAACCTATCGACTTCGGAAAAGGAGGTTCTTCTGGAGGAGCTGAAAGCCGAATATCGAGACATTGTTTTAGAGTACTTCCGGAAAGACAGTCGGGTAAACCAAAAGATCGATGCCTTCGTCACCAGAGTTTTTCTGGCAGACGTCTCGATATCAAAGATTTTAGAAATTCATATGGAGCTAATGGATGCCTTTGCCAAAAAACTTAAGTTAGAAGGGCGCAATGAAGATATTTTGCTCGACTATCGGTTGACCTTAATTGATACAGTTGCCCACCTGGGTGAGATGTATCGGCGGTCTATTCCTCGTGATGCTTGATAGACCCACCTACAGTTATCTAAATTTATGAGCCCTCCCAGAAAGACCTACGTTCTCAAGTTATATGTTGCGGGGAATACCCCCAACTCAATTCGCGCATTACGCACACTCAACAATATTTTAGAGCAGGAGTTTCAAGGCGTTTACGCTCTAAAGGTGATTGATGTTCTGAAAAATCCTCAGCTCGCTGAGGAAGATAAGATTTTGGCTACGCCCACTTTATCCAAAGTATTACCCCCGCCTGTCCGTAAAATCATCGGAGATTTATCCGATAGAGAGCGAGTGCTGATTGGCTTGGATTTACTTTATGAAGAACTCTCTGACAATGGTTTTTCTTAATTTCCGACAATATTTCCCGATTAATTTGATGCCTCTATATAAATAAGAAAATGCTAGATAACCAGAGTGCTGAACAAGAGAGAACCACCCAGCGAGTTGAAGTCAAAAAAATCCAGACCCGCATCGAAGGATTTGACGATATTAGCCATGGTGGGATTCCGAAGGGACGGACAACGCTGGTTAGCGGCACTTCTGGCACAGGTAAAACGTTACTGGCGATTCAGTTTCTTTATTACGGGATAGTCCACTTTGACGAACCCGCTGTGTTCGTTACGTTTGAAGAATCCCCTACCGATATTATTCAAAACGCTCTGAGTTTCGGATGGGATTTGCAGCAAAAGATGGACAGCCGCAAGTTGTTCATTTTAGATGCATCACCGGATCCAGAGGGCCATGATATTGCCGGTGAATTCGATCTATCCGCACTGATTGAACGCATTCAGTATGCAATTCGCAAATATCAAGCCAAAAGAGTAGCCATTGACTCAGTTACGGCTATTTTTCAACAGTATGATGCAGCAGGCGTTGTACGTCGGGAAATTTTCCGGCTGACGGCTCGGCTCAAACAAATTGGAGTCACCACGGTGATGACCACGGAGCGGATTGAGGAGTACGGTCCAGTGGCTCGCTTCGGTGTTGAAGAGTTCGTCTCTGACAATGTGGTGATTTTGCGAAATGTCTTGGAGGGCGAGCGCCGTCGCCGGACTCTGGAGATTCTCAAGCTGCGGGGCACCAGCCATATGAAGGGGGAATATCCCTTCACGATGACCCATGATGGCATTAGTATCTTCCCGTTGGGCGCCATGCAGCTGACACAGCGTTCTTCGAATGTGCGGGTCTCATCCGGCGTTAAGACCCTTGATGAGATGTGTGGCGGCGGCTTCTTTAAAGATTCAATTATTTTGGTCACTGGGGCCACGGGTACAGGCAAAACCCTACTGGTGAGTAAGTTCATCGAAGATGCTTGCAAAAATGGAGATCGTGCCATTCTCTTTGCCTATGAAGAATCGCGCGCACAGCTCTCACGAAATGCTTTTTCTTGGGGCATCGATCTCGAAGAGATGGAAAAGCAGGGACTCCTCAAAATTCTATGTGCCTATCCAGAATCATCAGGTTTGGAAGACCACTTGCAGATTATTAAGTCTGAGATTGCTGAGTTTAAGCCCTCTCGAATCTCGATTGATTCACTCTCCGCACTGGCACGGGGCGTTAGCAACAATGCCTTCCGGCAGTTTGTGATTGGGGTAACGGGATTTGCCAAACAAGAGGAGATTACCGGTTTCTTTACCAATACAACGGATCACTTCCTCGGCTCTCACTCGATTACGGAATCTCACATCTCAACGATTACCGATACGATTTTGATGCTGCAGTACGTGGAATTTCGAGGTGAGATGTCGCGCGCAATCAACGTCTTCAAGATGCGGGGCTCTTGGCATGACAAGGGCATTCGTGAGTACACGATCAGCGAGCATGGCCCTAATATTCAAAACTCCTTCCAAAATCTACAGGGCATCATCAGCGGTACACCCACACGCGTTTCAGTAGATGAGAAGCTAGAGCTTTCTCGCATTGCCCAAGATGTCAAAGGGTTTGATTAGACCGACAATTCGGTTAAGCCAGTAATCCTATCTCTCTTAAGGACTGACGGAGCCGATTGGCTTCGGAGAAGTTCTGGGATTTCTCATGGAGTTGGATGGCCTGCTGAAACGCGTTTTGGCTAGCGTCAATTTGCCCCAGTTTGAGGTGCGCTACACCTAGGTTTTGGTAGGCTTCGGCATAGTCTGGCTGATAATGTATTGCGTGTTGATAGGATGCGATCGCATCTCCAAAATGTCCCATCGCTCGCAGCGTCAGCCCCAGATTGTTGTGGGCAATGGCCAGCGTCGGCTGCGCTTCAATCATGGACTCATAGAGCTGCCGCGCCCCCTCTAAATCCCCTTGGATTTGCAGTAAATTCGCCAAATTATTACAGGCTCCGATTTTAAGGAGCAAAGGCAGTGCGATATCCAATGCCTGCTGATATTGTGCCCGAGCTTTATCCCGTTGCCCCAAACCTTCGTAAGCATGTCCCAAATGATAGTGCAGCTCATAGACCACGGACGGTTCCTGAGGCTGGAGATCGATACCCCGCAGCAGTAAAGCCATGCCCTGATCGGGCTGATGATTTTCGAGGTAAAGGGCCCCTAACTTACTGCAAAGATAAGCATCATCCGGCTCTGTCGCTAACGCCTTTTCCATAATGCGCTGTGCTCTTTGGACCTTTTGCTGTTGATCAATACGCTCAGCAGTATAGCCTTCATGGCGGATCGCAACAGAGTCTATGCGACCCACCTGCCAATGGGGTTCCTGCGCTTGTAGGGCCACCACGCTATCGTCAATTAACTCGTGATAGGGACGGTGAAATCGAAGCTGGGGATGATGGCGAAATAACCGAGACATCAATGTATATGGAGACTGCTTAGCCCCAACTTCTTGTCGTAGTAGGTTCATCACCAAGAAATCAGGCTGCTGAATCGCCTGTTGAAGCTGGGGAATAATCTCAGGGACTAAAACCTCATCGGCGTCTAAGACTAATACCCAATCCCCTGTCACGTATTGCAGTGCTTCATTGCGGGCAGCGGCAAAGTCATCACACCAGTCAAAGGTGTATACTTCTGCACCGTGAGATCGAGCGATTTGAGGGGTACGATCGCAAGATCCAGTATCAACCACCACCATCTGCTCAACAGCACCCTGCACACTCCGCAAACAACGAGGCAGAGTCTGCTCTTCATCTTTGACAATCATGCAGAGGCTCAGGGTCACAGGCAAGATCAATCAACCACGGGCCAAATTTTACACTGAAAGCAGGTCAGCCATCCTCACAACCCCGAACCCGCCTTATCTGTAGGGAAAGGGAGTGTAGAGGATAAAGAACAAGGCATCACAAGATCGCAGTGAAAGCCTAAACTACACTCTCTTCGTAGTTTTCAGAACGCATCAAAAAACAACTGGCAATCGCTAAAATTCCTAGCAGGAAAAAGAACCACTCTTCCGCTTTACTCCAAGGCATCAGACAAAATATCTCCGTGAGTATCAAGATTACGCTGTAAATTACTCACTACTGTGAACTTTAGACGGCTTTATTATCTTAAGTGTTCCCTTCCTACGGAGAAAAATGTTTTTACCGTTAGCATTCAGCCAGGAATACGGCATGATGGATGCAGAAATTGATCAAAGAGAAGGTAGCTGAGCTTCAATGACTTCCATTCGCATCGGAAACGGCTATGACATCCATCAGCTCGGACCTAATCGGCCACTCATCTTAGGTGGGGTCCAGATTGACCATGAACTGGGATTAGTCGGCCATAGCGATGCGGATGTTTTGACCCACGCCATCATGGATGCCCTGTTAGGTGCCCTCAGCCTCGGGGATATCGGGCACTATTTCCCGCCCACAGACCCAAAATGGAAAGGGGCCGATAGTCTCAAGCTTCTAGCACAGGTCAACCAGTTGATTCATAACAAAGGCTGGCAGGTGGGCAATATCGACTCGGTAATCGTAGCCGAGCAGCCCAAAATGAAACCTCATATCGAAACGATGCGCGATCGGCTCTCGCAGACCCTGAAGGTTCAACCGGACCAAGTGGGCATTAAAGCCACCACGAACGAGAAGCTAGGGCCAACCGGCCGTGAAGAAGGCATCATGGCCTATACCGTGGCACTGTTAGTGCGCCGGGGTTAACAGAATCGTTTATCAAAACCACCTTCAGCAGGATTATCATACCGTCCGAACAGCAAGGGATGTGAAGTAAGACCGATGCAAGAGAAGAACACGAACAGTTCATCTGGCTTCCAAGTCACCCAGCTCACTGCAATCAATTGGGCCAAGGGGCTGACGATTTTATGTCTCATCGGCTACAGCCTCTTCTTTGGGATTCAAGATCAACGACAGATCCTTTACCTCTGCCTCCACATCAGCTACTGCCTCTGGTGGATGTTTGAACAGGTCCTGTTCCCCCAACGTCGTCAGCAGATCTTTACGGAGAAGGGGGGCCTGTTGATGCTCGTCGCTACGCTGCTCTTTACTGGACTTTTCTACTCCTTGCCCGGTTATTTTGCCTTCACCAACCCTGAACCGATTCATTACATCTCTATCTGTATCGCACTCCCGCTCTATATTTTCGGGAGTCTGATTAACACAGGTGCAGATATCCAAAAAATGACGGCGAAAGCTGAGCGAGGCGGCCTGGTTGATGATGGTATCTGGCGCTCGCTGAGACATATCAATTATCTGGGGGACCTGATGCGTTACACCAGCTTTAGCGTGGTTGCTGGTTCAAGATGGGCCTATCGCTTGCCCGGCGTTATTGCCCTGCTTTATGTTCAACGGATCAATCAAAAAGAACAAGCCATGGTAGAAAAATATTCTGAATTTGAGACGTATCAAAAAAGAAGCAGTCGTCTCATTCCAGGTATTTGGTAGCTGCGAGCAATCGGTTTGCAGCCCGCCCTATCGCCGCAACAAGAAACTGCCATCGTTTTAGACTTTCATCCCTTGCTCAAACTAAGGTTTTGCTATATTAAGGCAACGTTTTAGAACAAGAACGTATGCATGCTTCCAGTTGTCGAGTCGGAATTATCGGAGCAGGAACATCGGGTGTCTATCTCGCCAGTACCCTTGCACGACAAGGGTATCAAGTAGACCTTTTTGAACGAGCAGCGCAGCCCCGCACCGACGGCTGTGGTATTTTGCTGATCTCATCAGGTCTAGAAGCCCTCCAAAAAGGCAACCCTCGGCTCTGTGACCAACTCCTTAAAGCTGGCAGTCCCGCCAAGAAATTTGAATTCCGCAATCTTCGCGGAGGGGTTGCTAACTCAGAGCAAGCGACTTACGGTCCCAACGAAATTCCTGCCATGCTGATTCACCGCAGGGCCATCTTAGAGACACTTCTCGATGACCTGTCGCCGCAACTTCTCCATTTAAATGCTGAATTTGCGTCAGTCACTCAAACAGAACAAGGCGTAACCGCCCATTTCAAAAACGGGCAGAGCTGGGAAGGTGATGTTCTAGTGGGCTGTGATGGGATTTTTTCCAAGGTGCGGGATGCCGTCGTCCCCAATATTGAGGTCTCTTATCTGGGGGATCTTGTCTGGCGAGGCGTCGTGAAAGATGAGACCTTTTGTCCCGACGGAGACTTCATCGTATACATGCGCGGTCGAGGTATCTATTCCAATTTCTTTGACTTAGGCCAGGGCCAAACACATTGGGGATTCTTCATTGAAAGAGAACAATCTGAGTCTGAACGCGGCACGCATCGTCCTGAAGATACAGCCATTCCACCCCAGGAATTAGAAAAATTACCCCACGATGCCAGGGCAGTGATTGAATCGACCCCTCCCCAAGATATCGTGACGAATTTCTCCTACGATATTGACCCTTTACCCCAGCTCCACCAGGGTCGAGTCGTCTTAATTGGCGATGCAGCCCATGCCAAAAGCCCGTCACGGGCCAGAGGAATGACCGCTGGTTTTGAGGATGTCTTGGCCTTGGCCCACCACCTGAACCAAGGCACCACGATTGAGCAAACGTTAGCTCAATTCCAAGCCGAGAGAATGCCGATTGTGCACGAGTATCAATTAAGCAGTCGCGAAGTCAGTCGCAAAACAGGTCGCACTGGCAAAAAGACTCAAGTAAAAGCCTCTTGAAAATATGGCCCCGATGCCTTTCACGTAACCTCACATTAAACCACCATGCTTGAGTCTTCCCGCCCCATGCCCTCCGCGGCAGATCTGCCCCAAGTCACCTATAACGAGTGCCACGTTCCCCAGGCCTTCCTACGCAATCAAGGCACCTGGGAAGGGGAAGCGCAACGGATTAATCTAACGGGCGAAAAAATTGATCAGCATCGGGTCCAGGTCAAGATAAAAATTGATGGTGCCCAATACGAACAAACCAATACAGTGCGCATCAGCACTCCACGCCAAGTGAGCGCTACATACTATGGCAATTTTATCGAAGGGACATTGGCATTCCCACTGACAGATGAGGTCTATACCTTAGGGGGTGAGAAGGCCACAGAATTCTCTGGGGTTGCCTGGGCTGTGACGGATGACTGTATTGTGTATCGCGGAAGTCGGAGGTTACAGGGGACCAAAACGTTCTACAACGAGATCATTACGTTGGTGGATGAGAATCATCGTGTCCGGACGACACAGTTTTTTGAGGATAATGTCTATAAGCTAGTGACGATGATTGATGAAGTTCGAGTCTAATCCTTCCCCTCTAAAAGGTATTTGAATAGATGGTCACAATTCCTCAGGTGATTGGGGTTGATGTGGGCGGGACGGCCATCAAGCTCGGCCGTTTCTCTGCTGAGGGGGAATGTCTCCAATCGTTGTCCGTTGAAACACCCCAACCCGCAACACCAGAGGCCGTGATTCCAGCCATTGTTGCTGCTATCAACAAAGTGGATCGAGAAAGGGTTGCGATCGCAACCGGTATTGGCACCCCTGGCCCTGCAGATGCAGCAGGCCGAGTGGCCAGAATCGCCTTCAATCTCCCCGGTTGGGTGGAAGTCCCCGTCTCGGATCAAATTGAAGCCTTAGATCAACGGCCCGTTACCATTGCCAACGATGCCAACTGCGCAGGTCTCGGGGAAGCATGGCTAGGGGCAGGCCGTGATTTCCAAGATTTCATCCTGCTCACCTTGGGCACAGGGGTCGGCGGGGCCATCATTCACAATGGAGAATTATTCTTGGGTCGCCGGGGGGCTGCCGGAGAGCTGGGCGTCGTCACCCTCAATCCGGATGGCCCCCCCTGCAACAGCGGCAATCAAGGCTCTTTAGAACAATATGTGTCTGCAACCGCCATTCGACGGCGCACAGGCATGGAGCCCCATGAACTTGCTAAACGCGCTCAAGCTGGAGATAGAGATGCGATCGCATTTTGGCACCAATACGGCCTAGATTTTGGGGCAGGTCTCGCCAGCCTGATCTATGTCCTAACCCCAGAGGCCATCGTCATAGGGGGCGGTGTCTCCGCCAGCACAGAGTTGTTTTTACCCACCACAGAACAAGAGATTAAGCGCCGCGTTCAGCCCGCCTCCCGAGAGGGGCTAATCCTTAAAAAAGCGGAACTAGGAAACCGGGCTGGGATGGTGGGAGCCGCCCGTCTCGCTTGGCAACGGCTCGGACACCAT
This sequence comes from uncultured cyanobacterium, assembly GCA_937951315.1. Taxonomy (GTDB): domain Bacteria; phylum Cyanobacteriota; class Cyanobacteriia; order Thermosynechococcales; family Thermosynechococcaceae; genus RCC1774. The sequence continues at coordinate 9,068 of CALFCG010000029.1, forward strand.
CGCCTCTGAGACAGAAGCATCTGCAGCATTCATTCCCTGTACCGCTTCCACAAACCCACGGAATAACGGATGGGGACCATTGGGGCGGGAGTGAAATTCAGGGTGAAACTGAGTCGCGATGAAAAAGGGATGGGCCGGGAATTCAATCATTTCCACTAAGCGACCGTCAGGAGACGTACCGCTAATCAGATAGCCCGACTCGAGAAAAAGTCCCCGATAGGCATTGTTGAACTCATAGCGATGGCGATGCCGTTCATAGACCACTGTTTCTTGGCCATAGAGTCGAGCAGCCAAAGACTCTGGCTGCAGGCGACAGGGATAGAGTCCCAACCGCATCGTTCCACCCAAATCGACAACATCCTGCTGCTCAGGCAACAGATTAATCACCGGGTGAATCGTCTCTTGGTCAAACTCAGCACTATTCGCCTTATCCAAATGCGCAATATTCCGCGCCCATTCAATCACAGAACATTGCATGCCCAAACACAAACCTAAAAAGGGAACCTGATGCTCCCGAGCATAGTTAATCGCAGCAATCTTACCGTCAATACCCCGAGAGCCAAATCCACCCGGAACAACAATCCCTGAGACGCCCTCCAAATGGCGCTGTGGGCCCTCGGCCTCCACCGCTTCAGAATTAACCCACCGGACTTTGACCTCAATCCCCATCGCAACCGCTGCATGGCCCAGGGATTCCACCACGGACAGATAGGCATCGTTGAGACGGACATATTTACCCACAATGGCCACTTCAATCGTCCGCGTG
>CALFCG010000030.1 GCA_937951315.1 uncultured cyanobacterium
CAATAATTGAACTTAGTAAATTACTCGCTGATATTGATGATTTTGATGTGTTTGATACAATCAAAGTCAAAAGCATATAGTTGGCTAGGAAGCCTAGATGTCCGGACAAAGACATAATACTAAGAAAAAGATTATCCCACGGAGAGTAAAGACTTTTAGGGGGATTTAGCTTGTTGCCTGAAGCTGACTGCTCGATTTTGATATAGTTGGGTGCTTGAGAATATATATAAAGTGCCATTGCTGGATCATGACATTCCATTATTAAGTGTATCTTTTGTATGAACTCTGTTTTCCCCGTCAGACTTCGAAAAGTAAGAGACTTTTTTAAGCTGTTCTTGGCTTGATTGTCCTCATAGACTATCTTGTCAATTAACTCAATCTTTTTGCTCTCATCTAATTCCTGATATTTCCCTTTCCGGTGGTCATTGAAAAACTTGAATATTAATGATAACAACCCAATGCCTCCAGTTATAAGAGTGATGAGACTTTGGGCTGATTCTATTGATTCTTTGTCAATATTCATTCTAATAGATACGTTGGATGTTGAGAAAAATATATGTATAGGATCAACTTTTAATTCATCTGAAGCTTGAGATTAATTTACTTTAGGTTTTCTCATAATATCAATAGTTCGGACACTTTTTGGGAGGATGGATGACCACCCTTCTAAGGTTACGGTGTACCAATGATCATTAAATCAAAGTCAGGTCTGAGCCTGAGTTGCATTTAATTCAATATTTTTTACACTTCATACACTCAAAGTCTTATGGCGGTGTTCCGAAAACCGTCCGGAGTATTGAATATCTAAGTTTCTACTTTCCAATGATTGGCTCAGATTTGTCCCATTGTTTTGTTTTAGCAGTGACTGATGCCTTCTTGCCGTGCGGCTTGTTCTACGGCGGAGGCAACCGCTGTGGCAACCCGAGGATCAAAGACTGAGGGAATAATGTGATCGCGGCAAAGCTGATCGCTGCCCACTAGAGTTGCGATCGCAAATGCTGCCTGTAAATGCATCGTTGTTGTAATGGCCTCAGCCCGACAGTTCAACGCACCGCGAAATACACCCGGAAAGGCCAACACATTATTAATCTGGTTCGGATAATCACTCCGCCCAGTTGCCACCACCGCTACATCAGCCTGGATCAACTCCGGCTGAATCTCTGGGATGGGATTGGCCATCGCAAACACAATCGGATCCTTGGCCATGGTGCGCACCATCTCTGGAGTAACAACACCGGGAGCACTCACCCCTAAGAAAACGTCTGCTGTTGTCATTGCATCGGCTAACGTGCCGCTGGCTTCACAGGCCAGGGACTGTTTGCGAGCGTTTAAATCTGTACGGTCTAGACTGACAATACCTTTGCGATCGCAAAGGCAAATATTGGCAACCCCTGCTTTCTGCAGTAGCTGAGCAATGGCAATCCCTGCAGCACCGGCGCCATTAATCACGACCTTGATCTGCTCCATTGATTTATGGACCAACTTGAGCGCATTGATCAGGGCGGCCAGAACCACAATGGCGGTCCCGTGCTGGTCGTCGTGAAAGACGGGAATATTCAGTTCTCGGCGCAGGCGCTCTTCGACTTCAAAACAACGAGGGGCGCTGATATCCTCTAAATTGACGCCACCGAAGACGGGGGCAATCTGCTTCACTGCAGCTACAATCTCATCGACATCTTGGGTTGCCAGACAAATCGGGAAGGCGTTGAGCTGTCCAAATTCTTGAAACAGCATGGCTTTCCCTTCCATCACAGGTAACGCGGCTTCAGGACCAATGTTGCCCAGTCCTAGAACTGCGCTACCGTCGGTGACCACCGCCACCGTTTTGCTTTTGATCGTTAGGCCATAGACCTGATCGGGAGCCTCGGCAATCGCCATGCAGACGCGCCCCACTCCAGGGGTGTAGGCCATCGCTAGATCGTCTTGGCTATGGAGCGGTTGTTTACTTGCGATCGCAATCTTTCCACCCCGATGGAGATCAAACGTACGGTCTGAGACCTCCAAAAGCTGCACTTCTTTGAGCCCCTTCACCGCACAGACAATTTCCTCGGCATGTTCAGTGCTGGTGGCGTCCACCATTAGCTCTCGAATTTGGGTTGTGTGGGTCCGCTCCAATAGCTCAATATGCCCGAGGCTCCCTCCTGCGTCGCCAATGGCACCAAAGACAAGCGCTAGCATCCCCGCTCGATTCGGAAGCTTGATCCGAATGGCCACGCTAAAGCTAGGATTTGGGGTCAGATTAACCATGCTTTTGTCAGAACGAATAAGGAACGGAGAAAGCGGAGAAGGCTTTTACCCTGAAGGGGGCCAACGCTTTTGCATTCTACCCGATCCCTTTTGCACGAAGGTTTAAACATATGCCCCTGAGATTGATGTGTGTTGATCTTGCGGAGCCGCCGTCAAGAGCATGGGGCAAGGGCTTATTCAACTTCTTAAAGCATTGTCAATGGAGCTCCAAAAGAGGGACATAACCATGCCTTAAGTTGAGTCCATTGGAGATTTTGCTGTTTTCAAGAGGTGAATTTGAAAGAGAATGAGTGCTGGTGTGAGAAGAGACTCAAATTCCTGCTCTCCCATTTAGTTTAGGTTTGCTATCAAACACTGAAACTGGCGCTGTGGGAATAAGTGTTGCCATTCAGTGGGCAGGTTAATTCGCTTTGGAGTGTTGGACTTCACAATTCATCTAAGCACTGGAAAGGCGACTTTTGCGAGGACAATACCCAATGCTGGAAGAAGTGCTGTAAGTTTTTGTCGTGAGATGCATGAGCTGATTTTACTCTCAACCCAGCGGATTACTCAGAGATGTTGACGGTCTCGATCCGAAATAGAGTTACCACAAATAAGCTGAGAAAGGTCATTCGGGCACCAAGCTATTTTAGGTGGAACTGCAAGGTCAGCTGAAGGAGCAAAACTGGCTCCTTCAGGTTTTATTTTAGAGAGTCATTATCCCCATGGATTCCTATTCCAAACAATGCTTCAAGCGTTAGTTCTTTAAGGGTTCTATTGATTGAAATTAGTCTTGCCTGCCGTGTTGCTTATCAGTTCATCCAAAATTGAGTCCGTATGTTTGCCGACAGGATAGCTTCACATCAACACAATGGTGTGGGCCAAGATGCAGCTATCCGATAATCATCAAACTCTAACTATGCCGCTGGATGGGACTGCCGACGGTGGTAGCGTTGATCCAACGGTTTCAATAACAGTTGGGTCACAGACTGGGACAGTGATAGCGTTG
>CALFCG010000031.1 GCA_937951315.1 uncultured cyanobacterium
GTGTAAGGGACTTGACTAATGCTGGATCAACGGCAAAACGGAAGGTCGCTAAACGCACAGATAAATGGAGACAGAGAGAACTCAATTGGATCAGATCTCCATCATGAAAGGCCGGTCCCTCTGGCCCACGCATGAAATAGATACCGCCGATTAAGCCACCGTTACCCATTAATGGGGCAACGACTCCATGTTCCAGACCATAGATGCGAAATAAGGATTGATAGATGGTGCTCTGTTGCCAATCCTGTGGTGAATAAACAGAGAGATTATGCACCGGAATTTGATGCTTGATCATCTGTTGGCTGATGGGATCTGCTTCACGCCCTCTTTCTTGATAGCGATCGCGAAACGTATCAGGCACTCCGTGTAGATCGGATGCAATGACGTGATATTGCCGATCGAGCAGGTCCAATCCCCAGGCTTTTGCCCCTAGAAGATCGCCTGCGTATTCCATAAAGCATGACCGTAACTGCCCTTCATGGGTGACCGTGGTCAGCTTTTCTGTCAAAGGAGCGAATTTCATCAAAGTGTACCCAGTTGGGGACTGTGCCATCGGGTGGCCACTTCCTATTCTAAAGATCTCAATCGTTGGTGAGATTGCCCATGTCTGTTCCCATTTCAGCCCTGTTTGTGGGTCTCAATGCTCTGATCGCCTTTGCCCTTTCCTGCATTGTGGTGGTGGAGCGCACGAAAACTCGACTGTGGCATGGAGGCACTGAACGAGATGTTGAAAAGCAGCCCGATTATCTCGCCGCGCCGAACCCCTGGGCCAAGTTAATCGAACACTACACTCAAAAGTTTGTCCGCACCAAAACGGCTGATGATGGCGTCCTACAGCGTAAAGTCCGTGCCTATGGCAACTTTACAGAATATGTGCTTTTGGGATTGTTATTGATTCTTTGTCTAGAACTGATGTCTTCTCCACCGTGGTTTTTGGGGGTGATGGGGAGCGCATTGACCGTCGGACGGATTGCCCATGCCTGGGGCTTGATTAAAACCTATGGGCCTTCTCCTGGGCGTGCTTTTGGGTTTGTTTTGACCGGGTGTGTCTATATTTGCGGTGCTACGGCCTGTCTTTATTCAGGTGTGATGGGACTTTTGTGATTTGAAGTCCATTGGTGGAAACCAAGAATGCGTCAGCAATGGATCAGGACTGTCGAAACAAGATGAGTGATCGGAGAAAACCATGCAAAACCTCATGTACTTAAATCCCAACTCAACCCAGACCCTGCGCGAAGGTATTCGAGAACTTCGGATCTATCAGGGGGCTATCCATGATGTATCAGAGAATGTGGCGCTTGATCTGGCTGATGATATTGATATGCATGATGCGATTCATGTCCTCTTTGGTTGTCCCACGAGCTTGTTTGGGGAGATCATTGCCCATGTATGGACAGCCTTTGGCACAACAGTAAAGAGGCAAGAGATGCATCGAGTCAGCCGACATTATGATCACCGTAATGCCTTGTCAAACATAGGACATAGACGTTTGATTGCAACTTGGCTGATCCATTCCCCGAGTATTCTGAAGACGCTTATTTATGCCATGAGAATGCAGCTTCGTTGGCCCGCTGAAGATTTTATTCTGTTCTTAGATCAGAGACTCTGTGATCTGCGGGAGAACTTTGGCATTTGTCCCTTGACGTTACCCTCTCGCCTGGGTGGATGAAAGGGTAAATCGGGGGTCAAAGCGCTTTCCTCGCCGGAGCGATTATCACGCAACAATATGGGCCAATGGAACGGCCAATGAAAAGTCATCCCCCCAGAATTTTCTGGGGGGATGACTTCTAATCTGCGTTTGAGATGGGATGATTTGCTAGGAAATCAAGGCTGGAGTCTCTAGATCTGCTTCGCTATTAAAGTCAGAGCCTGCCTGGTCTAACCAACTTTGTAATGCTTCCCCCTCAATCACTTCCTTCTCTAAGAGCAGAGTCGAAATTGATTTCAGCAGACTTTGATTAGACTTGAGCACGTCAAGGGCTTTTTGATGCGCTTCTTCCACAATGCTCTTCACCTCTTTATCAATGGCGTTGGCCGTTTGTTCGCTGACCATCCGACGGGAGTTCATGCCACCGCCAAGGAAGTTATTCTGTTGACCTTTGTCATAGGCAAGTGGACCTAGGACTTCACTCATTCCATAGCTGGTTACCATTTGTTCTGCCAAGTCGGTCGCCCTTTGTAGATCGTTTGAGGCGCCAGTAGTAATGTTGCCAAATACAATCTCCTCTGCGGCACGGCCCCCGAGTAGAGTGGCGATTTGACCGCGCAGCTCTTCTTCATTCAAAAGAAAGCGATCCTCAGTGGGCACTTGGAGGGTGTAACCCAGTGCTGCCATGCCCCGAGGCACGATAGAGATTTTTTCGACTTTGTCCGAACCCGATACCATTGCTCCCACCAATGCATGACCCACTTCGTGATAAGCCACGATTTCTTTCTCTTTAGGGTTCAGTACTCGGCTCTTTTTCTCAAGACCTGCGACTACCCGCTCAATGGCTTCTGCAAAATCTTCAGTTTGCACTGTTTTACTATCACGGCGAGCTGCCAGTAGCGCTGCCTCATTGACGAGATTGGCCAGGTCGGCACCGGCAAAACCAGGGGTCCGAGTTGCGATCGCATTCAAGTCGATATCATCTCCCAACTTCACTTTCTGAGCATAGATATCTAGAATGGCCAGGCGTCCGCTGACATCCGGACGATCGACAAGGACCTGTCTGTCAAAGCGACCGGGTCGCAGTAATGCTGGATCAAGGGTCTCAGGACGGTTCGTTGCTGCTAGTACGATGACCGTTCCATCCCCAACATCAAAACCATCCATCTCAGTGAGCAGTTGATTGAGGGTTTGCTCTCGCTCATCATTGCCGCCCACAAAGCCATTGCCGCCGCTGCGAGATTTTCCGATGGCATCTAGCTCATCAATAAAGATAATGCAGGGGGCTTGTTTCTTCGCCTGCTCAAACAGATCGCGAACCCGAGCGGCACCTGTACCGACAAAGAGTTCTACAAATTCAGAACCCGAGATGCTGAAGAACGAAACACCCGCTTCACCTGCAACAGCCTTCGCAAGCAGTGTTTTCCCTGTTCCTGGAGGGCCGACGAGCAATACACCCTTGGGAATCTTGGCGCCAATATCATTGAAACGCTTCGGAGATTGGAGAAACTCCACCACTTCTTCTAATTCAACCTTGGACTCTTCGACCCCGGCGACATCGTCAAATGTGACCTTATTGTCATCCCCTTCGACATATACCTTGGCTTTGTTCTTCGTGACTGAAAGCGCACCTTGCGGTCCACCTGCCCCTGCTCGGCGGCTGAAGAATTGAAAGATACCCACAAATAGAATGGGAGGAATAATCCAGCTTAAAAGGGTTGTGAACCAGCGGTTTGCAGGGGGTGGCGTGGCTGCGAATTCAACGCCCTTTGACTCCAGTAGATTGGGGAGTTCTAAATCAAAAATAGGTGTGGTGGCAAACGTTTGCTCTGATTGCTCGACCCCTTCTTTAAGTTGATAGCGAATCTGATCTTGTCCGACTGAGACACGGGCCACATCTCCATCTTGAACCTGCTCAATGAAGAAGCTGTATGGCACTCGGGACATTTGGGGCGCAGAGGAGAGTGTGAGAACTAGATTCGCCACAATTAGACCGGCAGGGAGAAATAAGAGTAGTCTTCCGAGTGGAGTGAAGCGGGGGCGTTGAGGCTTATTTTTAACAGACATGGTTATGACCAACTATTGAAGTGGAATAGTAAATTGGTGTGCGGCCATGACACGCTGGGAATGTCCGCACTCGGTATTAAAATTTTGATGACTGGACCTTCAGGGCATTTCTAACCCATCAAAGATACGAGCCCATTGTTCTAAAGGGATGAAGCCATGGTGTCAGGAAACCCTTGGCAATTATATGGTGCGCTTTTCGTGTCGTGCTGAATCAATCGCAGCCTCTGAACCCCTGAGTTTGGTCTTCAGGAAAAACATGAGACGAGCTTGAAGACAAGGGTGCATTGCTTTGGGAAAAACTTAGAGCAGCTGCAGGAACTTGAAAGAATCTGCTGTGATTGATACTAGGCCAACAGACCGAGACGCTTGCCATTGTCACGAGCGAGACGAATCATATTCTGTCTAGGCGTGCGCTCGATGCCAAATTTGTTGCAGACATTTGTAATGACACGAGAGTGCATAGCGATAGCTTTGCCGCGCATTTTCATGAACCGTGGCTTGCCGATTAACTGCTTAAGGCTCAAAACGATAGGTGCAAACATACTTAACTCCGTGATTCATCTCTGCGTGTCTTTATGTAAATCAATGTAACAATATATTTACATAATGTCAATATACTTGCTATTTACGCTTTCGTGTAGTATTGCTAGTGTTTTCTAGCTGCTGCTCACTTGAAAGCCCACTACATATCCGTTTGAGGTGGATCGGTCTCTCTAAGTTGTGCGGAATACCGCTCTGTTGAGACGTTGATATGAACTGCGGATGGCTGGATTGATGTAACAAGAAAGGTATGAATGTAACAATTCTGTTACCTCGGTGAATGGACCGCAGCTTTGTTATTTTGGGTTTTGCTGGAATTCGCCACATCAAATGGGTGAAGAACTGATGGGCAGATAGCGAGCTGCAAGATTGAGCACTGAGCTGTCAGATTCAATGTCACTTGAAGGCTGGGTCACTGTTTCCTGTCAGGTGTGATTTCTAGGGTGTAATTGCAAGCTCTCAATGGCCATCCATGCTTCTTCTGAAGGTCTGAGCATTAAAGCAAAGGGTAGATTGATCGGAAAAATCCCCAGTCATCTCATCTGTTGAGAAGATCTATAAGAGCGAGGTCCACGCCAGTCACCATAAAGTTCTCAGCCGTTTTGGGAGGCAAAGGGGCAGCGCCTATTTTCGACGCCAGACCCACGATGCCCAATAGGTTGGGG
>CALFCG010000032.1 GCA_937951315.1 uncultured cyanobacterium
ATCATAGTTATTCTGAGCATTGCGGAGTAAATTCTCTAAGCGGTTCCAGCGAAACTCTTCCTCTTTAAACAGTAAATCAATCAAACTTTGCCGCAGTTCAGGTGCAGGGTCCGTTAGAATTCGCTTTGCCACATAGGGATAAGCTGCACTCAGCACCTTAAACTCTTCATCTACCCCAATGGCAATGCCCTCCATCGTCAGAAGCGATCGCACGATCAATGCATAGTAGGACGGTACCTGAAAAGGATACTCATACATCAGCTCTGACAAATCATCAAAAATACTCTGAATATTGAGTTCCGCGACGCTGGCTCCCAAAGCATTATTGAAAACCACCCCTAAGGCTGGAATGATCGGAGTCAAATCGGTCTCCGGCGTCAAAAATCCCAAACGAACATAGTCATGGGCCAACGCCTCAAACTCACGATTCACAATATGGACAATGGCATTAATCAAGCCATATCGCTGGTCAAGTCGAATTTCGCTCATCATGCCAAAGTCAAGGTAGGCCAGCTTACCATCCGGCGTAGCGAGCAAATTACCAGGATGGGGATCAGCATGGAAAAAGCCATGCTCCAGCAATTGACGGAGAGAACATTGAACCCCCACATCAATGAGGTGGCGTGCATCAATCCCCTGGGCCAGAATCTTTTCAGGCTGGGTCAGTTTAGTACCATCAATCCATTCCATCGTTAAGACTCGACGGCTCGTATGCTCCCAATAGATGGTCGGAACATGGATTTCTGGCAGATAGCCGTATAGGTCAGCAAAGTGTTCAGCATTCCGGCCTTCCTGCACGTAGTCCATTTCTTCAAATAGACGCCCCGCAAACTCATCTAAAATCGCGACGAGATCACTTCGCGGATTAAATTGCTTTTGAGCCCAGGTTGCTAGACTGCGGAGTAAATAGATATCTAGAGCAATCTGCTCTGCCAACCCCGGTCGCTGCACCTTGACCGCAACCTGCTCCCCAGAATGCAACCGTCCCTTATAAACCTGCCCCAAAGAGGCTGCAGCAATTGGCTCAGCACTTAGCTCTGCAAATAGCTGATCAGGCGCTTGCCCCAACCCTTCTTCAATAAAGCGAAAAGCAATTTGGTTATCAAATGGTGGAATTTGGTCCTGAAGCTTAGACAACTCTTCCAAGTACAGTGGCGGCAAAATATCAGGCCGTGTAGAGAGAGCCTGCCCGATTTTAATGAAGGCAGGTCCCAAGTCTGTTAGCATCTCACGCAACTGTATCGCCCTTTTGCGCTGCTGCTTAGGACTCAGACCAGCTCGTTGATCCCACCATCGATTGAGCTGGAGTTGAGCGAAGGAGGTCGTAATCAAGAGCCACCGTCGCGCAATCTTCAAGTACTGGCCCTGATATTGCTGCTGAATACGAGCCGGATCATAACGTGGTCCCGTAGGACGCTTGGCAATGGGCTGCGCAGACTTAGACGGCTCTGCCGCAGGCCACACTAGCATCCCTGCCGGTGTCTCGGCTGAAGTTGACGATGAGGCAATAGACTGAGAGGCCAAGGTCATAGTTAAAAACTAGCTGCAACTGCGGGAGAAGAGAACCGTCAACATTGCCCACGGGGAAGCAACACATCTTCAGAATATCTTTAGAAAGCTCTCTTGTAACGCATTGTAACAACAAGATTGAAGAATAGGGGAAAGTCTTGCTATTGCTAGACCTCAGGGAATTAGTTAATTCAAAGAGGATCAGTCATGAAAAATGGGCCAATGTTACAGTTATTAACGGTACGGTTCATTTGTATTACCGATTAAGTGCTCTCTAAAGTCACATCGCGTTAGCAATCATCAATGTTGCAAGCAAGCGCACCGCGTGTGCTTGAGAAAGGTAATTCATAGCTGAAGCTGTAATCTAAATTAACGGCCCGTCACTACTTGTCCATTCAATCGCATGTGATTTCTGTGGACCCTTGCGACCACATTTACTTTGACGGACGAGGTTTCAAGATATGAGAAGTACTGACACATCGAAAGATCTAGTTCGGACATACTTACGTGAGATTGGTCGTGTCCCCTTACTGACCCATGAGCAAGAGATCACCTATGCAAAACGGGTCCAGCGATTTATTGAGCTACAGGCTCTGCGCACAGAACTAGTTGAGAAACTCGAGCAGGAGCCCACCTTAAAGCAATGGTCAGCTGCAGCTCAGGTCTCAGCAACAGACCTACAGCAACAAATTACTGACGGTGAAGCTGCTAAGCGCAAAATGGTAGAGGCGAACCTACGCTTGGTCGTGTCGGTCGCCAAGAAATATATCAAGCGCAATGTTGATCTGTTAGATCTGATTCAGGAAGGCACAATTGGCATGACGCGAGGCGTCGAGAAGTTTGATCCCACTAAAGGGTATCGGTTCTCAACCTATGCCTATTGGTGGATTCGCCAAGCCATTACGCGGGCAATAGCAGAGAAAGGGCGCACCATTCGTTTGCCCATCCACATTACGGAAAAGCTGAATAAGATCAAAAAAACACAGCGGCAATTAGCCCAAGAGTTGGGGCGTGCTGCGACTATCAGCGAACTCGCGGAAGCCTTAAACCTAAGCACAAAGCAGGTTCGTGAGTATCTAGATCGCTCTCGGTTACCCCTTTCTTTAGATGTGAAGGTCGGTGACAATCAAGATACTGAGTTAGGGGAACTCATTGAAGACCCTTCGGCTTCCCCAGAGGCTTACACTTTTCAAGTCTCATTACGCCAAGATTTACAGCGCCTAATGGATGACCTAACGGGTCAACAGCAGCAGGTGTTGACCCTTCGCTTTGGCCTTGATAGTGGTAAACCCCTCACCCTCGCGAAGGTGGGAGAGCAACTTGAAATTAGTCGAGAACGAGTCCGCCAAATTGAGCGTGAGGCCTTGAACAAGCTGCGTAAACGGAAGGCAGATATTCATGAATATTTAGCGAGCTAGGACTGTCTTATTCAAAACTTGGTTCGGTTCTGCCCACTACGGCATATCTTGAAACGCTGTTACAGTCAAGTTATCAGGCCGTTAGGTAGGATTTCTAGATGGATAACCTTAGAGCAAATCAATCCGCTAATTTTGATTCATCCCAGAGCCCTCATGAAAACCAGCTTTGGCATTATGTACAGTCTTTGGAAGAAAGCTCTGTAGAGCGTCTTTCTAAGCCAGAGTCTGATGAGGTGAAGCAGGTGATGGAGCGTCATATTCTGTCATTGCTGGGGAATCTTCCATCAGATCAGTTTGATGTGATGGTTAGCACGAGTCGTGAACATCTGGCCCATCTTCTATCTGCGGCCATGCTCAATGGCTATTTTCTGCGAGCAGCTGAGCAACGCTTGGCGGTGGAACGCCTGGTGCGTTCTGACGTAGCAACAAGTTGAGGTTTCTAGGTTGGGTTCTAAAGCTGCTCTGACGATTCGGACCGTCCCGAAATCGGCGATGCAGCCATTACGAGATTCACTCATAAATTGGTATCACCAGTGGGGTCGAGATCTGCCATGGCGGCAGACGCTTGACCCCTATGCAATCTGGATCTCAGAAATTATGCTGCAACAGACGCAGGTGAAGACGGTGATCCCCTATTACCAGCAGTGGCTCAAGACATTTCCGACCGTTCAAATGTTGGCGGTTGCAGATCAGCAACAGGTTCTGAAGCTTTGGCAGGGATTGGGGTACTATGCGCGTGCCCGTAATCTCCATCGTGCAGCTCAGATCATCGCAGAAGAATGGGGCGGTCAATTTCCTGATAGGCTGAATGCGGTTCTGCAGTTACCAGGCATAGGTAAAACAACTGCTGGCGGGATTTTGAGCGCTGCTTTCAATCAGTCAGTCCCGATTCTAGATGGCAATGTCAAAAGAGTTTTAGCTCGATTGACAGCCTTGTCTGTACCGCCCAAACGAGCACTGTCAGAATTATGGCAAGTCTCTGAACAGATGCTGGATCTCAAGCATCCACGTTTGTTTAACCAAGCGCTGATGGATTTAGGCGCGACAGTCTGTCTACCCAAACAGCCCAGTTGCGAGCGCTGTCCCTGGTCAGAGTATTGCCAAGCCTATTTGTTGAATTTGCAATCGAAATTACCCATGTCTGAACCTCGCTCTCCCCTTCCCCATAAACAAATTGGTGTAGCAGTGATCTGGAATGATCAAAACCAAGTGTTAATTGATAAGCGTCCTCAGAAGGGATTACTGGGCGGGCTCTGGGAATTTCCTGGAGGTAAGGTTGAGGCCGGCGAAAGCATTCCTGACTGTATTCAGCGTGAGATTAAGGAGGAGTTAGGAATTGAGATCAACGTGGGTGATCATCTGATTACAGTGGATCATGCCTATACACATTTCAAGGTGACGCTAACAGTGCATCATTGCCGCCATCTTGACGGAGAACCCAAACCGCTTGAATGTGACGAGGTTCGATGGGTCAGTTTAAGTGAGATTGAGACTTATCCATTTCCCAGTGCCAATCAGCAGATTATTGATGCCCTCCATCAGCAGGCCCTATAGTCTCAGGAAGCAGAGCAGCAAGCGATGATGTACACAACAAGACCATAGGGTAAAGGAACTGCCAGCTTGAGTACTGTTTATACCCGTCCATTAGCCCGTCTCGTGGAGCAGCTCCAACGCCTCCCAGGTGTTGGGCCTAAAACGGCACAGCGTCTGGCCCTCCATATTCTTAAACGTCCTGAGACAGAAGTCAGGGCCCTCGCTCAAGCCTTGATTGAAGCAAAGCAGCAAGTAGGGTTTTGCTCTGTCTGCTTTCACCTCTCAGCCGAATCAGTCTGTGATATTTGTAGAGCACCCAGCCGCGAAGGCGGAACGCTCTGTGTAGTCGCTGATTCTCGAGATGTCATCGCCCTCGAAAAGACACGGGAATTCCGGGGCCGCTACCATGTTCTTGGGGGCTTAATTTCACCCATGGATGGTCTAGGACCTGAACAGTTAAATATTCAAGCTCTCATTCAGCGCGTCGGTCAGTCCCAGGAAATCAAAGAAGTGATCTTAGCCATCAACCCCAGTGTTGAAGGTGAAACAACAACACTTTACGTTGGCCAGCTCTTAAAGCCATTCACGCGGGTAACCCGCATTGCCTTCGGGTTACCGATGGGAGGAGACCTGGAATACGCTGACGAGGTGACACTGGCCCGCGCGCTTGAGGGACGTCGAGAACTCGACTAGATTTTTTGCTTTACGAATTTGACGAGCTGAGCAAGAGCTTTTTTCAGGTTGGCAACTTCATCTTCTAGCCCCTCAATTCTCTGATGCAATGCAGAAATCTCTGAGGTGTCTACAGAAGCTGGAGGTGCAACTTTAAGCGGAGCAGCCCCTGTTCTAATGCGAGGTTGCTTAGATTTTGTAATCGCACCTTTAATAGCACCCTGTAGCTGGTGCTTTTCAAAAGGTTTTTCGATGAATTCAAAGAATTCAAACGGTTCAGTTAGCTTGTCAGTCACTTCTTCTTTGCGACCAGACATGATTACCAAAGGAATCGCCTGAAGACTTTGCTCAAGCTGGAGTTCTTGATAAACCTCCCAACCACTAAGTCGGGGCAGCAAGAAATCTAGCATGATTAAGTTGGGCCGTTCTTGACGAATCAGGTTCAGTCCTTCAACACCATCCTTGGCTTCTAGAACCTGAAAATCACCGTCGGGAAGCATATCTCTGACTCGCATCCGGATGACTTTACTATCGTCAATCACTAGGATTTTGTGACCTGCCACGTGTTTCTCCTACGCCCACTGCTGGTTTTAAGTGTTCAATCTTACATTAGTCTTCATCAGTAAAGATAGCTCTGTCAATGCATTCCTTTGTATTAGAGCAAGCTATCTTAAATCTTGACTCTTTCTTCAGTTTTCCCCATTAATCCCTCAATTGAATCATTGTGCGAAAAATTGGTATACCAATTTTCAATCGCATTTTTTAAGGAGATCCCAGCATTTTTCTCTCGAGAGAGTCAGAAAAGCAGAAAGACAAAGGCATAAGCAGGGCTTTGCGCCCCCAGAGGGGTAGTGCTAGTCTGCGTGAAGAGCAGTGTTATGTCATAAAACCATGCCATTTTTTCGGGCTGATGAAGAGCTTAATGCCCTTGGAAACAGGATTTTAGAAGCCACCTGGGAGAAATTCACAGACTTACCACGTAATAAAATTGCCTTAACTTGGCTGGTCTATGATCCGCCCTTTCCCACCAATACAGGAGGCGCATTGGATGCTCAAACCTTCTGGCAATATCCTGTACGCGGTTTTAGCTATCGAGGCATGGAGCGAATTTATCCGGCGAGCATCGTTAAACTGTTCTATTTGGTAGCCTGCCACGAATGGCTCGAAACAGGGATGCTACCGCCATCTACCGAGCTGGACCGGGCAATGCGGGATATGATTGCTGATTCTAGTAATGATGCAACCAGCTTAGTCGTGGATATGCTGACGGGCACCACAAGTGGCCCGGAGCTACCCCCAGAACCATTTGAGACCTGGCAACACCAGCGTAATTTGGTGAATCGCTATTTTCAGTCTCTCAATTGGTTAGAGCTAGAGACGGTAAATATCAACCAAAAGACATGGGGAGATGGTCCCTATGGACGAGAGAACATATTTGTAGCCAATCAAAATCGCAACATGCTCACAACGGATGCAGTGGGACGGCTGATCCATAGTGTGATGGGTGGCGTGGCTGTCTCAGGGTTGCGATCTCAACAAATGGCAACCCTCATGAAACGAAGCTTGGATGCAAAGGACCTCGCGACAGCCCCCGAGAATCAAATAACCGGTTTCTTAGGCAGTGGTCTACCCAACAATGCTCAAATCTGGTCCAAAGCAGGCTGGACTAGCAGCGTGCGCCACGATGCAGCCTATATCGAACTAGCCCAGCACCATCCCTACACCCTAGTCGTCTTCACCGAAGGGAAAACAATTAGTCAAAGCCCAGAAATCTTACCCTTCATTTCTGAAAAGATTGCCGCAGTTGTACCTCCACAGGACCCGATCTAGATAGAAAACCAACCTCCTGTATAGTCCCCCTCAATTCAGTGGAGGTAAACCTCTATACTGATGAGTGATCCCGCGGCAGGGAGATGTCGGAATCACTCAACCTACAGATCGAATGGTCATACCATGGCCCAACCCTTGAAACGAAAGATCTCTAAAAAGTTACGCACCCTTGGATACTTTTTGGGTGGAGCAGGACTAGTCCTTTTGCTTAACTTCGGCCCAAGTCTTGCCGAATCGCAGGGGCCAGAACATATTGATGCACTCCCAAAGGCAGCATCAAGCACAGCACAAATAAAAGCTGAAGCCTCTGAAGACCTATGGCTACAGGGCCATACCTACTACCGAGCAGGACAGTTTGCGGCCGCTATTTCAGCTTGGCAGCAAACAGCTCAAATTGCAGAGGCTCAAGGTGACTCCATCAATCAAGCCATCACCCTCAACCACCTCTCATTGGCCTACCAGCAACTAGGGGAATGGCCAAAGGCCCAAACGGCAACGGATCGTAGCCTAGCACTCTTAGCAAACCAGCCCAACGCCCAACTACAGTTGGCTCAGGCCCTCAACACCCAAGGAAGTCTACAGCTGGCCCAAGCCGAACCTTTGACAGCCTTAGAAACCTGGAAGAAATCGGCTCAAATCTATGCTGAGTCAGGAGATCTCTCAGGCCAAGTCGGCAGTCTTATCAATCAAGCTCAGGCACAACAAACGTTGGGCTTCTATTTGAGAGCCCGCAAGACCCTGACAATGGTCAGACAGACCTTAGAGCAACAGGCCGATCTAGAACTCAAAGCAACCGGCTTACAAAGCTTAGGGAATACCTTGCGTTTAGTGGGTGACTTTGAGCAGTCTCAAGCCGTACTAGAAGACAGTTTAAGTGCAGCTCAAGACTCAGGCGTGAACCTTGATGCCACTCACCTCAACTTGGGGAATACCGCCTATGCACAGCAACAATGGCCAGAAGCCCTTCAACACTACAAAACTGCGGCCCAGTCATCGATTCCAAACTTAAGCATTCAGGCTCAGCTCAATCAGCTCAAGGTATTGCTCCAGCAAGGGAATCAAGCACAGGCCAAACAACTATGGCCGCAGATTCAAATTCAAATTGAAGCTCTGCCAACTAGTCGAGAAACGGTGTACAGCCGGATCAATCTCGGACGCAGCTTAGTTGACCTCAAGCAGGAATTTTCACCGAGGAACCTAGCCTGGCGACAAATTGCCCAGTGGATGACACCAGCCATCCAGCAAGCACAACAACTGGACGATCCACGCGCAGAATCCTATGCCCTAGGTTATCTAGGACAGCTCTATGAAAAAAATCAACAGTGGGCTATTGCTGCAGACCTAACCCAACAAGCCCTGTCTTTGTCACAGATCGCCAACGCCACCGAAATCAGTTACCAATGGCATTGGCAGCAGGGACGCATCTTAAAGAATCAAGGAGCAAGTAAACAGGCCACCAAAGCCTATGAGAAAGCCTTTGAAACCCTACAAGCGTTGCGCGGCAATTTAGTTGCCATTAATCCTGATGTGCAATTTTCGTTTCAGCAAACAGTTGAACCGGTTTATCGAGATTTAGTGGACTTACTGCTGCAGTCCCCAACATCCAACCAGCAACAGATTGGTGAAGCCCGTGACGTCATTGAAGCCTTACAGCTGGTGGAACTTGAAAATTTCTTCCGCTCAGCCTGTCTGGAGGGGCAGCGGGTCGCTGTCGATAAGGTTGATCAAAAAAATGCAGCGGTTTTATATCCTATTGTGTTGAGCGATCGCCTCGAGGTCATTCTCAGTCTGCCTCAACAACCACTCAAACACTATTCCGTTCCCATTCCTCAGATAGAAGTTGAAAAGACCATTACCCAGACAAGAACATTTCTGGAGAAACCCTATATTGCGCCAGAAGGGAAAGCACTTGGCCAAACTATCTATCGTTGGTTGATTCAACCTGTAGAGCAAGATTTAAAGCAAGAACAGATCGAAACATTGGTCTTTGTCCTAGATGGGGCATTACGTAACATCCCGATGGCAGCTCTCTATGACGGCAATCAGTATCTCATTGAGCGCTACAGCGTCGCTATAGCACCAGGTCTACAGTTGCTAAGTCCACGTCCGCTGGAAACCAAAAACCTCAAGATTTTGGCTGGAGGATTAACCGAAAGTCGTCATGGCTACCCACCCCTCCAAAATGTTCGTAAGGAATTGGAACAAATCCAGGCTTCTACTTCCGGCCAAGTTTTACTAGACAAACGCTTCACCAGAGAAGCCCTCCAGGAGCAAATCAAGGGAGTCTCTTTTCCAATAGTACATTTAGCCACTCACGGTGAGTTTAGCTCGAACGCCAACGACACTTTTATCCTGGCCTACGATGAACCGATCCAGATCAATGAACTCAATGAACTGTTGCGTAATAGTGAGCAAACGCGCACTCAACCCATTGAGCTGCTAGTCCTCAGTGCCTGTCGAACGGCTGCAGGGGATGCACGGGCAGCCTTGGGACTATCGGGAGTAGCCGTTCAAGCAGGGGCACGCAGCACTTTAGGATCGCTCTGGTACTTAGACGATGCATCTGGAGCACAATTTATTCGCGCGTTCTATCACGAGTTAGGGCAAGGCAACTCGAACAAAGCAGAGGCACTCAGAAAAGCACAGCTCTCCTTGCTTAAAGATCCTGACTATCGCTCTCCCGCTCACTGGGCACCGTATGTGCTAGTGGGGAATTGGCTATAGCCTCCCTTGCAAGATCATGGACAGCGGCCAACTTAATGGTGGCATCGCTACTACCACTGGCAAGCTCTTGCCCATCGGGACTAAAAGCAACCGTCCATACTGCTTGGCGATGCTCATTTAAGCGTCCCAAAATATATCCGGTTTGTACATTCCATAAATTAACGTTGGTGTCCTGACTCCCCGTCGCTAGGGTTTGGCCATCAGGACTAAAAGCCACGGATCGAATCGGCGCAATATGTCCGGCCAAACCTTTAAGCAACTGGCCCTGATCAACATTCCATAGCTTGATGGTCTTATCAGCACTACCGCTCGCTAAAGTCTGACCATCTGGACTAAAGGCAACCGCTCCCACCATTCCTTGATGACCCACCAGAGTCTGCAAAAGCCGGGGTTTTTCAGATTGAGACAGTTGCCAGACTTGGATCTGACCGCTCTGACTCCCGTATGCGACGGTCTGACTTCCAGGATGGAAGGCAACAGATTGAATCCAGGTATCAGCAGGCAGGCGATGAAGAAGCTGCCCCGTTTCCAGGCTCCAAATCTGCAACTTATTATTAGTGCCTCCACTCGCCACTAGCTTGCCATTGGCACTCAGGGCAATGGCTTTGACATCATCACCGTGCCGAAGGGTTCGGCGGAGGTTTCCTGTTTTCAGATCCCAAACCTTGATGCGGTTATCCCAACTACCGGTCACAAGTATCTGACCATTGGCACTAATCGCAAGGGATTCAATCGCATCTGCATGCCCTTGAATCGTGCGAAGCAGCGAACCGGTCTTCCGATCCCACCACTTAATCTGACCGTCATACCCCCCACTGACAAGTATTGAGCCCTCCGGGCTAAGCGCAACGGTATAAATCCAAGTCCCTTGATTATCTAGGGTATGAGAGGCAGGGATAGATGGCACAGCTTCTGCAGAAAGAGGAAGGTTATGCGAAGACTCCAGACCTGTAGCAGACAATCGTAAACCAACCCCTTGCCAAACCACTCTGCCCACACCAAAGACCGCAATCGCAACAATGAAATTCATGAGAGCCCCCAATGATATGGCCCGTTTCTTAGATCTCTGAGATTTCATATCCAACTTTTCCTATATCAACTGCATTTCAGTCAAATGATCAACAAATAGAATGATTGCAAAAGCATGTCAGCAACTTGAGGCGATGCATCTCCTTGACAACTAATTCTCAGCCCGATGCTCGTACCACAAACGAAGAAAATATAAGGCGGTCGTGGATAAAATCGCCACCATACTAATGGGAGTTACGTAAGTCCAATGTCCTGACATCTTGTCCCACACATGCCAAGTCAAAAGAAACATTGCCAAGTAGGTGAGTCGATGGAGCTGCTTCCAATTCTTCTTTAAAGCCTTAACACTCCAATCGTTTGAGGTTGCGGCTAGCACGGTAAAAATGATCATAGTGGCAATGCCCTGACAATAAATCCAGGAAGTCCTGAAATCAGAAAAGTCAATATGCCGTTTATTGATCAAAAGCCAACCATGAAAAAATGCGAATAAAAATGCGAAAACTCCAATCAGACGACGGTTTTTCAGGAGTATTTTCGGGAGAAATGCTTTTTTATATTTCGGAAAAACAATTCGAGAGATACTGGGTGCCAAGGTCATGACGTAGCTTGACAATGCCAAAAAGCCCAAACAGTTCTCAAGAGGTGGGGAGTCAATAACAATCATTTTGATAGCTCTCTATAATCCTTCTATCGACTCATAGCAAAGAACACAAGAGTCTTTTCAACCCCATCCAACAATTAAACTCATGCAATCTTATTTTATTGGGACAGACTAGATCAGCCCAACTCGCACAATAGATTCAACAGGCCTCAATTAAATGTAGAAAACTCACTGACAAAGAACATCTCCCAGCGTCTATGGGGAACCCCTATGAGATAGACGTAGAAAAGTGCTTCCTTGCCAAATCAACCACACAATAATTTCATCCCCAAAAATATTTTTCTTGCTTTTTTTCTAAACAAGCCAGCAAAAACGAAACTATAATTATTCATCTGAAATTTTCATAAAAATTACGCAGAATCACAAAGCCGAAATACTTCGCGGAATGCAATTAACTTGCTTTTGAATCATTGTCTAGGCTTGAAATTAATAAATTATTTTAATTTTTTTCAGCAGAAAACAGGGAGAAAAATGAATCGAAATTGCCTGGCTCATAATATTATCGGATGCTCAACATCGAAATCATAAGATGAGAGCTTAATCTTGAGAATTTAGAGATTCCTGTTGAGTTTCCCGAAGGAAACCAGTCGCACAGCAAGGCAATAAAGGTTGATGAGCAATCTCATCCAGGCTGGCTTGCTTCAGCAAATCAAACCAAGCACGCTTCACTTCTGTATTTTGAGGAGAGGCCTGACGCAGTTGCGCTAGAGTTGCGATCGCATCATGCCAAAGCCCAGACTGAGAATAGAGTCTCACTTTTTCTAGATCAGTGGCCTGTCCTATTGGCTGTTGGAGAGGTGTCGCCAAAGGAACACGATAAATGGTGCCTTGGACAAACATATGGGGATGGTTAGGCGTCGCTTTAATAGAGAAAGTCCAGGTATAACGTTTGTCAAACTCCAGTGCAGGTATAGAATCGGGCAGATCCATTTGAATAACGCCGCGAGATAGAGCTTGAGGCAATACGAAATTCGCTTTGTGTATATAGCGATCCTGATCGTCCTGCAGGATAAACTCAATTGGTGCTGCTTCTAAAGCTGGCATCATAAACCAAAGCGTTGGGCGCTCCGCCGTGGTCAAGCCCCACACGAAATTTTCCTGATTAGGGCCCGCTGTTGCCGGTACGAGTGCCGTCAATGTGGGTACAGTCCCTGACAAGTCCGTATCGCCTCCACCACGACTGGATCCACCTTTTTGTCGTCCCTTGGGAGCCCTAGGATCCTTGGGAGGCTTCGGCAAACTCAAATTGATGGCTGAGGAAGATCGAAGGGAGTTCACACTCTGGGCTTGTGATGGTCCCGGTCCAATCACAGGAGCCGCAACCAAAGCTAAGAAACCGCCTGCAACAAAAGGATAAATCCATGACTGGGTAAGTTTCATTGTTCAAGTCCCTATAGAAGCAGTTTGTTTTGAGGCTCGGGAATAGACAACCATCAGCGTTGTTGCCACACCCGCAATCACAGGCGGAACTAACGGGAGCCAGAGTCCCTGGATCAACAGAATCAAACAGCT
>CALFCG010000033.1 GCA_937951315.1 uncultured cyanobacterium
CATGACGTGATCATTCCAGTGGGGCAAATCATCGGTGGCGTTGAGCAAGCGGGACAGGGCTGGAAAATGCTGATGCAGTCCCTAGCCGCAGGTCGAGGGATTAGCTTTCCGGCTTCCTGTACGGGAGTCACCAAGCTGGTGGCCCGTGTTGCCGGTGCCCATGCCGTGGTTCGCCAACAGTTTGGCCTATCGATCGGTCGCTTTGAAGGGGTCGAAGAACCCCTCGCCCGCATTGGAGCATTAACGTACATTATCGATGCGGTCAGACTATACACCTGTGGCGCAGTGGATCAAGGAGAACAGCCTGCGGTGGTAAGTGCGATCGCAAAGTCTCAAACCACTGAACTGGCGCGTCAAATCGTCATCGACGGCATGGATATTTTGGGCGGTTCCGGTATCTGTCGTGGGCCTCGGAACTTGCTGGCAAATATGTATACAGCAATGCCGATTGCAATCACGGTGGAGGGGGCCAATATTCTGACGCGATCGCTAATGATTTTTGGTCAGGGGGCTATTCGCAGCCATCCCTATATTTACGATGAGATTTCAGCTCTGGAGCAATCGGATGTGGCTGCATTTGATCGAGCCTTTTGGTCCCACCTCGGCCTGATGATTCGTAGTGGTGTTCGAGCTGGATTATTGAGCCTGACGCGGGGCCGGTTGACACCCACTCCAGTTCAAGGGGAAACCGCAATTTACTATCGCAAGTTGGCTTGGGCTTCTGCCACATTTGCCAATCTCAGCGACATAGCCATGCTCTCGCTGGGCGGTTCCCTCAAGCGACGGGAAACTTTGACGGGGCGATTTGCCGATATGCTGTCCTGGATGTATCTAGGGTCTGCGACGCTGCGACGGTTTGAAGCCGAGGGAAGACAGGTAGAGGATTTACCGTTGGTTCACTGGTCAATGCAGTATGCCTTGGTGCAAATCCAGGAAGCGATTGAAGGGATTGTGAGTCATCTATCGCTACCGTTGCGGGGCTTTGTGTTGGCCTGGTGGCGGCTGAATCCAATGGGGACAGCGCCGTCGGATCAGTTGGGACATCAGGTGGCGCAGATTTTGCAAATGCCGGGAGAAGGACGCGATCGCCTCACGGCCAACATTCACATTCCAGACCATCCCGAAGAACCGTTAGGACGACTGGAGCAGGCACTGCGCTTATCAGTACAAGTAGAGCCTGTTGCGAAAGCAATTAAAAAAGCAATCAAAGCAGGGCAGCTTCCCAAGGCCAAGCCTATATTGCTGATCAATGCGGCGGTAGAAGGGGGTGTGATTAGTCAGACCGATGCAGCTCTGATGCAAGAAGCAGAGGCGCTACGAACCGATACGATCCAGGTGGACTCATTTACGTTGGATGAGTATCAGAAACGGAATGCATCGCGTAAGACTCCAATGCTGAACAGTTTGGTCTAGCAGCCTTACCGAGGGAATGACAATATGCTACGTGCTCCCCCTAGCGTCGGGTTCTCCTCTAGCCGATGCAGTCCGTCCCAGCCCATAAAATTAAAAGTTAGGCTTAATGTAGAGATAGACACAATAAGGGAACTGAATGGAGCCAACTAGCGAACAACTGCTTGCGTTCTATCGAATTGTGCGACGGGTTGTTCTATTGTCTTCATTCATTGCTTTCGTGGAACTGGCTCCAGATGAAAACCTCTATGTTTATGTTGGCCGCTACGATGCCCTGGAGAATTCTGTTATTTGCATTCTTCCTAACGGAGACTATGAGCTATGACTCACTTAGATCTAAGTTCTCTAGATAAGCAACAGCTTACTGCGCTGCTATGGGAGCTTAAGGGTACTCCTGCCGTTCACGCAATTTACCAGGAACTGAAAATCCGATCTCCCGAAGTAACAATCAAACTCTCTGATCCAGATTGGGAACAGAAGACTGATGAAGCACTGAAGCGGGCACTAGGTATACCTCGATCCTCAGGGCAGGAAGCGACAACTAACGTATCGACGACCCAACAAGCAGACCGTGAAATAGGTTAGGCATTGAGTCGATCCATGACCTAAGTTGGTTCTGCAAGAATAAGATCTCTGCATATCGGCACGATTTAGATTCTCCCAGCCCGTTACAGAGAAATTCGGCTTGCCGGAAATTATGAAAGAATCACTCTCCATTGATCAAGCCAGAAAGCTGGTCCTTCTCTCTCAGAAACTGCCGCCGACAAAGCAAGCTGGTCGCGCAACCGCAGCTACGCTATCTGCGATTGAACACCTGGGCTACATCCAGATCGATACTATCTCTGTCATTCAACGCGCCCATCACCATACCCTTTGGAATCGCAATCCTCGTTACAAAGCGTCCCAGCTCGATCAGTTACTTGCTGACAAACAGGTATTTGAATACTGGTCTCATGCGGCGGCCTACCTGCCCTTTCGTGACTATCGGTTCAGTCTGCCTCGCAAACATGCATTTGCAAGTGGTACTCAACGTCACTGGTATGAACGCGATGAGCGAATGTTGCAATTGGTGCTGAAGCGCATTGCCACCGAAGGCCCTTTGATGGCCAAAGATTTTGAACATAACGGTAAACGGATCGGGTACTGGAAAACGAAGCCCGCTAAACGCGCCCTGGAATATCTATTTATGCAGGGGGAGCTGATGGTGCCGCGCCGTGTCAATTTCCACAAGGTTTATGATCTCACCGAGCGGGTATTGCCAGACGGGACTGACACCACTGTGCCTGATGCAGGGGAATACGCCCGATTTCTAATTACGCGATATTTGCGCGCAAATGGCTTGGGTCAGGCTGCTGAAATTGCCTGTTTGCTGAAGGGCACAAAGCCGCTTGTTTCCGCGACGTTAGAGGAGATGGTTGCTGCCGGAGAGCTGCTACAGGTTTGGGTTGCCGATACGCTCTACTATGTGTTGCCAGACTCACTGGAGCTGCTCAGTAAACCATTGGCCCGCAACAAACTAAAGATACTCTCGCCTTTCGACAATCTTGTCATTCAGCGCCAGCGCCTGAAGACGCTGTTCGGATTTGACTATTTAATTGAGTGCTATGTCCCTAAGTCCAAACGCCGATATGGCTACTTCTCTCTACCCATTCTGTGGGAGGGGAAACTGGTCGCTCGCATGGACTGTAAAGCCGAGAGGAATGAATCACTACTGCATATTCAGCATCTTGCGCTGGAGCCTACAGTTTTGAAAACTGATGCTTTGTTCCTTGCTTTGCGTAAGGAATTAGAATCATTTCTGCAGTTCAATAACTGCAACAAGCTGCGGTTACACAGAACCTGCCCTGCAAAGGTTAAACCAGAGTTGCAGATTCTCATCAATGACTTAACGGCTTGAGGACAGTGATCAAAGGCTTGTGATCAGAGCCACCCGTTTGGCCGGTCCAGGTTCTCAAAGGTTGATACCCGCTATATCAAAATATGGTCAATGGGAATTTTGATATAGCGGGTACTCAACCTTTGGTTAAAGTACCAAGTGGCCCAAATCCACTGACCCAGCCCTGCATTCTGTAACTGACTCCGTTGCACCAACCGCTGAAAATAGGGCGACCACGGCGTCGCATTAAAATCCCCGAGAACAATGAGTTTGCCCTCTAGATTCTGAGCGGCCTGAGCAACGGTATCAAGCTGTTGATTACGGATATGAAAGAACTTCTGCAGCACAGGGATAGGAGGATGAACGCCAATCACAGTCACTGCCTCGTCCTCAACCTGGAGCTTTGCCACAAGATTGAAGGTTCTGCCGTTCGTGGTTACGCCAAAGTCGTCCGTGGTCGCCTCCAGGATAGGATATCGACTCAATAGCGCATTATTGCCGCCCGTCGTTCGATAGTCGTGGGGATAGTTGAGTTGCGATCGCAACGCCTCCATCGTGGCCTGTGAGACTTCAGACAGGCACACAATATCAGGGTTCTCATGCTCAATCGACTGCTCAATTGCTTCAAGGTTGGGGTTATCAATCCACAGGTTATAGGTCATGACTCGGATACCCTCTGGCACTGCCCCTCGGCTCGGTAAACCCACCCAACGTAGAATCGGTGTCCAGCAAAGGACCAGCAGCAGCGTCGCAACCCCCAAACGTACCTTTTGTTTCCGTAGAACTGGGAACAAAAGTATGACCACAAATCCCAACAGCACCATGCTACTGAGATAGGGCAGCAGCTCAAGCAAGACAGAAAAAATCCAGCGATATTTCAAATAAGGGCCGTAGTAAAGCAAGACAAGGAGTATGCCCAGAATCAGGATGGTATTCGCGACGAACTGCTGCCAGTTTCTCCCAGTCATAGAACCTCATATCTGACGTGAATTCCTATGATGAACGATGGAATGCCAACCTTGTAAGCTGAGTTATCCGAGTTTGACTGATCATATCCAGCGGCGCGATAAGGCAGTTGGCAACTCATGCCCCGCCACCAGTCGTTATCATCCCCAACCCACAACATGAATCGTTAGCCATCAACAATGAGGGACATGAATATTAGGTATATAAGTTCAGTTGAGAATATCAGTTACTGCCCAGGCTTAAATCATTGTGTTGAGAATCAACGCATCCGGCCATCCAGAGCTATGTTTTATGG
>CALFCG010000034.1 GCA_937951315.1 uncultured cyanobacterium
GCCGTCATTGCGGATGGCGACATTATGGTGTGGGGACGTCTGCGAGGCATGGCTCATGCGGGTGCAGGGGGTAACCGTCAGTGCCAAATCATGGCTCTACAAATGGAACCCACTCAGCTGCGAGTGGCTGATCTCGTAGCAAGAGCACCGGAGAATCCACCAGCCTACTTCTATCCAGAGGTAGCCTATATTGAGGAGGATCGAATTCAAATCACCCGAGCGACGGACTCCCCTAAGAAATAACAGCCTACTCAAAAAACAGGAGGGTCGCGACTGGACCCATCGTCCAATTTCAGCTTAAGGTATTAGTGATTTTGGCAAACATCGGTTGAAATTAGCAGTTCTAATGGTCTCGGTTTTATGGGTCGAATTATTGTAGTGACCTCCGGCAAGGGAGGGGTTGGTAAAACCACATGTTCCGCTAATTTAGGCATGGCACTGGCTCGAGCCGATCATTCTGTCGCCTTGATAGATGCTGACTTTGGCCTGCGGAACCTTGATCTCCTGTTGGGCCTAGAGAATCGCGTCGTTTATACCGCGCTTGAGGTTTTAGCAGGTCAATGCCGCCTTGAGCAAGCCTTGGTCAAGGATAAACGTCTCAAAGATTTAGTACTTCTGCCTGCAGCCCAGAATCGCAATAAAGATGCGGTAACGCCAGAGCAGATGAAACAGTTGGCCTATGCCCTCACAAAGAAATACGACTATGTCTTGATCGATTGCCCTGCGGGCATTGAAATGGGCTTTCAAAATGCGATCGCAGCAGCAGATGAAGCGATCGTAGTCACCACGCCTGAGATTTCAGCTGTTCGAGATGCCGATCGGGTCATTGGCTTATTAGAGGCCAGCCGTATTCCTTCAAAGCTGATTGTCAATCGCATTCGCCCCTCAATGGTGCAAGCCAACGACATGATGTCTGTTAACGACGTGCAAGAGATTTTGGCAATTCCTCTCTTAGGAATTGTGCCCGATGATGAACAGGTAATTGTGGCAACCAACCGGGGCGAACCACTTGTGTTATCAGAGGAGGTAACGCTGGGTGGCACAGCCTTGCGCAATATTGCGCAGCGGCTTGAAGGTAAGGACGTGGAGTTTCTTGACTTGAACGCGGCCTATGACACACTGTTTTCTCGCATTAAGAAGCTCTTTAGAAGTAAGTAAATCAGGCTATCGTCTGCCGAAAGTCCTGTCCATGTGTTAGGGTCTGACCAAACCCTTTTTCATCCCGCTTATTGTTGCAGATCAAATCCCATGTTCAATGACATTCTGGAACGGCTTTTCCTTGGCTCGGACATCGATACTACTAGTCGCGAAGATGTCAAAGGTCGACTGAAGCTTGTACTAGCTCATGATCGGTCTAACCTATCCCCAGAGATGTTAGAAGCGATGCGAAGGGATATTTTAGAGGTTGTCTCTCGCTACGTTGAACTCGATTCAGAAGGGCTACAGGTAGCGCTTGAGTCTGATCAACGAGCCACAGCTTTAATTGCGAATCTGCCCATTCGCCGCATCAAGGCTCAGCCACAGCCTTAACAGCTGTCCTCGCCCTGCAATGGCCTCTCTGCCTCTCTTTAACCCATATGGCCTTTGGCTCGTTTGGCTCGGAGAATGAAGCGTGAGTTTCTGAGACATTCGAGTGCAGCTTTACAATGATTCTTAAATAAAGCTGATAAGCTGTTGTAGCTGTTCAGCTCTTGTACTGGGCCGGGAGTTAGCTCTATCCAAATGGCCTACTTATTGCGCTGGTGTTAAGCTGTCGTTTTTGCACCAATAGCCCTCTATGGCTTCCCCTAAACGTACAATTCTGCGCTTCAAAACTCGGTCTGCGCCAAAGTTCTCAGGCCGGTTGGGGAAGTCGTTTAAGTGGCTCTCTCCAGGACTATCCGTTAAGCGGTGGTTGTTTTTGAGTGCATTGGGGGTTCTCCTCATTAGCTTGGGGCTGGCCATTTCAGTGCGACTCACGCCGATTTTCTTTGTCATCCAGATTTTGCAAACGCTCCTAAGGGAAATTGCTGGTGTTGTCCCTCGCTATGTGAGTGGGCCACTGGTGATTCTGGGAGGCATTCTTTTAGTCTGGTGGGGGCAAACGCGAACGCTGGGATCAATTACGGAAGTTTTGATGCCCGAAAGTCAAGATGAACTCGTTGATCGGATTCTTGCCCATCGACGCTTAAATCGTGGCCCTAAGGTCGTGGTGGTGGGCGGCGGCACGGGTCTATCAACAATGTTGCGGGGCTTAAAGGACTACAGCTCTAACATTACAGCGGTGGTGACAGTTGCGGATAATGGCGGTTCCTCGGGACGGCTGCGGCGGGAAATGGGGGGATTGCCGCCCGGTGATATTCGCAATTGCCTGGCGGCGTTGGCAGACCGAGAGAAGTTGATTACCGAACTATTCCAATATCGCTTTGAGGCCGGTAATGGTCTAGCTGGCCATAGCTTTGGCAATCTGTTCTTAACGGCGATGAATGAAATCACCGATAGTTGGGAATTTGCGATCGCAGCGAGTTCGCAGGTCTTAGCAATTCGCGGGCAGGTGTTACCCGCAACCTTGAGTGATGTAGCACTGTGGGCCAACCTCAAAGACGGTCGCCGGATCGAGGGTGAGTCTCAAATTACAGCGGCCAAGGGAAACATTGTCACAATTGGCTGTACGCCTTCTGCCCCTCCCGCTTTGCCCAGCGTTCTTGAGGCCATCCAGGAAGCCGATCTAATTGTTTTAGGTCCAGGGAGCCTCTATACCAGCATCGCGCCGAATCTGTTGGTGCCTGAGATCGTAGATGCGATCGCAAGTCGTAAAATACCCCGAATTTACATTTGCAACATCATGAGCCAACCGGGTGAGACCGACGGCTATAGCGTCTCAGACCACATCAAAGCTCTCGATGCCGTTTGCGGCCAGCGAATCTTTGATGCCGTCCTGGTGCAAAAGAAGCAGCCTTCAGCCCTAGCCTTAGCGCGGTATGCCAAAGAAGAATCGCACCCGATCATGGTTGACCAACGCAACCTCGTCCACCTCGGCTGTCGCGTCATTCTCGCCAACGTCATGGACGAAGATCCCACAACCCAATATGTTCGACATAGCTCCCAACGCCTCGCACGAGTGATTTTGCGCTGGTATGACCGCGTTCACACCCTAGAACAAAGACCAAGAAAATAACATCTGCTAGCCAAGCGTCTCCCCCATTGTTTAAGATTGTCTTCAGATTTTCCGGCTCTCGCCTTTATCCCTTCCCTACAGGAACACCCCATGACGCTTGGTTACCTTGCCCTGGTTTTACATGCCCATTTGCCATTCGTGCGTCACCCAGAAAGTGACTTTGTGCTCGAAGAAGAATGGCTCTTTGAGGCAATTACAGAAACCTACATCCCCCTCTTACAAGTTTTTGAAGGGCTAAAGCGAGACGGCATCGATTTCAAAATCACCATGAGCATGACGCCTCCGCTGGTGTCGATGCTTAGGGATCCACTTCTGCAGCAACGCTACGATGAGCACCTGGCACAACTAGAAGAGTTAGCCACCTTAGAAGTTGAACATAATCTACATAACGAACATCTTCGCTATCTGGCCCAGCATTACGTGGATGAATTCCATGAAGTCCGCCAAGCTTGGGAAAACTATGATCGCGATTTGGTCAGTGCCTTTAAGAAGTTTCTGGATAGCGGCAATTTAGAGATCATTACCTGTGGGGCAACCCACGGCTATTTGCCGTTGATGAAAATGTACCCCCAGGCCGTATGGGCACAGATTCAAGTGGCCTGCGAGCATTACGAGCAAAACTTCGGGCGTCCTCCCAAAGGCATTTGGCTGCCTGAGTGCGCCTACTACGAGGGGCTAGAACGCCAGCTAGCCGATGCGGGATTACGGTACTTCCTGATGGACGGGCACGGCCTGCTCTATGCGCGTCCACGGCCAAAATTCGGCGCCTATGCCCCCATCTTTACGGAAACCGGCGTCGCCGCCTTTGGTCGCGATCATGAGTCATCACAGCAGGTGTGGTCCTCAGAGGTGGGCTATCCTGGCGCACCTGAATATCGGGAATTCTATAAAGACATTGGCTGGGAAGCGGATTACGAATACATCAAGCCCTATATCATGCCCAACGGCCAGCGCAAGAACGTGGGCATTAAGTATCACAAAATTACCGGACGCGGTGGCGGACTCAGTGACAAGGCTCTCTACGACCCTTACTGGGCTAAAGAGAAAACAGCTGAACATGCCGGTAATTTCATGTTCAATCGTGGTGAGCAAATTCGGAAACTCAACGGTATTATGGGACGCCCCCCCATTGTTGTATCCCCCTACGATGCCGAACTCTTCGGTCACTGGTGGTACGAAGGCCCCTGGTTCATCGATTATCTATTCCGCAAGTCATGGCACGATCAAGGCGTTTACACCATGACCCACCTCGCAGACTATCTGCGCGAACATCCAACACAGCAGGTGGCACGTCCCTCTCAGTCCAGCTGGGGCTATAAAGGATTTCATGAATATTGGCTCAACGAGACCAACACTTGGATTTACCCTCACCTGCACAAAGCAGCCGAAAGAATGATTGAGTTAGCACATCTCGAACCTGCCGATGACCTGCAGTGGCAGGCTCTCAATCAAGCGGCTAGAGAGCTACTGTTGGCACAATCATCCGACTGGGCATTTATTATGCGGACCGGGACGATGGTGCCCTACGCCGTGCGCCGAACGCGTTCTCACCTCTCTCGTTTTCATAAACTCTATGACGAGATCAAGCAAGGCAAAGTCGACGCTGGCTGGCTTGAAAAAGTACAGGCGATGGATAACATCTTTCCTGAGATCAACTATCGCGTCTACCGTCCGATGTAATTCGGTTCAGGCTTTGCGCTCATCTCTGGGCAACGGCAGCTCTTCGTCTTTTGGCCGAACAGCACAAAGACAGCAGACCGACCACCGCTTCAGCTCTGCTGGGGGCGTGGCACAGTGGCATTGCGGACAGATGGGGTATGTCTGGGACTGAGCCTTGACGCGTTCTGACCAGCGCCGGAACACGTCCTGATGATCCTCGGTCGCCTTGGAGACCGCCATGGCGCCGGACCGCATCGCCAGAGACTCTGGGGTCCAGGATTTTGAGGAATGGGAACGGTTCGGGTTGCGGGCCTGCCATTGACTGGTGGAAAAGCGAATATCCGTTAGTGGTTTATTGAGCAATGCATTCAGTTTTGTCAGGAGACGCTGACGCTCAAAGGCCAGATTTTGAGCCCAAACAGCACTGGATGTAGCCACAAACAAAACCTGTTGGGCATTGATTTGGGTCGGCTGAGCTTGAGCTGCAACAGCTGGTCCAACAACCTCAGCCCAGGCATGCTGAAGTTTACCGAACTCACGCTGCTGTTTCCATTGTGCTTTACGCAGCTTACCCAGAACGTGGTTAACCGGTTCTAACGCCATAGGTCACTTAAGAAATGGTCTGTAGCGCCAGAAACTTATCCAGAGCCATTACGGCCCTGGGTGGCCAGCGGCGCACTTGCGTAACCCACTCAATATCACGGTATCGACGATCTAGACCGACAGCCGAGGCCCAATTACTTTCAGCTTCACCCGTTTGACCTTCAGCCCAAAGCACTGCCGTCAGGGCCGCTCTCATATCAGCAAACTGTGGATACTTACGCACCAAACTTTTCATGGTGCGAATCGCCTCCTGCGTTTCTTCCACCTGATAAAGGGCAAGGGCATAGTTTGCCCGCGCAAAGGCAAAGTCTGGTGCGAGTTCGGCCGCATGTTGATAGTCTTCAACCGCAATATCCCAATGCCCTAAGCCAGCGTTTGCATTGCCTAAGTTGTTATAGGCCACCGGATCTTGATCATCGATTTCGAGAACGTGATTATAATCGGCGATCGCATCGTCCCAATGACCTAGACCTTCCTCAGCCACACCCCGATTGAGATAGGGGTCAGGTTGATCTGGGGCAATTTCAATGGCATGGTTATAATCTAAAATCGCGCTGTCTAGCTTATTTTGACTGACCCGAGCATTCCCTCGATTGCTCCATAAAGCAGGGTTCCCAGGCTGCTGATCTAAAAGCTGAGTCCAGTAGGTTTCAGCCGTGGAGAAATCGCCAACATTGGTCGCCTCTAAAGCTTGATCAAAAAGAGTATCGAGGTCAGAGTCAGATACATCAGGCACTTGAACCGGTGCCGCAACAGCCGAAGCATTGGCACAGGGCCCAACCAACGTACAAATCAGCAGTAGCATCATTCCGAGAGCAACTAATGGACGCAGAATCTTGAGTGGGTGGCCAATGACGGCTGAAGTCTTCATGCCAAGCGAGCCTTTTTGACGCGAACTTTTTTACTCTAAACGATAGCCGAAACATCATACAGACAAGAAGAAACCAACAGTCGGGTCATATTTGACACCGGCAGCCGTCTTGCTAACCATCATCTCGTCTAATCACCCGATTGAGGAAACTCGGCACTGAGACCAGATCTGCAGAGACATCCGCCTCTCCTAAGCATTGAGTTTTCGGAGGCCCTATCGGTCCGACTTTTAGGATAGAGCTTTCCGCTATCACCGTTATCCTGCTATCTTAAGTGGGGAGAATTTTATCGTCACAGCACAGGACAACTGGATGGGGCAGACGTACAAGCGGGTCTTGTTAAAGCTGAGTGGGGAAGCGCTCATGGGGGCCCTCCCCTACGGTATTGATCCCGCCGTTGTGCAAAGCTTCGCCGCCGAAATTGCAGAGGTCATTGC
>CALFCG010000035.1 GCA_937951315.1 uncultured cyanobacterium
GTTCCCAATTTATAGGTTTTGTAGGGCACAGGTTGCTGCGAAAAATCCAGAGCACGACCGCGTTGGTTGATGGTCTCTGGATCGTATTTTGTGCGCTGATGATAGTGCTGAGCAATCGAAGGATGTACGTCAGACATGGGAACAGGCGAGGCGTGAGGATTCTTTCCTATCCTGTCATAGTCTGTACCCTGAAACCTTGGACTGGTGAGGAAAGTGTTGCTATTGTCGTTGGGAAAACTCGATCTGACGGGCGCGAATCAGGACATCATACTTCTGGAGGAAGTCTTGACCCAGGAGACCGACTTGCATGTCGGGATTTGCGATCGCAACCGGCACCTGTGTGCTCTTTAGCCCTCCCACCGAGATGGAGCTGACATAGACGATCGGAAAGTTGGTCGTACCATTGGCCGTGGAGACCCGCACGGTATCCACAATATGGGCACCGGTAATGCCGAGCGCTTTTGCCATGGGGCGCGTGATGACGGTAAAGCTGGCTCCTGAATCCACCAGCATTTCAAAAGGCTGTCGGCCGTTAAAAGTAACATCGACCACCGGGACGCCCCCGCTGCGACGCTTGATGGGAATTTGCCCTACCACACCAGCCTTGGCTGCGGTGGGAGTCCCCAGCGTGGAGATCGTTTGGCTGGGCTGTTGGAGCCCCTGGAGCTGGGAGCGATATTGTCGAAGACTGGCCGCTTGTTCCGGCGCAGCCTGAATCATCTGATCAATGATTTGAATGGCCTGAGACCAGTTTTGGCTGCTGACAGACTGCTGCAGTTGTTGGTTAAGGCTGGTAATGGATTGTCCCCAAGTTTTGATTGGCGTTAGGGTGAGAAGCACACCGGCCAAAAGAATCGAAAAGCGGAATTTCATAGAATGGCGTCACGCAAAGAGTAGAAGGAGGCGTAAATGCAGACTCGGCAGTTGGGGACCACTAATATTCAGGTTACCCCGATCTTAATGGGAACCTGGCAAGCCGGGAAAAGCCGCTGGGTGGGGATTGAAGATCGCGACTCCATTGCCGCCATTCGGGCTGCCGTTGATGCCGGAATGACCACCATTGATACCGCCGAGATTTATGGTGAAGGCCATTCTGAAAAAATTGTGGCGGCATCCGTTGCCGATATCCGCGATCAACTCGTTTACGTCACAAAGGTGTTCCCGACGCATTTGCAGCATCAGCAGGTGATTGAGGCCTGCGAAAATTCTCTGCGGAATTTGCAGACCGACTATATTGACCTCTACTTTATCCATTGGCCCTCGGGGGCTTTTGATAGCCAGGTGGTCCCGATTGAAGAGACGATGACGGCTCTGGCGAAGCTCAAAGCCCAAGGGAAAATTCGCGCGATTGGAGTCTCCAACTTTTCTCAGGCTCAGCTTGCCGAAGCTGCTCAGTATGGCCGTATCGATAGCCTCCAGATTCCCTATTCACTGTTCTGGCGCTATGTGGAGCAAGAGGCCCAAGCCTACTGCATTGAGCAACAGATTTCGATTTTTGCTTATTCTTCTCTGGCACAGGGCATATTGACAGGGAAATTTGGCCCGAAGCATCAGTTTGCAACTGGCGATCATCGGTCGGGAAATAGATTATTTCAGCGTGCCAACTATGAAAGGGTTCAGGTTGCCCTCTCTCAGCTTCGCCCCATTGCTGAACAGAAGGGGATCTCATTGGCACAGTTGGCACTCTCTTGGTTGATCGCTCAGCCTCAGACCCTTGCCATCGCGGGGGCTAGAACTGCGATGCAGGCTAAAGAGAATGCTTTGGCCGCCCAGATTACCCTGTCGGAATCTGAACGAGCAGCCATTGATGCGATCGGTCGTCACGTGACGGATCATTTGGATGCTAATCCTCTGTTGTGGACTCTATAGGTGAGGTGACAACCTGTTTTCGTTGCTGCCAAATTGCGATCGCAACCACAACAAAACAGGCCCCAGCGATATCAAGACAAACATCCTTAGGAGTAGAGGTCCTTCCAGGGACAAAGAGTTGATGCCATTCATCAGAAATCGCAAACAGAATAGTCCCCGCCAACGTCAGCTGTAGCGATCTCGTCACCGCTTTCTGAAATCCCAAGACGGCTGCTCCGTACCCCACCCCTGCTAGCACTGCATATTCAGTAAAGTGAGCTGCCTTGCGAATTACGAAGTTGAGACGATCAGAGGACGCACCCAAATCCGGCAAGAAAGGCGCAGAAAGCAGCATCTCTAGAATGGCTTTTGTATGGGCACTGGTCCACAGCTGAGTGGAAAACTGAAATATGACTGCCATCCAAGCGAACATTGCAAAAATGGCGAGCCATCGTCCTCGGATTTGAGTTTCCATTTCAATTTGCCTGCGTCTGTTTTCCCGGAATTGATTCTAGCTCACCTGTTTGCTGTGCCCCTGCCCTACTGAGCGACAGCGTTATAATGAAACGTTGCTTAAGCAACAAAGCTTTCAGCCCTTTTTTGTAGCAATATTCGCGTGCCTGACCTGACCCATTCTGACCAACCGATTATCTTAGGGGTGAGCGGCGCATCAGGCCTCATCTACGCCGTCCGAGCACTGAAGTTTTTACTGCGGGCGAACTATACCGTCGAACTGGTTGCCTCAAAAGCCACCTACCAAGTCTGGAAGGCGGAACAAGATATCCAGATGCCTGCAGATCTAGATAAGCAGACGCTCTTTTGGCGTGAACAGGCTGATGAACAGGGCGGCAAACTGATCTGTCATTCAGCCACCAATGTGGGGGCCAGCATTGCCAGTGGTTCCTGTCGGGCCTTGGGCATGGTGGTGATGCCTTGCAGCATGAGCACCGTAGCCAAAATTGCTGCAGGACTCAGTTCCGACTTGCTGGAACGGTCTGCCGATGTGCAGTTGAAAGAAGGTCGCAAACTGGTTCTGGTGCCGCGAGAAACCCCCTTTAGTCTCATACATCTCCGGAACCTAACCACCCTCGCTGAGGCCGGTGCCCGCATCGTACCCGCCATTCCCGCCTGGTACCACCAGCCCCAAACCATTGAAGATTTGGCTGATTTTGTAGTCGCCCGTGCCCTAGATCAACTCGATATTGACTGTGTCCCCCTCAACCGCTGGCAGGGGTAGAGGGGGATTAGAGTCTATGCGGCGACCAATTGCCGCAAAACATGGTGCAGAATACCGCCGTTGTTGTAGTACTCCACTTCATCGAGGGTATCAATTCGGCAGAGGAGTTCAGCGTCTTCGGTAGAGCCATCCGTACGGTGAATCACGAGGGTAACCGTCATCCCCGGTTGAATACCGTTACTGAGACCCGTTAGATCAAACGTCTCCGTTCCGTCTAGTTTCAGGGTTTGCCGGTTCACACCTTTGGGGAAAAGCAAGGGTAGAACCCCCATGCCCACCAAATTAGAACGATGAATACGCTCGTAGCTTTCGGCGACCACCGCCTGGACGCCCAATAGACGAACGCCCTTGGCTGCCCAATCACGGGAAGAGCCTGTGCCGTATTCTTTGCCCGCAATGACGATCAGCGGTGTGCCTTCAGCCTGATACTTCATTGCTGCATCGTAGATCGACATCTGCTCACCCGCAGGCATGAACTTGGTGATACCGCCCGAGGTACCCGGTGCCATCTCGTTCTTCAAGCGGATATTCGCAAAGGTACCGCGCATCATTACCTCGTGGTTACCGCGTCGAGACCCAAAGGAATTGAAGTCCGTAGCACTGACCTGATTCTCGACCAAGTAACTCCCTGCAGGGCTATCTTTCTTAATGGCTCCAGCTGGGGAAATGTGGTCAGTGGTGATGCTATCGCCCAGTAATGCTAGAGGTCTGGCGCCTTTTATATCGGCGGTACTGCTCTGACTTTCAGCCCCCATGCCCTCAAAGAAGGGTGGGTTCTGAACGTAGGTGCTAGAGGTATTCCAGGTATAGGTTTGACTCTCTTCCGCCTTGATTTTGCGCCATTCTTCATCGCCCGTAAATACATTGCTATAGCGACTACGGAACATCTCTGGCGTGAGAGCAATCTGCAAGGTCTCTTGCACCTCTTGGCTGGTGGGCCAGATATCTTTGAGATAGACCGGATTCCCCTGAGGGTCATGGCCCAATGGCTCGGTGCGAAGATCAATCGAGAAATTTCCCGCCAATGCGTAGGCCACGACCAATGGCGGCGAGGCGAGATAGTTGCCTCGGGTGTGGGGGCTGACCCGACCTTCAAAATTACGGTTCCCGGACAGAACGGCACAGGTGACAAGCTCCTGTTCTTCGATGACTTTGACAATGGGAGCGGGCAACGGGCCAGAGTTGCCGATACAGGTGGTGCAGCCATAACCGACGAGATTGAAGCCGAGGGCATCAAGTTCAGTCTGCAAGCCCGCCTTTTCTAAATAGTCAGAGACGACTTGACTTCCTGGAGCCAGGGACGTCTTGACCCAGGGCTTAACGGTTAACCCTTTCTCACGGGCTTTGCGAGCCACCAGACCCGCCCCCAACATCACCGAAGGATTGGAGGTATTGGTGCAACTTGTGATCGCTGCGATGACGACAGCACCGTCTTTGAGTTCGTAGTCGGTTCCTTCTACTGGGACGGAACGACTGTTCGCAAAGTCCAGATTACTAAAGCTGGGAAAGTCCTCGGTCTTAAACTGCTCTGCTGCTTTTGAAAGCAGGACCCGATCTTGAGGGCGTTTGGGACCGGCCATCGAAGGTTCTACAGCGGTGAGATCAAGCTGTAGGTTTGTGGTAAAAATCGGGTCAGGACTGTCCGTCTCTCGCCATAGACCTTGCGCTTTTGCATAGGCTTCCACGAGAGCTACCCGATCGGGTTCTCGGCCCGTAAAGCGGAGGTAGTTGATCGTTTCGGCATCAATGGGGAAGAAACCGCAGGTGGCTCCATACTCAGGGGCCATATTGCTGATGGTGGCTCGGTCGGCCAATGTCAGGTGATCGAGACCGGCACCGTAGAATTCGACGAATTTGCCTACGACACCCTGGGCTCTCAACATTTCAGTCACGGTGAGGACAAGGTCAGTGGCGGTGGCTCCTTCTGGGAGCTGTCCCGTCAGCTTCACACCGACCACTTCAGGAATCAGCATTGAAATTGGCTGACCGAGCATGGCGGCTTCTGCTTCAATGCCGCCGACCCCCCACCCCAGCACGGAGAGGCCGTTCACCATCGTGGTGTGACTGTCGGTGCCCACGAGGGTATCGGGATATGCGACAGTTTCGCCGTCGATATCTTTCGTCCAGACGACTTGAGATAGATTCTCTAGATTGACCTGGTGACAAATGCCGGTCCCGGGTGGCACGACTCGGAAGTTGTCGAAGGCTTGCTGACCCCAGCGCAGAAAAGCGTAGCGTTCGTAATTGCGCTCAAATTCGCGCTCAACGTTTTTAGCAAAGGCCTCGGCACTACCCGAGGCATCCACCATCACGGAATGGTCAATGACGAGATCGACGGCAGAAAGAGGATTGATTGCTTCAGGATTACCACCCAGGGAGACCATCGCATCCCGCATCGCGGCCAAGTCGACGACGGCGGGAACGCCAGTGAAGTCCTGCATCAAGACGCGGGCAGGGCGGTAGGCGATTTCTCGCTTAGAGGTTTGAGTTTTCAGCCAATCAGCGATGGACCTTACGTCGTCTGCTGTGACAGTGCGATCGTCTTCGTAGCGCAGCAGATTCTCTAGCAGTACCTTGAGGCTATAGGGGAGACGGTTCACATCCCCTAAGGTTTGTGCGGCGGCTGGCAAGCTGTAGATTTGGTAGGTTTTGTCGGTGACGGTGAGGGTTTGTTTGGCGTTGAAGCTACTCAAGAACGGTTCTCCAATGAGGTATATACACCCTAGCGTGTGCGCTGAAGTCTAGTCCAGCACTAGAGTCTTTGAGGTTTTGAGTTTTGATTCATTGCATCATTGAGTGGGGCACAGAAGGGGGGCAGGCTGAATGAAGTGATGTTGTCATGAAGCTTGTCACGACTCAGAGATGGCTAAGGTATTTCTAACTACGAAACCTTTGATTGACATCTATGATTCAACGGAGAAGTTGCTTGTACAAGCATTTGCGCACAACAAATAAATTTAAATCGCTTAGAATTTGTAAAGAAATGTAATCTTAGCTTGGAATTTGCAATGAGTCTGGCCGAAGCACAATCTTTAGAAGTCTTTTCAGAAACTGATGAAGAGGTGTTTCAGTGGACGAAGCAATGGTATCCGCTAGCTGTGATAGAGCTGCTGGATCCGAAGAAGCCTCACGCAGTGCAGTTATTAGGGAAAGATCTTGTGCTGTGGCGGGATGGAGCTGAGCAGTGGCATTGTTTTGAAGACGCTTGCCCCCACCGTTTGGTCCCTCTCTCAGAAGGTCGTATAGAGGAGGATGGGACGTTGCTTTGCGCCTACCATGCTTGGCGCTTTGATGGGGCCGGACATTGCGTGACTATCCCCCAGTCCAAGGATGCGGCAACGGAAGAGAAACACAAGGCCAATCCGAAGGCCTGTGCAATTGCACATCCCACCCAAGAACGTCAGGGACTTCTCTGGGTATGGGGGGAATCGGGTCGAGAAGCGCGCCTCGAAAGTCAGATGCGTGAGCCTCGAATTATCCCCGAATTGGAAGATCAATCCGGTCGGGTCAAGAAGCTGTTTTGGTATGTGCGGGATTTGCCCTACGGCTGGGATTCTTTTATCGAGAATGTTATTGATCCTGCCCATGTTAATGTTTCCCATCACGGCATTATGGGGAAACGGGAAAATGCCAGCTACCTTGATATGCGACGGGTTAAGGACGTCTCTGCCCAGGAAGGATTAGCCTTTGAGATATTTCCTTCTCCGGAAATGATTGAGAAAACTGTTCAAGATTTTCAACCTCCGTGTTTAGTGCATCTTGGTTCGCAATATAAGGATGGAGGGAAGTTTGTGCTGGCTCTCTATGCAAGTCCTTCGCGACCAGGCTGGTGTCGCCAAATTGGATGCCAAGTGTTGGTCAAAAATGAAGTGGGTCAATTGCCTCCAGGCTTGGGATTTTTTGGGCTGCCGATGCCGCAGTGGTTAGGGCATGTTCTGGCATCGCTGTTTATGCATCAAGATTTGGTGTTCTTGCATTATCAAGAAAAGACAATGGCTCAGCAGTCCAAGCGATGGCTCGAGCAGGTCTATACCCCGAATCCCCAAGACAAGGCAATTATTGCGTTTCGGAAGTGGCTGCAATATAAAGCAGGAGGTGGTATCCCTTGGGCCTGCGATCCAGAATTGCCACCTGCGGAGCGAGACAAACGGATTTTGTTTGATGTTTGGTCAACCCATACAAAAGATTGTCAGGTTTGCCGTCAGGCTTTGAAAAATATTCAGCGGTTGACGGTTTTCGCTTACGTTGCTGCCATTCTTTGCTTTGGTGTTGGGATTCTTCTCGATGCGCGAGCCCTGAGCGTGACGGCCCAGTTGTGGGCGATGCCGTCGGTTAGTTTTTGGGTTGCGATCGCATCTGCCATCCTTTTGGCTGGCGGGGGCTATCTGCTCCAAAAATTCAGCCGTCTCTTCTATGTCTATGAATTTGAACATGCTCACAATGACTAAGAAAAGGCCAGCTGGCTGCTGGTTACAGCCGTCTTGACAAATTACCTCTACAATTAGGTTAGATAAATAGGTCAAATTGTGGGTGATAAACCGTTATTGAAGCCTCCGGGTAAGTGGATTGTAGGTGGAGCCGTTATTCTGGCTTTAACCACTGCCGCCGTGGGGATCGCCCGAATCGCTCAAATTCAGCCCACTCCAGAAGCCTCTGCAGAAGGTCAGCAAGATTCTGATGAAAATGCACGCCACATCGCCGCATTGGGACGTGTGGAACCTGATGGTGCAGTGATTAAGGTTGGTGCCCCCACTGGGGAACGAATTTTACGCATGCTGGTGCGAGATGGGCAAGAAGTGAAGCAAGGGCAGGCCATTGCTTACTTAGAGAGTTATCCTGAACGCTTAGCTGAGCGAGATCTAGCCAAAAGTCAGCTACAGGAAGCAAAAGCGCTTTTAGCCAGCGAACAGCAGCTAGGGCAGGTGCAGGTCCTGGAAGCTCAAACACGACAAGCTCAGGTGAGCCAGCCTAAAGCTGAGCAATTGCGTGCCCAAGCGGCAACCGTTGAGCGTCTGAAAGCAGAACTGATTCTGGCGCAAAAAGATTATCAACGCTTCCAGTATCTGCAAGAGCGAGGGGCAATTTCTTCGAAGGAGCTGGATGACCGAGCCTTGGCTGTGCGCAGTTCACAAGAGGAACTGAACAGTGCCGCTGCCACCTTTGCCCAGTTCAAACAGCAGCTTCAGACTGATTTTGCCAACGCCACCTCTCAGGTCGATATGGCGAGGGCCGGTACGATTAAGTCTCAAGTGCAAACGCAAGTGGCCTCTAGGGTACGTGAGCTTGAAGTTGCCAACGCCCGGTTGGCTCGAACGATTATCGCTGCACCCCAAAACGGTCAGATTCTCAAAGTGCTACTGCGAGAGGGCGAAGCTGTACCTCTGGGTGGACAGGGTGGAGGTGACGGTGACCCCACCATTGTCAAGATGGGCGACACAAGGCGTATGGTTGTGGTTGCTGAGGTGTATGAAACCGATATTCGTCATGTCAGAGTTGGGCAATCCGCTACGGTTACGAGTCCAGCCTTTGATGGTGAACTCTATGGGGTCGTTAAGCAAGTTGGGGGCCTGATCGATAAAAATGATGTTCTGGATACTGATCCTGCAGCGAACACTGACTCTCGGGTGATCGAAGTGAAAGTGGGCCTTGCCAATGGTGCACCCGTGGCGAAACTGACAAACCTTCAGGTTGACGTCATCATCCGGCCCCAGGGCTAAATATGATCTTTGCGATTCCGCTTGCCTGGTTGCAATTGGTTCGAGAAAAATCCCGGTTAGTCATCGCATTAGCAGGCATTTCCTTTGCCGTGATTCTGATGCTGTTGCAACTTGGTTTTCGAGATGCGCTATTTGAGTCATCCGTGATGCTCCATCGGCGCTTCAATACCGATATTGTGTTGATTAATCCCCAGTCAACCTCCCTGATTGCGATGAAAAGCTTTGCTCGGAGCCGTTTGTACCAGGCCCAGGGAATTGCAGGGGTGGAATCCGTGACGCCTGTTTATCTCGATCTGGGTTTTTGGCGAAATCCTCAAACGCGGGAAACTCGGCAGATTTTGACCCTTGCCTT
>CALFCG010000036.1 GCA_937951315.1 uncultured cyanobacterium
GTATTGATGGGAATGCCGAGATTAAATCCTGCTTTAATGACGCTGGGGTCGCCTTCATAGCCCGGAAGTGCGACCTGACGTCCCTCTGCTAGTCCATGAATGCCAATCACCTTTCCACTTTTATTAAAGACTGGACCGCCGCTCATACCCGCACGGGTGACATTGGTATAGACCAGTCCATAGCCCCCGGCAATGGGGCGTTGAGAAATGCCTGACACTTCGCCGCTGGTGAGCTGATAGATATGGGGAATGGCTTTGCCTGCCGTCGGCCATCCGGCAATGAAGATGCGATCGCCCTCCGTGACGTCATCTGAATTGCCGAGTTCGACCACAGGATAGGTCTTCTCGCTTGTGAACGGAACGACGGCTAAATCGACATCCGGTATCTTCTGAATCGCGGCATAGTTCAGTGCATGCGATTGACCATCCGGTGTCACCACTGCATATTCATCCTCTGTGGCCACCACATGCTGAGCCGTCAATACATAGTAAGTGCTGCCCTGTTGACCTACGACGACGCCAGATCCAGGGTTTTGACCTTCAAGCAAGATGGTTGAGGCCTTGGCGATCTGATTAACCTCCGAACCTTCTAA
Organism: uncultured cyanobacterium; assembly: GCA_937951315.1. GTDB lineage: Bacteria > Cyanobacteriota > Cyanobacteriia > Thermosynechococcales > Thermosynechococcaceae > RCC1774. The sequence goes on from CALFCG010000036.1 coordinate 594, forward strand.
CGCGACAAGCTCGGTGGGCGGGGTGACCAAGACGGCTCCACCTAAAAAGAAAGCCGGTAAGACAGAGGAGAGGCGCATGACATTAAGAACAGGACTATATTCGCTAATATAAATCCCCTCTCTCGGTTTCAAGAGCTTTTGTCGTTAACTGTAATGCTCTGACGATGCTAAGAGGGCCTCAAATCTTTCTTGTATCCTGAGCGTAGACCGAACATAGAGGTAATCCCTGTGGTGATATCCGCTTCTCCTATTTCCGTGAAACCGGTTTCAACGACGGCAGAGCTTGAGCAGTTTTTAGATATTCCCGCTCGTGTCTATGCTGGCGATCCCCATTGGGTGCCTCCCATCAGGGCCGATGTTGCCAAGCAATTTCAACCCAACAATCCTTTCTTTGAGTACGGCAGACTGCAACAATTTGTGGCCTACCAAGATCAGCAACCCGTCGGTCGGATTGTGGCGGCGGTGAATGATCGCTTAATTGAACGGGAAGGCGCCAATATTGGCTTGTTTGGGTTCTTTGAATGTATTGATGATAGGACAACCGGAGATCAGCCCTTTGCGATCGCAACCCAGCTATTGAACATCGCTGGCCAATGGCTAAAAGATCAGGGCATGACCCATATTCGAGGCCCCATTGATCTCTCGACCCATAACAATTGCCTGTGGCTGGTGGACGGATTCGATGCTCCACCGTACATGATGATGCCCTATAACCCCCCTTACTACCCGAAGTTGATTGAACAGGCTGGGTTCCACAAAGCTAAAGATGCCTATGCTTATCGTTTTTCCGTGGAGCCAAACCTGCTACAGAAATTTGAAAAAGCCTATCAAATAGCCCTCAAATCTGGCATTACCTTCCGCTCCGTGGCCACCAAAGGTGAAGCCTTTGAGCAAGATTGCCGTAATCTCTACCGTCTGTTTACTCAAGCCTTTAGCAATAATTGGAGCTCGACCCCTCGAACGGAAGAAGAGTTTCTTGAAGAAGCGAAGGATTTGAAAATGATTGTTGACCCCGATATTTTCCCTATTGCTGAATATGAAGGGGAAATGGTGGGGTTCTTTATGGGCCTGCCTGACTATAACCAAGTCTTTAAGCATCTCAATGGCAAGCTGAACTGGATCGGGATTTTGAAGTTCCTGTGGTACCGTCGCCAGATTGATGCCGCTCGAATGATTGCGCTCTGTGCTCTACCTGAACACCGCCGTAAAATGGTGGCTCCCGCCCTGGTTTATCTCGTCCATCGCAACGGTACGGGACCTTCTAAGCGCTATAACAAGGCAGAACTCTCCTGGATTTACGAAGACAATATGCCCTCTCGTAAAATAACCGAAGCCTCGGGCGGTAAGATTTACAAGACCTACCGCATCTATGAGAAGGCGCTATGAAAGCACTAGTTACCGGAGCGAATGGTTTTACCGGCTCTCATCTTTGTCAATATTTACTCCAGCGAGGCGATCAGGTCACAGCCTATGTTCGCCAAAGCAGTGACCTCTCGCGTTTAGAGGGGCTAGCCGTAGAGTTCGCCTATGGTGAGATTTCAGACCCAGCGACTCTGGAAACTGCTATGCAGGGCATCGATACCGTCTTTCATACCGCGGCCTATGTCGAGCTAGGTCTTGTGGATGCTGCTCTGATGGAGCGCGTGAATGTGGGCGGAACGAAGGCGGTGTTAGCCGCAGCTCAAGCGGCAGGTGTGGCGAGGATGCTCCACTGCAGCAGCATCAGCATTTTGGGTGATACCCAAGGTCAATGCATTGACGAAACCTTCACGCGTCAGCAAGCTGAGTTTTCCTCCCCCTATGACAGAACAAAGTACTTGGCCCAGCAGGCCGTTGATGCTGCCGCCCAAGACGGTTTTCATGTTGTGACCGTCATGCCCTCCGGCATTTTTGGACCCGGTGATCCCCATTTTGGCAAAGTTGTCCAACTCTATTTGAAAGGTGGACTCAAGGTGTGGGCGGCTGCCGATCGCGTTACTGGCATTGTGCATGTTGATGACTTGGTTGAAGCCATGGTCCTCGCGGTTGAGCGGAGTCAACCGGGAGAGCATTACATTATTTCCACTGGAGAACTCACCACCCGAGAAATGTTTCAAGTGTTCAGTGATGAAACCGGCATTGCTGTCCCGACGGAGATTCCTGAACCTCTCGTCCGACTTGCCGCGAGTATTCTGGACCCCATTGGTCGACTTTTGGGCTGGCAGCCTCCCGTAAGCAACGAACGGGTCCATTACCTCTATGAGCATTGTGTGCGGGTGAGTGGAGATAAAGCTCGGCAAACTCTAGGGTGGAATCCTCGCTCTATTCAGGAGACGTTGAAAGATCTAGTCAAAACGTGATTTTTACATATCTTTACAGATTGTTGCCTCGCTTAAACAAGCATAAACTTTAGTGAAAGGGATGTTGGATCTCAGATATTAATGCTAGGTTAATAACAGGTACAGAACAGATGAATTAAACCTAAGAAAAAGACAGGGTTTGTACCTCCTAATTCTGTCTCTGCGATCTCACTAAAGTCTTCCTCCACTTGCTTTAGGTGGAATTGAGTCCAAGGAGGGGCTTCCAATTTCAAAACCCATTTCGGTAAAGAAAAAGAAGTGATGAGCTGTTGTTAGTGCGATCAAAATTTGTTCACCTTAGTTTTATTTTTGCTAACTCTATCTGCTTTTAGTTCTGACTAAAAATACTTCGGAAATTATTTGTTGTAATTGGGGTCTGGCGCCGTCGCTGGACCCTTTCGCTATGCTTGGATGTCGTTCTCTGAAGTACTGCGTGGCTGTTTTGGGGATAGATTTGAGTCGCAAGTGTATTAAGGGGTATGGGTCGGAGCTTGTTATGGCGAAGGCAATGTCTAAGGTTGTTGAGGAAATCTGGGGCAATATCGTCAGCCTCCTCTTGCTCATGCGAGCCATTTTAATGAGCGCTGCGTTTTGGGGACTGTTTCTAGCTTCGTCGTGGTCGCAAAGCTGAGAGGATTGGCGCAGTCATAATCCGACCTATCAGCCTTCGTCTTAGGAAAGTACTTCCTCTCCAGTCTTGTCCGGGTTCCCGAGGACGCAGAAAGAGACTGACTTTGCGAGAGATTTTTTGGCGAGCAGTTTTAAAGAGCCTGCTCGCCGCTACTGTGATTGTGCGGTCAATAAACTGTTGACGCGTCAGACTCAGGAGCCTATTTCAAGCGATGTGGATGTACCGCTTGAGGAGTCTTAATGCAGCCACGATTGGCTGCACCCATCAATGCTTGTGTGAACTCGTAGTGTTTACGAGTGTTGTTGCTCGATGAATGTTACGAGTTGAGCCTGGGGTGTGAGGCCTTAGAGTGAGAATTCTGTTTGAAATTCTTGGCGCGTCATGGGTTGCGAGACAACTAAACCTTCGCCTCCTAAGACAGTGAGTGGTTCCCCATCCACTGAGATCCAGACAGACTCTTTGGGATTGAGACTGCTAACGGTATAAATGAGCTGGCCGAGTCGTCCTTGCATGGCCGCACTGCCACCACCGACCGTAAATTCTTTGCTGATATCAATGTAGACCCCATCCTCTTTCATCTCGAGGGTATTTAGCTTTGTGCCTTCGGGGATGCCGCTGGCAACATCTGCATTGGCGGGGCCTTGCAAAAGTCTCTCGAGCGCTTCTTTGAGTTGTTCTTCTGGGGGGGCGCTAGACTGCTTCGGTGTCAGTTTTGAGGGTGCAAGGGCCAGCTTCTCTTCAGCAGACTTGAGCCAATAGACAGAAAGCTCAGCGGTTTCAGCGGGAGCTTCCTCAGGTGATGCTGAGGGAGAGGCGGTGGGTGTTGGTGAGCCTGTATTGGGTGCGGGCGATGGGCTGCTAGGGTTTGTTGGATCCAAGGGCGGGTTATCTGCAACGGGTGCCTGACAAGCTAATAGGCCCACCGTGAGCATCGCTGCCATGAGCTTTTTCAGTTCATGTGAACGCTGTCGTTTTGCCATTGTTGCCCGAATTCCCTTGCGATACCTTAGCAGTTGTCTCAGTTCACTCTCTATGACGATACCGTCACATGAGGTGTTCCGAATTTGTCTCTAGCTTAGCAAACGGGAACTAGCTTCAGCTGCTCGTTTCAAGCCATGTCTGGATTGTTGGAATCACCTGTTCGAGGTCGATTTCCTGAGACTCGTGGGTGGCCCGCTGTACGACTTCTACTTTGCCTTGTTTGAGTGCCCGACCGGTGACGATTCGATAGGGAATTCCAATCAGATCGGCATCTTTAAATTTCACGCCCGCCCGTTCTTTGCGGTCATCTAGGATTGTTTCAATCCCGGCTTGGTTCAGCTGTTGATAGAGCTTCTCGGCTGCTTCGACCTGTGTTTCGTCATTGAGGTTAGGGATGATGACGATGGCTTGGTAAGGTGCGATCGCAACGGGCCAAACGATCCCATCTTTATCGTAGGATTGCTCGACTGCTGATTGAGCCAGACGGGAGACCCCGACGCCATAGCAGCCCATGACGAGGGGGTGTTCCTCCCCCTGTTCGTTGGTGTAGGTGGCGCCCATTGCCTGGGAGTACTTGGTGCCGAGCTGAAAAATATGGCCGATTTCAATCCCTCGGGCGGTTTTTAGGGTCTGTTTCGGATCGTGGAGGGCGCGATCTCCTGCTGTGGCTTTGCGCAGATCGACAACGTTTTTAGGGAGCTTCAACTGATCACCCCAATTGGCACCGACGACATGGAAGCCCTTTTCATTTGCGCCAGTGACGAAGTCCTTGAGATCAACCGCTGTTGGATCCACCAGTCTCAAAAATTTAGGGGCCACTGTTTTGGCAGACTGAATGCAATCATCGGTGAGGTCGGGTCCCAGATATCCCAACGGGAGGGTTTTGGAAGCCCATTTTGCCTGTGCTTCGGCATCCGGTACGTCAAGGGCAATAACGGTCTTGCTATCGTAGTTTTCTGCCTGTTGCGTCAGCTCGTTTTGCAGCTTCACTTCATTGACATCCTGATCGCCGCGCAAACTTATCAAGATCAGAACGGTGGTGCCGCTGTCATAGGTGGCTTGATAAAGGACGTTTTTGACAACCTGCGTTGAAGAGCAATCGAGATGCTTGCAGAGTTTTGCGATCGTCTCAGTGCTCGGGGTTTCCCGTTTCTCATAGCTTTTGAAGCTGGACGGTTCAGCGTCTGGAGGCTGTGATGTGGCTTTCTCGACGTTGGCTGCATAGTTGCCATCATCGGTGTATAAAATTTCATCTTCCCCGGCTTCAGCTAGAACCATGAATTCTTGGGAGCCAGAGCCACCAATGGCGCCGGAATCCGCTTCCACTGAGCGGAATTGAAGGCCGCACCGTTGCAGCATATTGCGGTAGGCCCCATCCATGGCTTGATAGGTTTCCTTGAGGCTATCGGCATCGGTATGGAAGGAATAGCCATCTTTCATGATGAATTCTCGTCCCCGCATGAGACCAAAGCGAGGCCGAATCTCGTCTCTAAATTTGGTCTGCAACTGGTAGAGATGTAAGGGTAATTGCCGATAGGAGCGGATCATATCGCGGGCTACGGCGGTGATCACCTCTTCGTGGGTGGGGCCTAAGCCCAGCTTCCGATCTTGCCGATCCTGGAGCGAGAACATGATGCCTTCGGCTTCTGTGTAGGTCTCCCAGCGGCCCGATTCCTGCCACAGTTCTGCGGGCTGAATTTGGGGGAGCAGGCATTCCTGAGCGCCTGTAGCGTCCATTTCTTCTCGGACAATGCGAGAGACTTTTTGCAGCACGCGCCACATCAGGGGGAGGTAGGCATAGATGCCGCTGCCAATCCGGCGAATATATCCGGCCCGTAGGAGTAGCTTATGGCTGGGAATTTCCGCTTCTGCTGGGTCTTCCCGCAGGGTGACAAAAAGCGATTGAGAAAGCCGCATTGTTGCTCGTCCAACTGAGTTACCAATTCAATAGTCTAAACGATTAGAGTCGTTGAACTTTTGGATCTCAAGTTGTTGAAGGGGCTGCGTTGAAATTATTCAGGGCTGACTTCGGAGGCTGGGGCTGGGGCTGCTCCGGCTGGATTGGCTGGCGTCGAACGGCTGTGGAGCCAGAAGGCGCCTGCGCCAAGGGTTGCGATCGCAACGAGTCCCACCATCCAAAGTCGGGGTGAAAAGAGGGATGTTTTCCAGTTCGAGCCCGGCAGATGCAAGGTTGCTTTCATCAAAGGTGTCTCTGTTTGGCCCGCAGGAGCACGATGGGTTTCTAAGACGGCTGCCGAGGGATCGCCGCCACCCAAAAAGTCAGGACTGACCATCGTGGCCTTTGCGTCGACGACATCAGACTTCAGGCTCTGATAGGAGAGGGATTCTAAGTAATGTAAAAACTCGACCTGTTCCATCGCCACTGTCATATAGGTGGCTTTAATCTCTTTCCCAAAGCGGACAATATCCCCCTTGTCGAGTTCATGCATGGACCGTCGATCACCATTGATGTAGACACCATTAGCGCTGGGCTTACCCTCGGAATTACCGTCGAGAATGCGATAGCGGTAACCTTTGTTAGGGACAGGTAATCTGACGAGCAAAGCATGCTGCCGGGAGATTGATTCTCCGTCTAAGACAATGGCGTTCGATGCGTCACGCCCCACGGAGTAGGCCACATCTTCGAGTTGAACCACCCGACGGCCACCGCCATCTTGGATGATGAGCATGTGATGTTCTGTTGGTTCGGGCCGTGCAGTAGGCATAGAAGTCGTGGGGATAAATAGACTGAGGAGGGGGGATCGGTAGTCAAGCTGATAAATCTAGGATTCCCTGACCTCACTAGGAAAATACAGCTCCCAAAGAGAAATGCGCCCTCTTGAAGGTAGAACCCAGTCTGGTAGGGGCCTGGTTGTTGTAAAGTTACAGATATGTACGATGAAGACGACCTCAGCCTGCTAGATGCAGATGAAAGCCTAGAAAGTCCTCTTGATCAGATGGCTGCTGTTGATGACCCCAGTGTCGTCGCAGCTCAACCTGATGTTGAGGAAATGCTGCAGCTCATGAATGCGCCTGAAGCACCCCAGCGGATGCTGGCAACGCGGGCATTTTGTGAGTTACAAGAGCCGCGCGCCGTTCCGTATTTAATTAATCTGCTAACGGATAGTTGCCCGTTAGTGCGCGTCAGTTCAGCCTATGCGCTGGGTCATAACCCGAGTGAGACGGCTGTTGAACCTTTGATTGCACAGCTAGAGCGCGATTGGAATGGCTATGTGCGCAAAGGGGTTGTGTGGGCATTGGGCAACTGCCGTGATCGCAGATCTCTGGCTCCCTTGATTGAAGCACTCCAAACGGAAATTTCTGCTGTCCGGTTATGGGCAGCCAGTTCTTTGGGGCAGATGTCTGAGGTGGATGAAGAGTCTGCGCGGGCAGCCATTGCTCCCCTGGCTGAGGCATTAGCCCATGATGCGATGCCCGCAGTTCGCAGTAATAGTGCCTGGTCTTTGGGACAGCTCTGTCAGGCTCTTGAGAAACGAGAATTTTATACCCAGGCCGTTGATGCTCTGATTCATGCTCTCCAAGATGGAGATTTGGGCGTACAGGAAGATGCGAAGAATGCTTTGCTGAAACTGGGTGATACGCGCGGGGTACAAGTAATTGAAGAACTGGAAATGGAAGGGCGGCTTTAACGGTCATGATTCTTGAGCCAATCCAGATTTATGGTCAGTTGATTGCTCATAAATCCCAGAGAAAAGAAACGTTATCAAGGCCAATGCAAAAGAACTGAATAGAATAACGGCTCGTTCTAGACCGTGAGCATTTCAGAAAACGAGTCACTATGCATGTTCTAGTAGTACCACGGTTCTTTTCTCAAAAGCACTTCTGGGTACATCAAGAACAGAAGCATAGTGTTTGTTCAAAGGCGAGATAGCGAATCGTGGTTTAGGCCATATTTGGGAGAGCACAATTCCTCTACACAACTTTTCTGGAAATTATAGATGTTCACTATTTCCATGAAAATATTTGAATAAACGCTAACAACGCTGACGTTATACAAGACCTTTTTTTTTGTGGAAAAATAGAATTATTCCACATCACTACAGTGGATTGAACCATGAGTACGCCCTCTAGGTTATTCCAACTGGATACGAGGAAAGTCAGAGCTTCTATCTCTATCTGCTGTCATAACAGACCGCTCATGTTCTTGTCATGAGTGGCCTGTGTTTTAGAATGAGCCCTGAAAAACTTCAAACGACTCCCTGATTTTGTCTGCCTACAATGCAATACTCAACTGAGTCGAACCTTGATCCTAAACATAATTATTTAACTGTGAGGAGCAACGATTTTGTTGACTTGAATACATTGTATTCCTATACAGAAATGCGCGAGATGCTTTCCACCAAAGCTCATGAAGAAATCAGGAAATACTTTTGGTCGGCATGTATTTTTTGTGCTCAAAAATAAATCTGCTGAGAAAATTCTGGATCCTAATATGAATTCAACTGATCTTGTTTATGTAGCTTCTCAAATATTTGTTTTTGTAATTATTCCTTTGCTAGAAGTAAATTATATTGGGATTTGTCTGGTTAGACTGTGACATCAATATTCTCTTGTGTCAGTAAGACTGGCTTTGGTGTCTCAGAGGGGAATGTCTGCGTTAACTTTTCGGAATATATGGATTATCAAGAGGTCAGTTAATGGAGTTTGACAATAGTTTGATGACAGTAGCTCTGGCAGAATCTGGTGCTCGTTTAGTCGGCGATATCAACCCAGGTGGAGATGCTTTCTCAGATCCCTACAGTACACTTGGAAGCCTAACGGAGTTTGGGGGACAAGTTTTTTTTACAGCCGATGATGGTGAAACAGGTGAGGAATTATGGGTCAGTGATGGGACAGCTGAAGGAACGATGCTGGTCGCTGATATCAACCTGAATGATTCTAGTTCTCCTGCATCTTTGCTAGAAGTTGATGGAACGTTATTTTTTACGGCCAATGATGGTGACGTGGGGGAGGAGCTATGGGCCAGCGATGGGACAGCTGAAGGTACAGTATTGGTTGCTGACATCAAGGCCAACAGTGCCAGCACTCTCTATGGTTTTTATGGTTCAAGTCCTAATCTTCTGACAGAAGTTGGCGACCAGGTGTTTTTTACAGCCGATGATGGTGAGACGGGGCGCGAGCTTTGGGTTAGTGATGGGACAACGGAGGGGACACAACTCGTCCTAGATATTGCCCCCTTCGGTAGTTATTACATGGGTCCCCTTTACCCTACGCCCTCTGATTTGACTGCGTTTGGAGACCACTTATTTTTCGTCGCTGATGATGCTGAGTCGGGTCCCGCAATATGGGCTAGTGATGGTACGGCTGAAGGGACACAGATTGTTATTGATGTTAATCCATCTAATTTCGATTACACCTTTAATTCTTACTATGACTTGACAGCAGTTGAAAGTAACTTATTCTTTGTCGCCAATGATGGGACAACGGGGTCAGAACTCTGGGTTACTGACGGCACAACTGCAGGTACGCAGCAAGTCTTGGATATTAATCCTGGTAATAACAGCTACCCCCTTCCCTATGATTTAACCGGGGTTGACGGTCAGCTATTTTTTACAGTTGATGATGGTGTAACTGGTCGAGAATTATGGGTTAGCGATGGCACGGCTGATGGGACGCAACAGGTTGTAGATATCAACCCCAGTGATGATAGTGGGAGGGATTCTGCTCCTAATCTCCTGACAGAAGTTGATGGCCAGGTATTTTTTACTGCCGATAATGGTGTAACCGGTCGAGAGTTATGGGTGAGCAACGGTACAGCGACAGGAACACAGCGTCTGTCAGATTTTGGCTCGACCAACAGTGGTGATTTCTATGCTTATGGTCCGCAGAATCTAACTGCTGCAGGTGAGGTCTTATTTTTTACCGTTGACGATGGAATTAATGGTGATGAGCTGTGGATCAGTGATGGAACTGCAGCCGGAACACGTTTATTCCAAGATATCAACCCTGGTAGTGCTGATTCATCCCCTCGTGAGTTGAGTGTTGTTGGTGATCAATTGTTCTTCATTGCAGATGATGGTACTACCGGACGAGAACTATGGGTTGCCTCTATACCTAACGGCGTTATTCCGGAAGAGGAAGAGAACAGCGTCGTCACTGGGACCACTGGGGACGATAGCCTAAGCGGTCTTGATGGCAATGATGTGATTCAGGGACTTCAGGGGAACGACTTCATTAATGGGAGTGCCGGAGATGATGAGCTGTCTGGTGACAATGGTAATGATCAGCTCTTAGGCGGTGCGGGTGATGATCAGCTTTTGGGGCTGCAAGGGGACGATACTTTGCAGGGTGGAAGCGGCGATGACACTCTCAACGGTGGTGCTGGCAGAGATACCATAATCGTTAGTGACTTTAGCGGGAACGACACCTTTGACGGTGGAACCAGCATAGATATTCTGCGCGTTGAAGCTGCAGATGACCGGAACTTGACGCTCTCTTTAGATTTGGGGACAGTGGATGATGGTCAAGATGGTGATCAGTTTTTTGAGAACTTTGAGCAGATTGTTACTGGAGGAGGCAACGATCTGATCCTCGGTGATGCGCAAATAACGCTCCTGGATGGTAGTGAAGGCAACGACACTATCTTCGGTGGTGCTGGAAAAGACACATTATTGGGCGGTAATGGCCAGGATGAGCTAAATGGCGAAGGTGGCGAAGATACACTCGTCGGAGGCACTGGTCGAGACACGCTTGTTGGAGGCACTGGTCGGGATACACTCATCGGTGGACAGGGGAATGATGTGCTGGTGGGTGAAGCTGGTTCTGACAGCTTCAGGTTTGGAAGTAACCTGTTAGATGGACAAGAAGACACAGATACGATCCAGGAATTCCAAGTCCAGGATTTTCTCGATTTTTCAGCTTATCTGGGTGCTGATGTTTCCATTACGGGGACAAGAGTTACATCCGGTTGGCTTCGCCTTGACCTCAACGGCGAGGATATTGTCAATGTGTTGGGTAGCCAAAGAGGGTTAGATGTAGCGGAGGCTCAGCTGACACATATGCTGGAGGAACTAGCCTAAAAGTGGGATTGGCAGCCTGTGTTGTCAGCACAGGCTGCGATCTTATGTTTTACCCGAGTTCGACGGATGCTGAAAGCCCTATCCTCTCGTAGTCTGAAAGCCCTAGTCCTTCGTCAAGAGGCACAAAATCAGTAGTTTTTGTCGAACTCAGGTTATGTTTTGACTTAAAACTTAGCCACCAGAAAGGGACGCCTGCCCTTTTATAAACAGCAATCCCATAATTCTGAAGCATGCGACGGTAATGGTGTCAGGACTGATGGGTAAGGTATAGATCTTTCATCAAGTAAGACTCTCACATATCATTCTCCTGGCTTGTGTCTCGGTTAGTCTATCCAGGAAATGGCATAAGCTCTTGGCCAGTGGTATTCATTAAACGTTAGATGTTGGCTTGGGGGGCTGAGAGTGCGAATGGAAACTTGGGCTGAGCTACCACTCGGACCTGTCTGCCACGTGTCTAAAGTGGTCTTTTGGTCGGTAATCCCACCCTGCGAGGGAATTTCTGGGGAGTCTCTTGCTGCTTTTGCAGATAAACGTAATGCCTAACATCCCCACTGACTGGGAGCTGGCGATGGTTAACGGTCGTGAGCTTGCCCCCTAACTGTTCGAGCGCGGTCTCTAACGCCGTAGCGTCATCTTCAGACCATTGGCCGCGATAGAGAACGGCGATGCCCTGGTGCTTTATAAACGGCAGCGCGTATTCGGCACAGACTGAAGCGGGGCCCACGGCTCGAATCAAGGCTAGATCGTATTGCTCACGGTGAGCTGGATCTTGACCCAGAGATTCAGCGCGATCGCAAATCATCTCCACATTCTCTAAACCCAGTGTCAGCGCCACTGTCTCTAGAAACGCCATCTTCTTCTGCGTTGAATCCAATAAAGATACCTGCCAGTGACGCTGTGCCTCTGACGCTGACTGAGCAATCGCCACTGGTAACCCAGGGAACCCGCCTCCCGAACCAATATCAATCACCCGACAATCCTCCGGTAGAGTCGCCGGAACCGTCGCGCCTTCCGCTAACCAAGGTTGAATGCCGGCGAGCGAATCCCATAGATGCTTTTCCCAAAAGTCTTGGGCGGCTGTGATGCGGGTGAGGTTGAGCTGCTGGTTTCCCTGCAGAATTTGAGTATATAGATCTTGAAACTGCAGAAGCTGATGTGAGCTGGGCTGCCAGTTCAGCGCCTCCAGCCAGTTTTGCTCAGGCAGCTTGGGGGGTCGCGACGAGATTTCCATGATCAAGGGTCCAACTGCGATCGGCGAGGCTAATCAGCTCTTCTGGGTCATGGGTGACAATTAATAAACTCCAGTGTTGCTTGAGCTTAGCCAACAAATTCACCAACTGACGCCGCATGGACCAGTCTAACCCTGCTGTCGGTTCATCCATCAACAGAATAGAAGGCTTTCGAATCAGCTGAACCGCCAGCGCCAGACGTCGCTGTTGCCCGCCGCTGAGGGCCTGCGGTGAATTGTATAGCGACAGATCGGATAACCCTACCTCCTGCAGCGCATTGTGGACGTGCTCAGATCCCAATTCAGGGTGGCCGAGGCGCAATTCTTCTAGAATTGTGCCGCCACAGAAATGTCGCTCTGGGAACTGAAAGACAAGTCCTGCAAGCTGTTGAAGCTGGTTGGCCTTTAGCTCCTGTTCGCCCCAGTAGACCTGCCCCGACGTGGGAGAGGCTAAACCCGCTAAAATTTCGAGCAAAGTACTTTTTCCGGAACCACTGGGGCCAATGACCAGTCCCATTTCTTGGGGGGCAAGCTTTAAATGAACCTGTTGCAAGATCGGACTCGCAGCGGCTGTCGGATGATAGGCCAAGTCTTTCAAGTAGAGCATGCCTCTAGCGTAGTCCAATCCTGGCTGAACTGTTTTACCGTGTTTGATGATTAGGAGCTATAGATATGAATACTCGGCGACCCGCGCGATGGCTTTCGCACTGTCTGCTCAGTGCTGCGATTCTCGTGACTTCACCCGCCATGGGTCTGGTTGAGTCTGCCCTCGCCGCCGATCCCTTTCGCTCAGGCCAAGCGGCCAAATCGATCGATACAGGCACAGCAGAAGCCTTTGAGATGCTGTTTAAGGTAGGGGATTATCCGGAGGCGAAAAAGCTGCTCCAGCAAGCTCGAAATACTACCACTCAGCCGGATCCCCTCACCTATGCCATGCTCGCCACCTTTGCCTACCTAGACGAAGACCTGAAGAACTTCAAAACCTATGGCACTCGCACCCGCCAGGTGGCAGAAAAACTCTCTGCCGACGGCTCTCCCTTGCGGGGCCATCTCTATCAGGCGGTGGGTTACTTTCTCGAGGCGGCCTATGTGGTCTCTGATGCCGGGGAAGGACTGCCTGGGGGCTTACCGACGGCTCTAGATAAGGTCCAGAAGGTGTTTGGCCACTTAGAAAAGGCCACCGATATTAATCCTGAAGATCCTGAACTGAATCTGATCACGGGCTATATTGAGTTGCTGCTGGCCAATGAAGTGGCGCTTGTCAGCCCCCAAAAGGCGATCAACAAATTACAAAATTACGCTTCCCCAGGTTATCTGTCTTTGCGAGGTGTGGCGCTGGCCCACCGCGATCATGGTTCCCAGGAAGACGCATTAGCAGCTGTCGATCAGGCGCTCAAACTGGCTCCCACGAATCCAGAACTGTT
>CALFCG010000037.1 GCA_937951315.1 uncultured cyanobacterium
ACATTGAAGCAAGGCATGTTCTCCAACTGGGTACATAACCCAGGAAGTTATGATGTAGAACGTTATATCCATTCTTGAGGGAAATGACCTAATTGCAATCGAAGGATCCTTATGGGCTAGTCGATCTCAATAAGAAAATAGTTCATATCCGTCAAAAATTATTATTAACCTATCCTTAACTGAATTGAGCAATTCCAAGAAGAACTCGGGATAGAAATTAAAGCCATCACCCAGGGCAGGAAAGCCAATATTTCCTCTGGCAATAAGCAAAATCAAACAAGGCAAGGTGGAGGGATTGCGGATAGCATAGACCGATGCAGAAAGAGCCAACTGGCTCATCGAAGGAAGCATCCAGCATTACCAATAGTGGCATCCAAGTTAAAGAAGAAAGACAATCACATCATCGCTCAATATTGAATAACATAGACCCAAATCTCCCCTCTAGAAGCAATTTAACAAATACAGAGTGGGCTGTTTGAGAATCTCTGATTCCGCAAGCAAGCACATAGAATTTTAGTCCGAACTCGAGAAATAGAATAAACTTTTGTTCACAGAAAAAAAAGCAATGTATCCTGATATCTTGTACGGGGATTTATTGACTTTGAATCGATATCTCTAGTCTCACTAATATTCTTCTTGAAATTAATGAACTAGAGTTGATTTTTCTCAGTTATTTATAGGAGATCGATTGTGACTGATATTGCAATGCCTACAGCTCCTGCCTCCGAATTTGAATTCGGAGGACGGACATTTATTTTTGGTCAAAGGGACTCAGTCAATCGACTTGAGGGGACCGAGGATGACGATGTCATTCTCGGCGGCAACGAGAATGACGAGATTGACGGCGATCCCGGCAGTGATGAAGTGTTCGGCCTTGATGGTCAAGACACCATTTTCGGTGGCACCGGAAGCGACTTACTTTCTGGTGGAGCTGACGGAGATGAACTCTTTGGTGATGCCGGCAATGACCAATTGCTCGGGCAAGAGGGCGACGATACACTTTTCGGAGGTGAAGGTCGAGATTCATTGTTCGGTGGTGATGGGCTTGATCAGCTCTTTGGAAGTACAGGCAATGATAGTCTGGTTGGCAACAATGGTCGCGATGAGCTATTTGGCGGTGATGGCAATGACACACTGCGTGGCGGCAACGCGAGCGATACGCTCTTTGGTGGCAATGGCAGTGATAGTCTGCGTGGCGGCAGCAGTCGCGATACGCTCTTTGGCGCCAATGGCAATGACACGCTATTTGGTGGCAATGGTCGCGATAGGCTCTTTGGTGGCCGAGGTCGCGATGAGCTGTTTGGCGGTGATGGCAATGACACACTGCAGGGCGGCATTGGTCGCGATGAGCTCTTTGGCGGCGACGGCAATGATGATCTCTTCGGGCAACAAGGGACTGACCAACTCCTTGGCAGTAGAGGAAATGACCGACTCTTTGGGGGTGATGGCAACGATACCCTATCTGGCGGTAGAGACTCCGACACTCTAGCTGGAGGAGACGGTCAAGATGAATTTATTTATGTGATCAACGATAATGCAGGTCTTGATCTAATCACAGATTTCCAAGATGGCGACTCGCTTTCCATCAGCTTAGGAAGCGGAGAAGTGATCAATCCAGAACTGTTCGCCTATGATCAGAGCTCCGGGATTCTCTCTTATAACGGCCAAGACATCATCCAGTTTGGTACCAATCCAACATTTACTGAGGAAGACTTTGAACTCTTTTAATCGTCAGACACGCTAAGCCTCTGGGCTAGGCAAATCACAAAAGCATCGTCCCCTGAATGAGCTGCTGCCATTCAGGGGTTTTTGTAAGGACTTCAGTATTCAGGGCCTCACCCAAAGCGGAGGCAAACTCCGAGAATCGCTCGATCCAGTTAATCATGGTTTCCATCGGTAGATATGGAGAATAGCTCCAGGCTTGCTCAAGACAATTCACCATTTCCCGTCGCTGTCCCCTGTGATAGAGATCCCATGCAACCCAGACAAAGGTGCTGTAAAGTACTTGGCGTTCAATTAGTTGTATCTCAGGCGGAAGATGCGGTTTTTGAAAAAACCTGTTTAGCAAAGCTGGCAAAACTTGGGCCTGGGAGATAGAACCATTCATTGCACTTTGTTCATGCTGCCGATAGCCAACAGTGACCAGGGGCAACCAAGCTGCAGAGCATCCTTCCAAAGCAAGCCTCAAAACCAAGTCAACATCTTCGGCAACAGTATATTGAGTGTCAAAGCCAGAGATTTTATCTAACCAGCTTTTTCGAAACATCATGGCACTGGGTAAAACGGGTTTAAATCGAAGCCAATTTTCCAGGGTTAGCTCCGGGACTGTTTCCCAGGGGCGGACATCCGTCAACATTTCACCCGCAGCATTGATGCGCCGCCAGCCACTATGCACAATCCCCACTTCTGGCTTCTCAAGAAAAACAGACACTTGAGCCGCTAATTTACCAGGCAAGAAGAAATCATCAGCATCTAGAAATACGACAAATTCACCCTTTGCACGCTGAAGGCCATGGTTTCTCGCAGCACAAACACCTTGATTCTCTTGATAAATATAGTGGAGTTCTGAATGATAACCGAAATAAGACTCTACGATTGGACGCGTTAGATCGGTAGACCCATCATCAACAATAATTAGTTCATAGTCACAATCAGTTTGATTGAGGACGCTCTCTATTGCCTGACGCAGAAAACTATCACATTGATAAGTTGGCACAATGACGCTAACAATTGGTTGCTCAAAAAGTTCCAGCAAAGTACTTCTACGCCCTACATCTCAAAATCATGGCTAGCATTCTAGCAAATAATTCTTATATCTTGGCCGTTGCAAGGGAAGCAAGTGCTAATAGCACAGATCACCCTCAAAAAAGACAAACAAGTTCGGCAAAAAAGTATTTTTCCGTATAACTCTAGTATTAATATCGGCAAAATCAAAAAGTGCACTCCAACATAAATTCACTCATGAATCACAAGGATATCTTTCAGCATTTTTTTGCATAATCTCTAAAGGCAATATCTTTCAAAAAAGATGAGACCTTCAAAGAAGTTCTACCCCTCCCATAAACCTTACAGCAATGACATAGAGTAATTTTTAGACATATTCCTATGGCGCATATAGTGAATATCTCATGACCTACCCCCCCCTATCCTTGCAACTATCGGGAGAAAATGCTGAGACAAGAGGTATACATTGGAGAGAGTCGGAAACAGTAAAATATTTTTCAGGCATCACTCTGAAGCTCACATATTCCAAACGGATTGAATCTATTACTCTCTTCTTGTCAATCAAGACTTCATCGATAGCTTGTAAAATTTAAATTCCAAATAGCCAGCTTATCTAGGCTAGTATCGCATATTTTTTTATTTTGTGTTTACTCATCGAAATTTTAGCGTCAACAAATACAGATATTTTACGCAAGATCATTAAACTCAATGCTCAATCTTTCTCTTATTTCGATACGACAAGAAGCCATTAATCTCACAAAAAATAGAAAGAAAGGTCTCTATACAGTCTCTCAAGGTCAGTGGGGAAATACATGAGAGATAGTTCCTCAGGATATAGAGAGACATTCAAGTTGATGCTTGCCAATAACAGTTCACCCCTAATATCCAAAGCATTGATTCTACGCAAATATACTCCATAAGATTCATGGATACGGAGGTGTTCACTTGACCCTCCAGTTAACTAGAGAGTTTAGGATAGCAATACTGCAACCGGTCATCCATGATGGAAACTGTTCGCTTATACCTACAGGGCATGAGCTGTGCGGTCTGCGCTAACACTATTGAGCAAGCTATCCGCCATGTCCCAGGGGTTCTCGATTGCACGGTCAACTTTACCGCCGAACACGCCACTGTTCGCTATGGCCAGCAACAGACATCGGTTCAGGCGATTCAACAGTCTGTCATCGATGCAGGTTATGGCGTAGCGACGGCGGATGAAACCCCACCGGAAGAGATTGAAGCGAGGGACCATCATCTACTGATCCAACTACGGCTGAAAGTCTTGCTGGGTTGCAGTCTCAGTAGCTTACTAGTGATCGGATCAATGCCGGACATGCTGGGGGTGGCTATTCCTGAATTGTTCTGGCTCCATCATGCTTGGGTGCAGTTGCTACTCACTACGCCGGTGATGTTTTGGTGTGGGTCTATGTTCTTCTTAGGAGCATGGAAAGCCATGCTCCTAAGAAGTGCTGACATGAATACTCTGGTGGCAATGGGAACGGGTGCAGCCTACTTCTATTCGCTGTTTACAACTCTATTTCCCGATATTTTGCAGGCTCAGGGTTTGTCGCCCCAGCTTTACTATGAACCGGCTGCCGTCATTATTTCCTTAATTTTATTGGGGCGCTGGCTAGAGCGTCGTGCCAGACGAAAAACGTCGGAAGCAATTCGTCAGCTGATGGGTTTACAGGCAAAAACCGCTCGAGTAGTGCGGGAGGGTCGAGAGATGCAAATCCCCATCGTTGACGTTTGGGTTGGGGATCGCGTGGCGGTGCATCCCGGCGAAAAGATTCCCGTCGATGGTGTGGTGGTAGCCGGTTGTTCTGCAGTGGATGAATCGATGGTGACGGGGGAATCGATGCCGGTGACAAAAAGCATTGGTGATACGGTGATTGGAGCCACGATGAATCAGACCGGATTCTTTGAGTTCCAGGCCAACCGTGTGAGAAAAGATACGGTTCTAGCTCAGATTATGCAACTTGTGGAAGCAGCACAAGGCTCGAAAGCACCGATTCAGAAGCTGGCCGATCAGATCACAGCGTGGTTTGTACCGGGGGTACTGATCATCGCAACCACTACTTTCATCATCTGGTTCAGCCTCTCGGGTAACTTCACGCTTTCGATGATCAGCACCATCGGCGTCTTGATCATTGCCTGCCCTTGCGCCCTCGGCTTGGCAACCCCGACTTCCATCATGGTGGGCACCGGCAAGGGAGCGGAACATGGGATTTTGATTAAGGGAGCCGATAGCTTAGAGCTGGCTCACAAGATTAATACAGTGGTGCTCGACAAGACCGGAACACTCACCCAGGGTCACCCCACGGTAACCCACTACGCCACGGTGAAGGGAACAGCTGAGGGCCATGAGATGCAAGTACTACAGATGGTTGCAGCCATAGAACACCAGTCAGAACATCCCTTGGCCTCAGCGGTGGTCCGCTATGCTCAAGCACAGGGAATTGAGACCAAGATACCGGTTCATCAATTTGAGGCAATTGCCGGGAGAGGGGTACAGGGGCAGGTTAAAGGACACCATCTCTTCATTGGCACTCAGAACTGGATGCATGCTCTCAACATCGAGACAGATGGCGTTCAATGTCCCTTTCAGACTGCCACTGTGACAACAGTCTGGATTGCAATAGATGGTAGACTTGCCGGTTGGATCGGCATCGCCGACGCTCTCAAGGAATCTTCACCTCAGGTGGTAAAAACGCTGCAGAGTATGGACTTAGAGGTGGTAATGCTGACAGGCGACACTCCACAGACCGCTGCTGCGATTGCTCAGAAGACCGGGATTCAGAGGGTCTTAGCGGAAGTGCGACCCGAGCAAAAGGCCGCTCAGGTACAACAGCTCCAGCTTGAGGGAAAAATAGTCGCGATGGTGGGAGATGGCATCAATGATGCCCCTGCTTTAGCCCAAGCAGATGTGGGGATTGCCATTGGGACAGGGACGGATGTTGCGATCGCAACCAGTGATATCACCTTAATCTCAGGCGACCTGCAGGGCATCGTGACGGCCATTCAGTTAAGCCGGGCCACAATGCGAAATATTCGGCAAAATCTGTTTTTTGCGTTTATATACAACGTTATTGGAATTCCTATTGCTGCAGGTGTTCTATATCCAGCCTTGGGATGGCTGCTGAACCCGATGATTGCGGGGGCAGCAATGGCTTTAAGTTCGGTGTCTGTGGTGACAAATGCTTTACGATTGCGCCGTTTTCGTCCTACAAAATTTTGATATTCAATAGAATGTGGTTTAAGCGCATAAACATCACGACTTCTCAAGACAACATCTGCGGGTATTTTTCAGAGCCTCAATCATGGAACCAAAATATCACTAACTCAAAGAGCTCTGCTGCTTCCTCTCTGACTGAGCAGTCACAAGAAGTAGTGAACTAGGATAGTTTTATACTCTGAGACTCGCCGAGAATCACTTCCGTTCTGATGCCCTTGCGATTGTTACCTACGCTAAGAGAGAAGTCACATCATTACTCTTTATGATGAGACTGGCGAGCAATTATGGTGAATGGAACAAGGAACGCGCTTTCTTATCTAATCTTCGGATACCCTTGCGAATGTCACCCAAAATCAGCTTAGAGCTGAGCATAATTCTTTGGCTAAACTGAAGTGTTTGTGGAATACTGCCAAAATCATGGGAATAACCCAGGCGAGTGAAATCCTCTAAGTAAATCTTTCTGACAATCCTTAAAAGTTCAGCATCATAGTACATCCCATAACTCTTCTCAAAAGGCGCTGTCTCTTTTTCTGGAGACACCATAAATCGAGGCAAAATATGGGCATCTATCTGTAGTAAAGAGCAAAGTCTTTGAAAATCCTCTTCTAAATTCTCAAACCGGCCAATAAAGTCACAGCTTCTATTACGATTTAATTTCTTCCCAAACATTTTCACATTGAAATCAGGTATAAATCGACTCTGTGGTAGAGAATGATATAGATCAAATCCACTGAGTTGCTTCAGGTTCTTTTGATGTACAAGATAAGCATAGTCTTTCAAGCTTATATATTTTTCTTTCCGATAAAAATAACTAGACACATCACTAGAGTATGACCTTATACTATGTTTCCAAACTGATATAAATCGATCATAGGGATTTCTAACAAAGGAGAACATAAAGTAATTCGGGTACGTGTTTATTATTGATGACAGGAGTTGTTTTTTTAAGAGATGTTCTACTCCCTCTTCTTCATTGAAGAAGCAGGCATCTGTATTGTTTTTCAAAAATACTTCCATCGAAGTACCAGCACATTTAGGAATGTGAATAAAAATCGCTTTATACTTATGGGAAATCATCATGCCATAAATGTAATAAGCATAGATAGCTGCAGAAAATAAAAAATTGACTCAAAGCAGGTAAATCTGCCCCACATATTCCACAGAGATTCCGGTATTCTTCTCGACATCCTATTCCATCGTTGGTACATAGATGTTTACAATTGCATTGAAGACACTAGGGAAAATCTCCCTCATAAGAGATGTGGAAAAAAGTCTCGAATAGTCTTAGCAAAGCGCCTGCGAATATGCTTTGCCGGATTTTCCACCACAAAAACCTAAGGTGCAAATTTTTTGTGACAACGCCCCTAGGCCGCAATGATTGACCTTAACTCATCCGCCCCTTTGAAAAAATTCTCCGGGTTTCAAAATCATCCTACTAACTGTTGTCCCCCACCTGAATATTCGGGCTCTAAGGTAGAACAAATCCTTTCGCTCTGTAATACAGGTGCGTATTTACAGGACAAGAACTAGATTGCAAGCGAGAGACTTCAGGTTAAACCAAAAGCTACTTCTTCTTTTTACCCGTAGCTAGCTCCAACTCCGCCAACCGAAATGTGACAATCTTTGTCCAGTTCCCTCCCTCAAAGGTGACCGCTGCATGTCCATCAGTCACCCGCTGTACCTGACCTTCAAACCCAAAGTAAGTGTCAGACGCATTCACCACGCGAACAGCGGAACCAGGAAAGATAGTGGGAGCCATAGCAGCCTATTGAATACTGAACATCACCCATCTTACATGAGCAAATTTCCCACAGCCAACCCAGCCAACGGAGAGCGGTGGGACCTCTAAATGTTACTCCTCCTCCTCCGGTGATGCAGTGGGAGATGTTACTTCCTGCGGATGACTCGGCGGAATCCCATCAATGGCAATCAAGGATTCAATCACAGCCTTAACGGCTGGCGCAGCAGTAGTAGAACCAAAGGCATTCGCCGCCGTGGGTTCATCAATCACAGCCATCACAACGTACTGTGGCTTCTCCAATGGGAACAGAGAAACGAAACTGGTCACCTTACCATTGCGATAGCGACCACCGCTGGCCTTTTGCGCCGTACCCGTCTTCCCGCCTAAGCGATACCCTGGAATTCTTGCCGCCTTGCCGGTCCCATTGGCCACAACACTGCCCATCATCTTACGAACCTGATCAGCCGTTTCTTCCGTAAAGATGCGTCGGGGCTTAATTAAATCTAGGGTCTTAACCGTTTTTTGTGCATTATCCTGCAGACCAGCCGTGACGTGCGGGGTGACTAGCTCCCCCCCATTTGCGATCGCACTATGTAACTGCGCCATCTGAATCGGTGTCACCGAGAAGCCTTGTCCAAAGGCCGTTGTCGCCGGTTCAATGGCATAGTCAAGAAACTGCTGTTTGCGCTTAAACTGCCCCGGTGTTTCAAAGGCCAAATCAGTTCCAGTAATCTCACCAATGCCCATTTTCTTGAGGAACTCATAGTAGGTGGAGCGCTGAACCCGCTCCATAATCCGCACCATGCCCACATTGCTTGAGTTCTCTAACACCTGCGTAACGCTGAGCACACCCCGACCCTTCCCGTCATAGTTGCCGATGGGCCAACCGCCAATCTTGATTTGATCCGCATCCTGGAACCGATCCGTCGCCTTAATCGAGCCCGCATCCAGAGCAATCGCCACATTAATCGGCTTGAACGTCGATCCAGGTTCGTACAGATCCGAGACCGCCCAGTTTTTAAACAGAGAGGATTCCTCCTCATAAAAACGCTCGGGGTTAAAGGTAGGTTCAGACGCTAAAGCCCGCAGAGAACCATCGTGCACATCCATCACAATCAAAGTGCCGCGACGGGCCCTAAACTTTGTCAACTGCTTTTGCAGTGCGGCCCGTGCGGCTCTCTGCAGTCGTAAATCTACGGTCAGCCGCAGCGTGCGATCTCGGGTCGATAGGGGCTGTTCAGGGAAATACTTAGGCAGAAAAGCTTGCGAAGCTTGGCGAGAGACAAACGCTTGCGGCGGCTTTGCCAATAGCGTCGGCTGCTGGCTATACTCAACGCCCGCTTGCCCCTGACCATCTGCATTAACATACCCCACTATATTAGAGGTCAATTTCTGCTGAGGATAGATGCGTTGCCAGCCAGAGGTCAGCTCCACCCCATCTAGCCATAGCTTTCGAATTTTTGTGGCTTGCTCCTCTGTTAAACCACGAGCAATGGAGATGCCGCTTTTCTGCGTTTTAAACGTCTTCTCTAAGTCTGCAGGTGTTCGATCGACAATCGGAGATAAAGCCTTGGCAATTTCGGCCCCGGATGTTTTAAACAAAAAGGGATGAACAAACAGGCGAAACACAGGTTCGTCTTTTGCCAAGATCAGACCATTGCGATCCACAATGGGGTGCCGACTGAGGTGTGGGCTCAGCTGCGTCATTTGCTGAGCCTTGGCCTTCGCCTTTAAACGCGGCCCCTGATCAACCTGTAGATAAACCAAACGAGCCGCCAACCCCACAAGGCCAAAAACTAAAACAGCCCAAACCCAGAGCAGTCGAGCTTGATGCCGCTGTGGAGGACGGGGCTGCTCAGACTGAATGCGACTGTTGATCGCCTGACGGCGGGAGCGAATCTGGGCTGGAGAAGCACGCATGCTTAGTATCCGATGGGGGACATCTGTAGAGAAGAAGAGCGTTCAGCCGGAACCGCTTCTGGTAGCTTTGCCGGTTCAGGCTTCATGAAGAGCGTATTGCGTGGTCCCTTTGGCGTCAAGCCTGCAGGATTCTTTTCAGCATTTTCATTGATGTGATGCTGTCGGGCTTCATGCTGCAGCAACAGGTTCCGCTCATCTCGCTTGAGCCGTTCCAATTGAGCATAGGTCTCTCCCCAATTTTTCTGGGTTTGAACCGTCCAACCATACAACGGCAAAACACTCACTGTTAATAACACAACCAAAGGCGTGGAAACTTTGCGCAAGGTCAACAACAGTACGAACCAGAGCGGTGCCGAACGAGACCGAGGGGCAACGACTTCAAGATGAGAACTACTGGGCCGACCTCGCAAAGCAACGGGCTTAGCAACGGGTCTAGCAGTGGCTGAGTTCTTTTTAGCAGTTGCTAACATCTTGGGAGCACTCCTCAACAGGTGATTGCAACGGGGGAAAACGTAAGGAGTTCGCCCTGATTCCCCCGGTAAAATCTGGACAAAATATGGTTCACTCTGCACTATCAATGCATAAAAATTGACATTGTGCCAGTTTTCTTAGCTTTTTGTTTGCCATTTCAAGGCCAACAGGGACACTATACCGTTTCCTCAATGGGGCCATCTGTGCTCAACGTTTCGTGAGGGCGCTGGGCCAATCGCAACTTCGCAGAACGGGCCCGTGGGTTTTCTCGAATCTCTTCTCGGGTCGCGACAATCGGTTTCTTCGTCAGAATCTGCAGTTGGGGAATGGCCCGCAGTTGGTGCTTCACAATCCGGTCTTCAAGGCTATGGAAGCTAATCATGCCAATGGTTCCTCCCGGCTTGAGCCAGGTGGGTGCGATCTGGACAAAGGTTTCAATACTCTTTAACTCTTCGTTGACCGCAATACGCAGGGCCTGAAACACACGGGTAGCCGGATGAATGCGATGGCGACGGGACTGCTTGGGCTTCGGCATTGATCTTGCGATCGCATCTGCCAATTCCCCTGTTGTATAAAAGGGACGCTTGGCCACGATGTTGCGAGCAATGCGACGCGAAAAGCGCTCTTCCCCATAATGGAAAAACAGATCGGCCAACGTTTTCTCCGAGCGCGTATTGATCACATCCGCCGCCGTTAGGTCTTGCCGCTGATCCATCCGCATATCGAGGGGGGCATCATGCCGAAAGCTAAATCCCCGCTCCGGGTGATCCAGCTGGGCAGAACTCACCCCAAAGTCCGCAATAATGCCGTCATAGCGACTGTCCTCAGGATCGTATTCCGCAAAATTTCCCTGCCAGAACTGAACGCGATCGAGAAAGGGCGTCAGCCTTTCTTTGGCAGCAGCTAAGGCATGGCTATCTCGATCTAGGGCTGTGATGCGAAGGGTCGGCAGAGTCGATAACATAAGAAAGCTATGGCCGCCCCCGCCCACTGTGGCATCCAAATAATGGCCATTCTCAACGAGTTCAAGGCCCTGCAAAAGAGGCTGGCTAAGGACAGGAACGTGGTAGGTCTGATGTTCTGAAGAATCCACAGGCGCATCGCATCATGATCAAACTAAAGGATAGCCCCAATGGCTCATGAGCAACGACAAGATTTAATGCTGACGCCCCACAGTGGATACCACTGGGATGGAAGCGACCGTCGTTTCTTTGAAGGCTGGTACTTTCGGATTACGCTCCCCAAACACCGGCAAACCTTCGCCTTCATGTATTCCATTGAAGATCCCATCGGCGGTCAACCCTTCAGTGGCGGCGGTGCTCAAATTCTAGGGCCAGACGATCAATATCTCTGCCGCACCTTTCCCAACCCGCAAACGTTTTGGGCCTGGGGTGCCCCCAACGGCATGGGACCGCTAGGCCTTGGTCATTGGGGTAAGTCTTCCCTCACACAGCAGCCCGATCTGATCTCGCCTGAATTTTTCAAGAACTATATCAAAGAAGGCTATC
>CALFCG010000038.1 GCA_937951315.1 uncultured cyanobacterium
TCTGGCCTTGGCCAAGCCAACCAATTATCTCCCCGCGCAGTCTCAGGACTGTTTCAAGCCATTCAGCGCTATCTCAAGCCCCAGAATCTAACCGTGGCAGACCTCTTCCCCGTGGCTGGGCGTGATTTAGGCACCATTAAAGAACGGAACCTACCGACTACAGCGGTGGTAAAGACCGGAACGCTTTGGAATGTGAGTGCTTTAGCCGGAGTTCTACCCACGCGTCAGTTTGGTCCTGTCTGGTTCACGATTATCAACGGTGGTCCTAGCAATACTGAAGGTTTCCGAAAAGAACAAGATCGTTTCCTACAGACCCTGAGCCAACGTTGGGGAAGTCCGGATTTGGCGGTGTGGTCCCCCCCGACTCAAACCTATCAATTTGGTGAATCGAATCGCAATCTAGTTGCAACGCCCTAAGTGCAGGTAAGAGCAAGCAGCCTTTTCTTTCTCTCTATTTTTCGCGATTTGGATAGCAGTTCTCAATGGGATGCTCTTCCCCCCATTCGAGAGCGTATACGCTATGGTGACCGTAGCCTGCATCATTCGTCTTGCTTTGTGCAGGTTTCATGCAAACTTGCTTTGCCACGGTAGATCCATACAGGGAAATAGGGAAACACTGTGATTTCAGGGTTAACTCAAACAACCGCTCGTCAACGAGACATTATTGAAGTCGTTTTCCGCAACGGCTGGGACTTCATGCGGCAGTTGCTCACTGGCGGTCAAGCCGGGACACCCGATCTGCCAACACCGGCGGTACTGCGCAATATACTGGTTGACCTCGGCCCCGTCTACGTCAAGCTAGGGCAGTTACTCAGCACGCGTCCAGATATATTGCCCGCTAGCTATATTGAAGTGCTTTCCACACTCCAGAGTGAAGTCCCACCCGTTTCCTGGACAGAGATAGAGGCGATGATGCGCCAAGAACTCCCTGGGGCACTCAATGAAACCTTTGCTCAAATTAATCCTCAACCCATTGCAGCAGGCTCTATTGGTCAGGTCCATCGCGCCACGCTAACCACTGGCCAAGAGGTTGTCTTGAAGGTTCAGCGACCCGGAATTGATGCCATCGTGGATCAAGATGTGGCTCTGATTCGCAGCTTGGCAGAACTGGCCAGCCGCACCGACTTGGGCAAAGACTATGATCTACAGGCAACGGCAGAGGAATTTACGGACGCACTCCTTAACGAACTAGATTTCAGATTAGAGGCTCGCCATACCGATCAGCTCCGCAAAAATATGGCCAAGAGCCTCTGGTTTGATGCTGAGCAACTGGTGATTCCGAAAATCTATTGGGAATGCAGTACGAAAAAGCTGCTGGTTATGGAGTGGCTTGACGGTGAGTCCTTACTGTCCGTCCAGTCAGCCCAAACCCAACCTGGAGGCATTACAGATGAAAAACGGCGTGAGGTGACAACGCTGCTGTTTCGGGCCTTTTTACAACAGTTTTATATTGATGGCTTCTTCCATGCCGACCCTCACCCTGGCAACTTATTCTATTTACGGGATGGTCGGGTCGCCCTGCTGGACTGCGGGATGGTGGGCCGCATTGATCCGAATACCCAGCAGATTCTGACCGAGTTATTGCTTGCCATTGTTGATATGGATGCACAACGGTGTGCCCAGCTAACGTTGCAGTTGGCAGAATCAAAGCGAGCGGCGAATCTTGCCAGTCTAGAGATTGATTTTGAGCGGCTGCTCCGTAAGTACTACAATCGCAGCCTTTCTGAAATTAATTTAGGCGAAGTTCTGTTTGAGACACTGCAGATTGCGAGGGAAAACAAGCTCAAGTTACCGGGGAACATTGGCCTCTATGTTAAAGCGCTGGCCAATTTAGAGGGAGCCGCTCGGACGTTTGACCCCAATTTTAATGTTTTAGATGAAGTGAAACCATTGATGAGCGATCTGTTTCGCCGACAGCTCATTGGTGAAGAGCCGATTCCAACGCTGCTGCGAACCGCATTAGATTTGAAAGGCCTAACGTTGCGATCGCCTCGTTTGGCCGAGCTTCTCTTAGACCGGGTCACCTCAGAGACGCTGCAGTGGAACATCAATTTAAGGGGTGGTATAGAAAAGCTACCCGCGACACAAGCCAATGCGGCCAACCGTCTCTCCTTCAGTATTCTGGTGGGGTCTTTAATTGTGGGAGCAGCCCTGATCTCTTCAACAGATATGACAGCAATTTACTGGTTGAGCAATACATTATTTGCGGTGGCTAGTTTCCTAGGGTTATGGCTGATTATTAGCATCCTGAGATCTGGACAACTAAAATAACTCTGAAATATCCATAGATTAAATACATCTTCACTCAATTATCCATATCCAAAAAGACAATAAATATCAAATATTTCACCATGCGTGATTTTATGAAGAGATATCTTAAAAAGAAGATTAGAATCATTAGTGTCTTACATTGATTTTGACGTCGAAACATACTCTTATATTATTTTTCTTCCTAGAAAAACTATGCCTAATAAGGCTTCTGTCTGTTTAGAGGCAGATCACGCTGATTGCTGCTTAGCAGAGAAAAGCTGAAATAAGAGCACTGGCAGACAACTCATCTGGCCAGTCCCAAGGACTAGCATGAGATGTATAAATATATGGATTTGGATATCTATACTTTAACGATGCTAACTACTATAAAGTTAAATCAGGAAATCAAGAAAAAGGTAAAATAACCATCATCTGTTATCTCATTTCAACTAGGGTTCAAGAGATATTCCTAGACGGTTTGTACGAGTCTGTCGATGTTTTTTTGCAGGGGGAATAGTCTGAGAGATTTCTTCTATGAAGAACAGAACGATAGTCACTTCAGCTTTCCTGCTGGTTGTACTGCTCCCTCTTGGGATTTATTTCAGCAGAAATAATGCATATATATGGACGCCTCACTCAGACAAGCTTGAGGATGACGTTACCTCGATCGATCCTCCTTCTGAGCTAAAGCCAGGTCAGAAGTTAGTGTTCAATTTCCCTGATTTACCCAAAACATTGGCCGGTAGAACGCCTATCGTCACACTGCGCTTGCCGGATAACTACTCAGGTTCTGAGACTTACCCACTGTTTATATATCTGGACGGTGGTCAAGGTGGTGGAGGGAATAATCTCCATCGCCCCAAAGCAATCATTGGTTCTAAAGACTATATTATTGGCAACTTTCCACTCTTCGGCCAATCAAACATACTAGAGCCCTTTAATGGAGAGCTGATCAGCGTTGATAATTATTCGACGAATAGCGCCGCATTTCAAGAATTCTTATTAAAGATTAAGCAGACTATACCTAATATCGATCAGCGGAAAAGCGTCGTGGGAGGTTATTCAAATGGCGCGAACTCTCTGGCTGTTATGTTGTCTGCTCTAGATGTTGGGTTATTGGAGAACTTTAGATATATTTTCTTTATCGATGGAGGTGAAGACTGGTCGTGGAATAGCATTGCTCGCACATCAAAGCTGAGGAGGCATCGTTTTCTACTTATTTATGGTGGGGGAGAGCCTCAAAAGACAGAATGGTGGCGAAAACACACCCTCAATCGAGCCGTCAGCTTTCAAGAGTTTGCACAGAGGTGGAATGTTGATATTGAAGTCAAAATTGTCCCAGGATATAACCACGGATTCTACAAAGAATTTTATCCATTAATTCGCAGCTGGTTGGATAGACCCAGTAGCGAATGAGGCCTGATCGCGTCATTTTTCCGGGAGGGTTTGTTTTAATAGGTCGATCACATTGAGTCCCATAATTTTCTGAATGTCTGTGTCACTGAAATTAGCTTTCCGTAATGCATCGGTAATACGGCTCATGTGGGAAACGTCAAAGGGCATCTGAACAGCACCGTCAAAATCTGACCCTAGGGCCACATGCTCAACACCCACCAAGTCGGACGTATATCGAATGGCGCGCACAAGGGCATCGACATCTTGACCGCAAACGGCTGTTTCCCAAAAGCCAATGCCGATTAAGCCTCCTGTCTGAGTAATCTTTTTGAGGTTGCGATCGCTTAAATTTCGAGCATTATCACAAGTTCCTTGAACCCCAGAGTGAGAGACCAAAACGGGGCGCTGAGTCTTCCCTAAGACATCATCGATGGTCTGAGGAGATGCATGGGCTAAATCAACAACCATGTGGAGATCATCCATTCGCTGTAAAACCTCCTCTCCCAAAGGTGTGAGTCCATTTCTCTTGACACCATGAGCAGAACCACCCACCTCATTATCAAAGAAATGAGCTAGCCCAATAATACGAAACCCAGCCTTGTAAAGAGCATCCACATTCTCAATCTTGCCCTCAAATGCTTGTGCCCCCTCTAAGCCCAGTAATCCCGCTGTTATCTGTTGATTTTGTTGCCTCTGAGTCAGGTACAGCTCTAAATCCGCAGCCGTTTTGATGATTCTGAATTGATCTGATGCTTTCTGTTCTACAACCTCTAGCTGTCTGGCTTGATGGAGTGCCCGCGCTTTGAGACTGAACCATGTGGCAATTGGCCAGCGCTGTAATATCGCGAGCTTGATAATATTATCGCTGCTGCCAGTGTTGCCCTCCAACTTTAGAGGCGTAGGAACCTGAGTGACAACCGTGAAATTCTGTAGCGCGACATTCCCTTGAATTATGCGAGGGATGTCAACATGACCATAGCTTGCCGACTGGGCTAAGTTCCGCCCCCAAAGTAAAGAATCTGCATGTAAATCTGCGATCGTCAAAGATTGGTGTAAAGCCTGAGAGGCTGGTGCAATCGGCTGGAAAGCACGTGAAACAGTGGGATTAAACCGCTTGGCAACCAAAGCAGGTCCCATCGCAAACAAGATGATGATGAAGGCTGTACATAGAGCGACTAAGGCAAATAGGCCCCTTTGCAAAGCCCTTTTTCGTCTGCTCCGCTTCACCATGTTGTGACTATCCTCTCCAGGCTGCTCAATGATTTTAGCTAGTCATAGTGTGATCCGAGTGATCTCTGAACAGGCCTTGCAGACACAAAATTTTGTGCACCCGACATGAGCCGAATGGTGTATCTATGTATAAGGTTAATTATGTATAAATGCAGTGCTCTTGCGTAACTTGATGCCGGTAGGCAAACATATCGTCTAAGCGAGACTTTACCCATTCACCCAAAAGCATCTCTGCCATCGATTCCCCTGGAATTTCAAAATCAATAGCATCTGTCAGTTGGGTCTGCGAACCTTTTGTTTCAAACTGATGGCAATGTTTCCAACTTTGCATCGGTCCGACATCTTGTTCATCTGTAAACTGTCGGTTAACCTCGCAGCTTGTATGGACAGAGATCCATTGCACAGGAATAGGGCCGATCCAAAGGCGAAACTCAGACAATGCCCCCACCCCCAGACCGCCTTGGCGGCGAATAATTTGGACCGGCTGCCAGGGCGGTGTTAATAAGGTCAGAATATCGGGACGCTCATGAAACTGCCAGACTACCTCAACAGGAGCGTTAACAAGGCAGGACTTTTCGAAATGGAGCATAGGGTGTGTCTCAAAGGCACTCACCCATTCATCTTGACACACCTAGAGATTCGGGCTGGATGTGAGGAAGAGCTTGCTTGGATTCAATGTATCTTCATCAACACGGCTGCAATCAGCTCAAAAGACTTTGAACTTGACGCGTCGGCTGGAAGAATCATTCCGTCGTTATTCCAATCAAAGACTTAGGATCTTTGTTGCTTTGTTCCAAAAGACTTAGGGGCATTTATCGCACTTAACCCGAACCTAGGTTGTCTTGAGCGATTACAGATCTATCTAATCGCATCTGTTTATATTGCAGACGTCTAAGAAAGTACCGCTTTCTGCTCGCGCAAAACCTTCTCGATCAACAAGTGCTGCATCGCTTCAGCACAGATGAACTGGATACGGAGCTGAGAATAACCACGTTGCTGAAATGGCTGCAGACGGTCCAACATTTGAGGCGCAACCTGGGTGACATCTTGGCCTCGACTCAGCAGTGCCACCTGATCACGCACGATGCGCTTAGCAAACTGTACATCTTCAGGAAAGCGAGGATTGATGCGGTATAGCGTTTTCTTAAAGGTTTCGAGCATGGCGGTTGTCAAAGCAGGAGCAATGACCACGGGATAGTTGAATACCCTAGTCAGCGCCATCCTAGCAACGGTAAAGCCTGAGAACCTGAGTAGAACTACTGAGAAAGTTTATTCAGCGTCCCCACTCAAAAATGGCGGCTCCCCAACTTAGGCCTGCACCAAAACCTGCCACAGCAATCTTGTCTCCAACTTTGATTCGGCCTTGACGAACCTCCGCATCTAAAGCCAAGGGAATAGAGGCTGCCGAGGTATTGCCATGTTCAGCCATGTTGCTGACGACTTTCTCTGCAGGCAGCTTCAGGCGCTGGGCCACGGCATCCAAAATACGCTGGTTCGCCTGATGCATCACCAACCAGTCAATGTCATCCACCGTGCAGTCGGCATGAAATAGAGCTTTGCCGAGCACTTCCGGCACCCGCTTCACAGCAAACCGGTAGATCTCTTGGCCATTCATCGTGATGGGATTAAAACCACCTTGACCGATGGTGATGTTAGCCAAGGGTTGCGCTTCAGGCTGATAGCCCAGGTTGAGCTGATCATGTTTTGTGCCATCACTCTGGAGCTTAAATCCCAGTAAATGATCCTGTTCATCAGCTTGGAGCACAACAGCACCAGCACCATCTCCAAATAGGATGCAGGTGCGGCGATCGCTCCAGTCAACCCAGCGTGAAAGAATATCAGCACCAATTAACAACACATTGCGATAGACACCTGTGCGGATAAATTGGGCCGCCGTGACGAGGCCAAAGACGAAGCCAGAACAAGCAGCCGTTAGATCAAAAGCGACAGCTTGTTTTGCCCCCAACCGAATTTGTATTTTTCCGGCAGTGCCGAATAGGTCATCAGGGGTAGAGGTCGCCAGAATAATTAGGTCTAGGTCTTCAGGGTTGATCTTTGCAGATGAGATCGCACCTTGAGAAGCCTCCACTGCCAGATCCACCAGCGACTCATCAGGACTCGCCAAATGGCGGGATCTGATCCCGGTGCGAGTGGCAATCCACTCATCTGAGGTTTCAACAATTTCACTGAGCCCTTGATTGCTTAAAGAAGCAGCTGGTACAGCAGAGCCGCAGCCAGTGATTGCTAGCCCAGAAGCTAAATTCTGCAAAGCTATTCTCCGTTTGCAACTGCAACTGTCTGTTGATAAATGGACCGAATCCGATCAGACACCTGATGATCGGCAGCCTCTTTGGCAAGGCGAATCGCATTAAAGATTGAGGGTGCCTTCGAACTACCGTGACTAATAATGCAAACCCCGGCAACACCAAGCAATAGGCCTCCGCCATGCTCTGCATGGTCCATGCGCTGCTTAATGTTGAGCAGATTAGGCTTTAAAACGGCAGCGCCGACTTTGCCACGGGTGCCGCGCGGCAGCTCTTCTTTAATAATCTGCAGAGCGACGCCTCCGACCGCTTCCGCAAATTTCAGCAACACATTGCCGGTAAAGCCATCGCAGACAATCACATCAAACTGACCAGAGAGAACATCACGCCCTTCGGCATTTCCGACAAAGTTAATGTTGGGATTGCGCTCTAGCAATGGATAGGTTTGAACAGATGCTTCGTTACCTTTGTTGGGTTCTTCACCAATATTGAGTAGCCCTACCTTGGGGGACTCAGTGCCAAGCACGTCCTGGCTATAGATAGACCCCATTGTGGCGAACTGATCGAGAAAATTGGGGCGACAATCAACATTTGCACCCACATCTAGAACCAGGACTTGCTTACCCGCAATCAGAGTCGGAAAGACAGCTCCGATCGCAGGTCGATCAATTCCCGGTAGACGCCCAAGACCGAGAAGTGCAGCAGCCATCGCGGCACCCGAATGTCCAGCAGAAACCACGGCATCAGCCTGACCCTTCTTAACCAGCTTCATGGCCACGTTAATTGAGGCTTTCCGCTTTTTACGGAGTGCACTTAAGGGTTCTTCAGTCATCTCAATCATGCCCTCTGCTGGCACAATCTCCACTGAGTCCAGAGAGCCACCCTGTTGCTTAACTGACGCTTCAATCAGTTCAGGGTTACCGACAAGCAGGACTTCAACATCAAGCTCTGCTTGAGCAAGCAAGGCCCCGGCAACAACTTCATCAGGTGCGTGGTCGCCTCCCATCGCATCAATGGCAATCCGGGCGCGGTTTGATTCCATGAACATAAAACCTTATAGAATCCTTAAGAATTGTAGCAGATTACTTTACTCTAACCCATGCATCAAGTCTGCTACGTCCCTTAGATGTCGGCAGAATTGGGGCCAGCGATGTGGGGCCTTCGGCTGATTCAAACCCATGCTGATGATGTTCA
The DNA here is from genome assembly GCA_937951315.1 of uncultured cyanobacterium. Lineage (GTDB taxonomy): Bacteria > Cyanobacteriota > Cyanobacteriia > Thermosynechococcales > Thermosynechococcaceae > RCC1774. The sequence continues at coordinate 8,334 of CALFCG010000038.1, forward strand.
GATCTAGTGACAAATCAGTTGGTTACATCCCCCCCCGAACCCAGAATTTGATGCCAAGGTCAAAGACCTTTTTCAGGTCTATCAACAAGCGATTAAGAGGCAATCGCGAGGTGAGGTAATCTTCAGTCTCGATCGCAACGAAAACCATAGCCCAAGCCTCAGAAGCCGGCCACATCAAGCCAGAGCATGGGTTTCTGCTCCATCGTATAGGTTTTGTGCGTTTGTAGGGGGATGAAGTTTAAGTGCGATGTACATTGTATAGAAACTACTTTTGCGATCTCCTTAAAAATCTCTGACGAATGATCTTTCTGAAATCCTTCTTCTCACCAGGACTGAAGATGTCACTTTCAGGCTTTATGTACATTGTTTTGACTTTGGGGGTGCGATCGCAGCTAAGAAGTCTGCACTCCTAGAGAGCCTGAAAATATATGGGTGGCTGCTTCAATGAGCGGCTGTGCCTAATTCACCTTATCCATAAACAAAATGACGCCTCGCAACCTGGGTTCCAGACCGCTGAGCGAATTGAAACTGATCCGACATTTGAGGGTTTGGCCGCGACGGTTGATTGCAGATAGCACGATTTCCTGGCCATCAATCTCTCCTAAAAGGCATTTGCGCATGGGTTCGCGCAGCGGGTCAAGCGGTAACCCAATATCAAGGCCCAAAATGGAATGTCCTATCACCTCCTCCGATCTCAGGCCCCAGAGATTTTCGGCCTCATGATTCCAAGACAGAATATTGAATCCTCGGTCTACAACAATCACACCGACATTAAGGCTGGCAAAAACAGATTTCAAAAACGCATTGGCTTGGTTCAGTTCAGTGGTGCGTATGCGCAACTCATCATTAATCGTCTGCAGTTCCTCATTACTGGAGTGCAGCTCTTCATTAATCGTCTCCAATTCTTCATTTGTGGACTGTAGTTCTTCATTGGTGGTTTCTAGTTCTTCATTGGTGGATTGCAGCTCTTCATTGGTCGCTTCGAGTTCCTCGTTGCTGGACTCTAATTCCTCGTTAGCTGTTTCGAGGTTTTGACTCGATTGCTGCAACTCTTCTTTCAATTTGTGATAGCGAGAGATCTCCATGAACGTGACACTTAGGCCGAGGAGAGTCCCGTCTTGCTCTGCCAATGGGACAATTCCCACATCAAAATACTGAACATTATCTGGGGCTAACGTCCGCGGAACGTTTTCTATCAGGAGCGAACTGCCTTTTCTCTGCACCTGCTCAATATGTGAGCGTAATTCTAGGGGGCGGTAAGAGACTTCCAAATCCTGTAAGGGACGACCGAGATCGAGAGAGATAATATCAAACAAAGACTGGGCTGCTGCATTCGCCAACACAAGATAGCCCTGGATATCCACAATAATTTGAGCTTCTGACACCGCATCAAAGCCCAATGCCTGCAGACGAATCCTGCGTTCTAAGTCTTGGTTTGGGTTGGATCCAAGGGACACATTTGGCAATAGACGTGACCGGTGGCTCCTGAGGGAGGATCGGCGAAAGATCCGGTGTGTCAAACTAATGGGCGAGAACAAGTGGGCGTGGGTAAGAAGCATTTCCGCCTTGCCCATAAACAAAATACCGGTGTCATTGAGGGCAAAGTGGAACCGATCAATGATTTTGGTCTGGGCCTCCGCATTGAAATACATCAGAGTATTGCGACACACCAATAGATCTAAACGAGATATCGGTGCATCTCTTAGCAGGTCATGTCGACCAAAAATCACGCTTCGACGAAGATCTGAGCGGAAGATCTTTTTATTCCCGATCGTCTCAAAATATTTCTCTTGCAGTTTTGGGGCAATGGATTTTAGTGCTTTTTGGCTATACCCCGCATAACGGGCTTGGGCCAGGGTGTCGTCGTCTGCATCCGTGGCATAGAGCTTGACCCGCTCTCGGAACTGTTCAAGTCCCAAGATTTCGGCTAGAACAATTGCAAGGCTATAAGCTTCTTCACCCGAAGCGCATCCCGCACTCCAAATGCGTAGAGGCGAGTTTTGGGGTTTATCCTCTAAAAGGCGAGGTAAAGCATCGTTCTGAAGGTATTTCCAGGCCAGGGAATCCCTAAAAAATCCGGTAACATTGATTAAAATCGTATTGAATAGAGGCAAAAAGGCTTCGGGGTGAACCTGCAAGTAGTCAGGTATTCACTCAGGCTCTCAATCCCATGAGACTGCATTTGCTTAACGACCCTCCGTTTGAGGGTGGGGCGCTTATAGCCCGTGAAGTCAAACCCCCGCGACTGCCGCAAGAAATCGAGTAGGTTCTCAAAGATTTGGTCTTCATTACTCGAAGTCATAACTGTGTCAGGTTGAAGGGCAAAGGCTAAAGAAAATCATTTCCCCTATTGATCGACTCAGATCTGAAGATTGCAATCTAAGTAACCAGAGAGATTAGTACTTTAGATATGTCAAACAAGGGCAGAATATAATCCACGCACCCCGATTGAATCGTAGCATTGGGCATTCCAAAGAATTCGGAGGTTTCTTCATCTTGAACGATGATTGTCCCCCCCATCTTTTTGATGGCCTGGACGCCCAGACTCCCATCATTTCCAGTCCCAGTGAGCACAATAGCAATGGCCCTGTCTTTGTGGTTGGCGGCGATGGAATTAAATAATATATCTGCTGCTGGCCTTAGGAAATGAACCCGTTCAGATTGGCTTAGAGAGAGGGTGCCATTGGGGTTAACGAGGAGGTGATAGTTAGGGGGGGCAACATAGATGCTGCCAGCACACAGACAATCGCCTTCCTCAGCTTCTTTCACCAACAAGGGGGTCCGGCGACTTAGAATATCCGCCATCAGAGAGCGGCAATGGGGGGCGAGATGCTGCACAATCACAATCGTTGCTGGAAAGTTATCCGATAGGCCAGAGAGAACTTCACCTAAGGCATTCAGACCTCCTGCTGATGTCGCCAATGCAACTATTTTAAGGGCCGATTTATTATTGGTAGCTCCGCGTTTTCTCTTCTCTAAAACCTTTCGATCTTTCACTTCAGTCTGCTCCGACATAGGAAACACACCTGAAACAAGATTTTAGTTGCAGTATATCCTTTGCCAATAGAAGCTTAGCCCTTTAGACCTGAAGTTGAAGACACCGAATGAAGTGCTTGTCTTTGCATTCAAGTTTCTGCAAAGGGGGGGGCTTCCCAATGACAGAGCGCTAGGGTTGTATTACGATACCTTGTCTATGATTCCAAGCTTTTTTGAGAGAGTGACATGATTTTGTCAAAGCGAAAGTTTTGCACAAGATCTTCAAGCTTTACCCTCAACGCATGATGTTCAGCAGGGATTTTCTCAAAAAGCCTGACCATGTTTTGCTCATCTAGCGTTAAAGATGTTTCAAATAGCTCCTGTACCCAAGGTGATGGCATCACCTCTAAATCGCCCACTGCAAATTTGCCCGGAGTTCGCGAGGTTTTCTGTCGTGGTTTAGATTCTGCATAGACATAGTCCACCCCCAAATATTTCGAGATTTTTTCAAGGATGACGTTCTCTTGGAATGGCTTGCTCACAAAGTCATCACATCCCGCTTCCAGGGAGAGTACTTTGTCCTCTTCAAAGGCATTGGCCGATAAGGCTAGAATCACGGGGGGATTTTGAAATGCTTTAATCTGCCTTGTTGCTTCCAGCCCATCTAACCCAGGCATTCGTATATCCATCCAGATCAGATCCGGTTGCCAGTTTTGGGCCAGAGCAATGGTGCTTTGGCCATTCTCAGCTCCCTTCACCGAGAACCCAATTGTTTGCAATAACTGCATCAGGAGCTGGCGGTTTTCTAGATGATCTTCGGCAACTATGATGCGGGGAATCTTCTGGTCTCCTGCTAAACCCAACACCTGCGGTAAAGAATGGGCTAGATCGGGCGCAGCCTCCCCCTTTTCAACCAGCACATCAAAGTAAACCGTTGTGCCTTGACCTAACTCGCTGTTAATAGATATCTTGCCGCCGAGTAAGTTCACGAAAGCCTTACAGATCGATAACCCCAGCCCCGTCCCATCGCCGTCCTTCGGGCCAGTCTGACTTTGCACGAACGCTTCAAACATCGTGCTTTTTTCATGACTAGGAATCCCACAGCCCGTATCTTCGACATTAAAGTGCAGCAGATGCGTTTGGGCTGATGCAGGGGTTGCCCCCAGTGCGAGGTTTAAGGTCACATTCCCCGTCTGCGTAAATTTAATCGCATTTCCCAGCAGATTGATTAATATTTGTCTAAGTTTGTTAGCATCCGTTTTGACATACTTGGGCACTTCAGGCGAAATCTGAAAACGAAGCTGTAGCCCCTTGTCCTCCGCTTTAAAGCGAAGCATCTCATGTACCTCTTCGCAGAGTTGGTAGAGATTACAATTTTCTAGCGTGCAGAAAATTCCCCCTGATTCAATTTTTGACATGCGTAACACGTCATTGATGAGTCTCAGCAGATGCTCTCCGCTTCGAGAGATAATGTGTAGATTGTCCTGTTGGCAGGGGAGCAGTCTTGGATCCCGGTGCAGCATTTGCGTAAAGCCAAGAATCGCGGTGAGCGGGGTTCTTAACTCATGACTCATGTTGGCTAAAAATTTGCTTTTTGCTCGACTTGCAACTTCAGCCGCATCTTTCATCATCTCTAACTGAGCCGTTCGATCACGAACACGCTTCTCCAAAGTTGCATTCAGGTGTTGAACCTTTGCCTCTGCGCGTTTGCGATCCTCAATCTCTTGATGCAACCTGCCAATGAGTACTGTTCGCCCTTCCACCTGCTCTTCGAGATGATCTTGATATTGCTTTAATTCCTTTTCTGCCGCTATCTGTTGCCTTATGTCTCGGATCAGCCAACGCAGTCCTATGATGTCCCCCTGAGGATTACGGATAGCGGAAACAGAGATAGAGACAGGGACCGGATTCCCCTGCCGGGGTGTGAGCTTCACGATCCAGTCTTTGAGCTGTTGACAATGCGCGAGTTGATCGAGGGTGTTCCAGAAACTTGTTCGATCTAATTCTGCGACATAAATATAAAGGGGTTTCCCGACCAGATACCTTTTGGATATATTGAGAAAGGTTGAAGCGAAGCAGTTTGCCTCCTGAATAATGGCTTTTTCATCAGTAATCACATATCCATCCGGAGCAAATTCAAATAACTCTTGATAGCGTTGTCTTTCTCGTTCTAACGCTTGACGAGTCGTTACTATTTCCTCTGCTGCAACATGCAATTCTTCTAAGGTACTAGAGAGGTCCATAACCGCTATGGCCTGTTGTTCTAGTGTGAGTCTAGGCTCATGCCGTATGGCCTCAAGGCGTTGTTGAACCTCTTGGATTTGTTGTTCCAAGTCAGATATTTCTTTCTGTTTGTTTTGACTTATCATGCCCACTACGCCCTTGCTGGGGGAACTAGAAAATTGGACCTTTTAGTTCTATCGTCCTAGCGGTAAATGGATTGCCATAAATTAGAATCTAACGCTTTTTGACAGTGCTTTTATAAGTTTCTCGTAGTAAAACTGGTGCTCTTTCGGACTTTCTTGTCTTAGGTCGGCAGACTGGCGCCCATATTGTTCCCCAAAAAATGGAAAAATTGACAGCCGATAGATGGTAGAGATCAAATTTAGACTGTTTGCTAGAAATCACTAGAATATTAGCCATGATCGGTGACGGGACGTGATAATGCCCTTCCCTCTTTGTTCCTCTGCAAGCGTATCAATATCAATAGCAAGTTTATGCCTCTCAACGTAAAGCAAGTCTTGCGAGGACTTTTCTCCCCCAAAAGTAAGAATCTAGGGTTTGCTTATAAGCCGATAATTATTGCAGAATTTCAACGCAAAAGACTGATAAATATCACTGTCGGTTTTACGCTTAAAAAAATATTCATCTGCTTTGAGCAATGAGTAGTTGTCTCGCTGGCTATTATTCGAGACGACTCATATTGTGGAGCTTGCCTCTCGTCCGACATTGATTAATGGCCATTTATCGGTTGTTATGCCCTGAATTCCCAGACTTTGCACCAATGGGCATGTGATAAGATAGTACAAGTGTTTCAAAGTGTTTGGGTGTTTAAAGGCCCAGTCGCTAGACATACTGTTACTTGTTTTGTTCGAAGTTTGAGCATTTGTCATGGCCTCTCTAACAGCGGTGCAGCAGGAATTGTTTACTTGGTTGGTGGACTACATCAATCAACATCAGCATTCACCTTCCATTCGGCAAATGATGCAGGCCATGCATCTTAAGTCTCCTGCACCAGTGCAAAGTCGTCTCGATCATTTGCGCAAGAAAGGATACGTAGATTGGGAAGATGGGCAGGCCCGCACGCTGCGAATTGTGCATCCTGACTTTACGCAGTCTCAGTCGGAATCTGTGCCCATTTTAGGTGCGATCGCAGCGGGTGGTCTTATCGAAGCCTTCACTGAAGCCGATGAGCATCTTGATTTAAGTCAAAGCCTCTTTGCCACCAATTGCTATGCCTTGCGTGTCAATGGTGACAGCATGATTGAAGCCCACATTGCCGATGGTGATCTCGTTGTAATGCAACCCGTTCGCGACCCCAAAGGACTTAAAAACGGAACCATCGTCGCAGCCCAAGTTGAAGGCGAAGGGACAACTTTGAAGCGTTTCTATCTCAAGGGCAAGCAAGTGACCCTAGAAGCTGCAAATGCGGCCTATGAACCTATCAAAGTTTTGGCCAATCGAGTCAGTGTCCAAGGATCGCTTGTGGGTGTTTGGCGCGACTATATTTAGTTCAAGGTGGGGTGCCATGTCGAAGTGTGGTTGAATCATCCCTTCGACGGCTGGTTCGTTTGATCGTAGATTGCTGTTGTAGAGATTCCAGGCTCATACATTAGCTTTCGCTTTCAGTCATCTTTGGTATTCGTTCTTTTTATCTATTTGAAGATCCACCCTCGTCGCGATCTGGTTTGGGGTGACAGGCAGCTCTCTTGTTCCTGCTGTTGAGCGAACAATGCTAGCGTCAGATAACTGTAACCTAGCCAGAATGAATGCAAACAACCGCTGAATATCAATGTGCCTACTGTGGCGAGGAAAGTACGACCTTTATCGATATCAGTGCTGGGTATGACCAGTCCTATGTAGAAGATTGCCAAGTTTGCTGTCGTCCAAATCTTTTTTTTGTCTCTGTTGATCGCGATGATCTCTCGGTCAACGTCACCACTGAGTACCGGGAATGATATTGAGTTTTACCCAATAATGAAGTGAGACTGATTGGATTGCATGTTGCTCTTGGTCATGCTCTGAGACGATCTCAATCAGTCAAGTACCCCGTTCAAAACCTAGAAACAATATTTGCTCCAGTCTCTTTGAAAGCACGGAAGTCAGCGTGTCGTCGAGAGTGAAAGGCCTATATGCTTACCTTCTGGGGCAGGCGCAGGAATCCCTATGATTGGGAAAATATTGTGATTTTCCTCTATTTACCTAGGAGATCGTAGATGGGAAGCTTTTCTATTCAGTACTTTATGGGTTGGATTGTCCCTGCCCGTTCGGGGGGCCAATATCGATAGACAACTTTACCTCTGATTTCTTTGGTTGTGACATAACCCCAGCAACGGCCATCGAAACTATTCTCTCGATTATCCCCGAGAACGATATAGGCTTGTGCGGGAATAGTCGTGGGTTGTGAAAAAGGTGATGGTGTTCCGCTTCCTCCTTCCCCTTCACATAGATCAAGCCTTGTTTGAGCCCCAGTTTGCACATAGGTTTCTTCGAGAGGTGATTGATTGATATAGACTTGTCCATTGCGGAAGGAAATCTCTTCACCAGGTAGGCCAATAACCCGCGCAACAAAGGCATCACGGAATCCCAGTTGTTTGAGGGTTGGGGTTGGATTAAAGATGATAATGTTGCCGCGAGTTAAGTTTGACTGACTCGCCTTGGCCTTATCGACCCAGATGCGATCGTTAATTTGCAAGCTTGGCTCCATAGAGCCACTGGGAATATAGCGAGCTTCGAAGGGGAGCATTGAACGACATCCGCCAAGACCAATGACTGTTGTTGCGATCAGCACGGACTTCAGAAGATAGTCTCGCATCATAAATTAGCTCTGATTCTTGGCTAGGGAGAGGCTAACATATTCACCAGATATTTCATGCCTTATGCCACAACCTGTCCAGAAAAAAGCAGCCTGCTTGCGCTGGGCTGCTTTCTATAGTTGTGAAAGTCGTGGGGGAACGACTTAACCCTTAAGTTATCAATGCCTTGGGTTTGGGAAAAGATACCTTGGTCTAATTCTATTTTCTACAAAGAATGCTTTTGGGTAGGCTGCAGCATCGCTTGTCGCTTCGGTTGTGGGGATATTTGTGCACCGCTATTTAAATAGGAAAGCTCCCATTGAACCCTGCCGGCTATGAATGGGAGCACTAGGTTGGAAACTTTAAAGTGATCCATGAAGCGACTCGGCATTACATTGCAGAGTCGCTTCATAGGGGCGAATACCATATTGACTATATTTCCAACTGCAATCCGAACTATTTGCTGACCACTGCCGCTCCATTAGGGCCACGAGTGATCACGTTTGGTACAGAAACAACTTTGTCAGACTTAGCATCTGCTTTGTTGGAAAGGGTTGCCGCACCGTTGGGTCCCTTCGTAACTAAGTTAGGAAAGCCCCGTGCAGGCGATTGTGACTGTGTCTTGGCATCAATTGGAATGCGATCAGAATCGACTATGAATGCTGCACCGTTAGGACCACGATTGACAATGACGGATTCAGCATTGGCTTTGGGAGCGGCCGCTGCACTTAGTAGTACAAATCCTGCAAGTAGAGTTTGAGTGAAAAGCTTTGTATGTGTCATGAGTTATTTCTCCAACCTTCGATGATTTCAATCTAAGGGGGGAGTCTGAGTCCCAACTGATGACTTTCTAGGTTTGATCTACAACTTTGCTGAGGTAATCGGTTTATTTTGCTGAGAAAACTGAGAAAGGCAAAGCTTCAATCTGAAAATATTTGTATTCTCCGTAGTCCACCCATATAAAAATGACAGAAGTTACTGAGTCTGTTGTGTACACAGCCGTTCAAATGTGTATACCGCCGTTCAAATTTTTTATACCTGGCACTATTGCTCCTCAATCATTAACGTTGCCCAACGGGACAATACCCGAACTCTCTGCGTAGGGTTTTCGCCATTGGCGGCTCTATTGAATCCTGTAACGATGAACTGATAGTGATATCTACCTGAAATAACCATGTCAGAACAAGACAAATATGCGACTTCTAGCCCTCGCAATATCGAAGGTATCCAAAAGTCCTATAAGACTGATGCGCAACGGATGCGGGTCAAGAATGCTCGAGCGAGACAAGCAGCGAAGCATAGAGCTGAGCGGGACCAAAAGCAAAGAGATGCGATCGCAAAAATCCCAGCTGAACATAGGATATAGCGAGAAAACTCTTTGATATATCTACGGTGTGAGCACTGGATTGAAGTGTTTGATTAACGATATAGATCGCTGATAACCTTTTTTGTCACCTTGTGCATCAAAGAGCTCTGCTGCCTGTCTTATATCCAAGAGTCCATTGGATTGATCTCCTAAAGACAGCAGGACACTCCCTCGATATAGATATGCTTTTGCAAACTGAGGATTTCGCTGAACCGCATCATCAAAATCCTCTAGCGCGCCTAATTCATCTTCTAACTCAAATCGCACTAAACCTCTATGAAAGTAGGGCTCAGCGCTCTTTGGAGAAAGAAGGACAGCTTCAGTGAAAGTTGTAATCGCCCCTCGATAATCTTGCTCCTGCAGTTGTGATTGTCCCTGCTGAAGTAAAACAGTCGTTTTTGCCTCAGAAGCAGCAGCGGGTTGAGGTCCCTCTTGAGGGTACATAACGACAACCGAGGCAGTTGCAATTGCTACACAGAACAACTTAGTCGCATTCAACATTGTTAATCTCCCCAGGAATGGGGGCTGTGGGAGGGAGCTACACCCTTAATTCTAGGCTTTCTCGACGTATTCATGGGAGATGGAAAGGATATGCGAACAAAAAATCCCTTGCCCCTAGATCCAATTAGGGCCGTGCTTCCGAGATTTGATTGCAGTCCTTTCCTGTACTGAGAGTCGACCCACCCAAGTCTATGAGATCGCAATCTCATAGACTTGGGACTTTTCGTTGATATCTGGACATGTCTTGCTGTTTTGGTGGCGATGACACTTTTTCCGTTTAGGGTACTATGCCGTGCCAGAATATCTAATCCAGAAGCCAAACAGAGACTGAGCCACCTTTACAGCGAAAATTAGCCCAACCATTCTCATTCGTTCGAATTTTTTCGGAAATATGCCCGGTGATGTCGGTAAAGGTTGCATTTTGCCGAAACATATTCATCCATTTACTGCCTTCAGCTCCGTTCGTCATAATGACAGACATCGCCCCTGGGTGTTCACTATTGCCTAATCTTGTCCAACCAATTGTGTTGGTATGATCAAAGTAATCATGCTGCTCTCCAAAACCATAATCTTGGCGAGCTCTTAAGAATTTATCAATTAGAAAACGATGATTATCGATCCAAATTTCGTGTTCTGCCCCACTATTCCCTTGATTATCCTTGTAATGTGCACCATAGTAGTCTGCATAAAAAATACAGGGGTATCCATCTTTTCTTAATAGGATGAGTGCATAGGCTAAAGGTTTAAACCACGATTCTACCCAGGACTCAAGGGATTGCAACGGTTGGGTGTCATGATTGTCAACAAAAGTAACGGCAAGAGCGGGTTGTTCTTTAACTAAAGTATTGTCAAAAACTTTGCGCATATCAAAATTATTTCCAGCTCTACTCGCATCATGAAAATTCATGTGTAGAGGCACATCAAATAGAGACATAACTCCTTCTGTTTGACTTATGTATTGGTGCAAAGGTGCTGTATCATGCCAAGACCAATATTCGGCGAAGCTAAATAGACTTCGTTCACTAAAATGAACACGTAAGTGGTTGATCCAGTTTCTGAAAAAGCTTGAACGAACGTGCTTAACAGCATCTATCCGGAAACCGTTTATATTTGTCTGATCGACAAACCAGCGACCCCAGTAACGAAGCTCTTCAATTACTAAATCTTCTCTCGAATCGATATCGCTTCCCAATAAGTAATCATAGTTACTATTCTCCGTGCTTACTTCCTTCTCAAAGCCTTTCTCTTTCAGGCGATATAATTTGTCTGCACTGTTTGTTGTGGCATTATAAGCAAGAGAATCAAAACACCACCAATGCCATTTCATCTTTGAATGTTCTTCGCCTCGACCAGGAAAAGTGAAATGAGTCCAGGCATCAATCTGATACCAATCACTCAGTATTTTATTGCGGTCATGCCAATCAACTTCTTGAACCCAAATATTTTCTGTGAAGTCTCCTCCATCCTTGTGATTCAAGACTACATCACCATAGACTTCCATTTTGTTCTCTTGAATGGCAGTAATAGCGCTTAATAGCTCTACTTTGGTCCCATATTTTGTTCTAACAGTGTGTTTTTGTTCATACTCACCAAGATCGAATAAATCATAAACTCCATAGCCAACATCGTATATACCCCCTTGTCCTTTGTACGCAGGAGGTAGCCAGATTGCCGTGATACCTGCGGCAGATAGCTCAGATGATTTATCTTCCACTTCTTTCCAGAGCGTTCCATCCGAAGGATTGTACCAATGAAAAAATTGGAACATCGTACCATTATTTAGAGACATATTAATAAAAACAAACTAAGGATAGGATTCAACTTTTGCACTTAAAATTAACTTTTTTCTTGTGCTATCAATGATTTCCCATTGTAAGGAAAATTCCTAATCCTTGTCGTGGGATTATTCTGAACTATTAGCTTTTCTTTATGTTTTCCGAAAGCTTATATAGCCTTGTCTATTTCATCTCTGTATTTTGATGTTTGAGACTGTTCGGATATCTTCGCTTGTGCTTCTAAATTGTTCGCCATAGAAATGGCACAGTGATATCGCTGTGCGACGCAAAGCTACACGTCTCTTTTGCTTCAGCAGAGATATCCAGAGTTGGAAATGTGCTATTGGAGCGATTGTTTATGGAGTCTGGAGGATAGGGCTATTTAGCGAATAGATGCTCGCTGACTATCTGGAGCACCATCTTCCCACAGCACATCAATGATTTCGATACATTTATGCTGGCGTGAAGTAGGACTCATGTTCTGATAGATCGGATTGTCAGGCCGTATCCAATCTCCGTTCTGAAAGGACCAAGTCGTTGAGTCAGATGTCTTCGAAAGTGTTGTATATAACTTTGGGGAATGCTCCCAAACCCTTTATTCACAATATTTTAATGAACGGTAACCATACCGTTCATTAAAATATTCCTTATCTGTCTTCCGGCCAATAACTTTGTACGTAAGACTGTACTAAGCGTTTTGTCTCTTCTAACAAACGCAGCCGAAAAGAAGGGGCTTGGCTGCGTGACATCCACAGTAGAGTGCCTACACTTTTAACGAGGACCATCGCTATCACCTGATATTGATCAACCTCTAACCCAGGGCAATGTTGAGACAGCGAGTTTGCCGCGGCATGAATGAGTTCCACGTCAGCTGCCGCTTCAATGGCAGTGAGTTCTGGCAAAGTGTCCTGCATCTCCATATATATGGCCTGAAAGCCAGGATAGTCTTCATGAAACTGATCGTAAGTATCAATCCCCAGTGCCAAAGCATCCGATAGCGGAAGTGAATCGAGTTCAGATACTACCGCTAATAATTTCTGGTTGAGCAAGGTTGCATAGCGAGCCGCCAGAGCCATAAGAATCGCGGCTTTGTCAGGAAAAAACTGATAGAGGGAACCGATCGGAATTTCGGCTTGAGCTGCGATCGCATTTGTCGTCACCGATTTGCAGCCCTCAGCAATAAACATTGCTTCCGCGACATCCAGAATCTTTTCAACTCGCTCTCGACTCCTAGCTTGCTTCGGTTGGCGGCGCATTCCAGGCACTGGCTCTACTTCTTTTACCACTCGTTTATTGAACCCTCTGATCATAAATACGAATATGACTCACATTGTAATTGACAAAACATGAGTAATACTCATGAATAGATGTCGTGAACTTTCACTTGAGTTTTTTAATTCTGAGATAGCTTAATCGGCTTACAATTAAGGACCTGCCAGCAGATTTACGTCAGTGCATCATTACCCGTGAACTGTCCATGGGGCAGATTCTCTTTCAGCAAAGTGATCCCTCAGAATTTATTTTTTGGGTGGAACCAGGCCGCTTGAAGTTAGTCAGCTTTACTGAGGAGCAGATAGTGACCTACTTCATGGTCGGCGAGGGGGAAAGCTTTGCTGAAACCGCGATAAGTGGTGATACCTATAGCTGTACTGTCATTGCTGAACAATCGTCTCGCCTGTTAGCGATTCCCAAGCATGATTTCCTAAGTGCCTTGCAGCAATCCCCTGGTTTATGTAAAAGCTATGTGTGTCATCTGACTCAGCGATTTGAGGCAGTCAAGCAGTTACTCGAACTCAGAAGTATTCGCTCTGCCCGTGATCGTCTCTTGCACTATTTAACGTCAGTACGGGATAAGCAGGAGGAGCTAGGCTGAGAATCTCAAAACCATCAGCATGCTCCTCCCGTGTCTAGCTTAGAAGAACTCTTTTGCCACGTCGATGACTTCTGTCAAGC
>CALFCG010000039.1 GCA_937951315.1 uncultured cyanobacterium
GGGGGGGCTATGGATGCCTTTTTCCTGGAAATAGAAGGGCTTTTATCCATGAGGCCTGTTAAGGTTGTCTGTGATTTTTGCTGGGATTGAGGGATTGAGGGGGGGGCTTGCAGCAGGCTCAAAAATGTTTTGGGGCAATTATGGCTGACCAGTCTCTCAAACTCACGACTAAATCGTTTGAGAGGTTGCCCTCGCCGCTGCCAAAGTTGGAGTAGGTACTCAACCGATGCGCTCTTGTAACGACCTTGGTAGAGGGCCTCAATCAGCGCTAAGCGGACCCAGTCAACTGGATAGGAGCGTAGCCACCTGTCTAAGAGCTGCTCTCTAGTTTGCAACTCATCTTGAAAGTTATAGTAGGCCAACAGTTTTTCGATAGCCTTGATGCTAGAAACTTCTGAGATGGGTTCCGTCATGAATTTGTCCTGAGGGGTGGCAGGGGAAGACCTTAGTTATGGTAGCTGAGCGAGAGCTGCCATGGGTGAAGCCTTGTGACCAGTGTACAAAGTTTCTTCAATGTTCGGTAGCACTGATTGTAGACTCATGTGTTTTCCCTTAATAAAAAAATAACAATTGTCTGTAAGGATTGCCCACTATGTTTGCAGCAGGTCAGATCTTGCAAGAACGCTATGTCCTCCGTCAGCAGCTTGGCGACCTCTCGGGTGTCAATGGCTCTCGGCAAACATGGCTGGCAGAGGATCGCTGCGTGACGAGTTCGCTAGTGGTGCTGAAGTTCTTGCGTTTTGAGGGGAGCGGTTGGGCTGATCTGAAATTATTTGAAAGAGAAGTTCAGGTTCTCCGGCAACTGAGCCATCCTCGGATTCCTCAGTGTGGTGAGTCGTTCCATCTCCGGGAGTCCGAAGAATGGATGGGGTTTGTCGAAACTTATATTGAGGGTGAGTCGTTGCAAGTCTGCCTAGATCGGCGTCAGCGATTCTCAGAAGCCACCGTCAAATCAATTGCAGAGCAGGTTTTAGAAATCTTGGTCTATTTGCACGGGTGTCGGCCTTGTGTTCTCCATCGAGATCTTAAGCCAAGTAACTTAATTCTTGGACCTGATCAAGAGGTGTCTCTGATCGATTTTGGGGCAGTTTTGGATCGTCCCCGAACTGCTGGGCAATCTTTTACGGTGGTGGGAACCTATGGATATACGCCAATGGAGCAGTTTGGTGGTCAGGCTGAGCCAGCGTCTGATCTTTATGCCCTAGGTGCAACGCTGGTTCATTTGTTGGCGGGTGTTCCACCGGCAGAACTGGTGCAGGCTGATTTGACGATGTCGTTTTGCGATCGCATCCAAGTTACCCCTCAATTCTCAGACTGGTTAGTCCAAATGACGGCTCCTGCCCTTGCTCATCGTTTTAGTTCAGCAACCCAGGCCTTGGCCGCATTGAGAGCACCTGTCGCCCCACCGGCTTTAGAGCCACCCCAATCTCGTATTGTGTTGCAACCCTCTTTTGACAGCCTTGTTGTGTCAATCCCAGCCCTGATTAAACCTAAGAATATGGCATGGTTAGAGCTAGCTGTCTTCGGAATCTTAGGTGGAGGGGCTATCTTAATTCTGATTCCTGTGGGAATTCAGAATCTGATTGTGGCTCTTCGTTCCTGGGACTTTGCGGGTGTGGGGGTTGGGATACTGCTGTCTATGCTGGGTGGCGTTATCTGTCTAATGCTCCTGATCGCCTTGAAACGGTTGTTTGGAGCCACACAATTAACGTTTACGGCCGATACTGTCACCGCTCAGTTGAGCCTTTGGGGTATTCCCTATCGTCAATGGTGCTGTCCTATCAGTTCTGTTGCGAACATAGAGGTGCTTGCCTTTGGCCCCTCAGATACAACCGTTATTGTGAAGCCACCGCCAGCAGAAACTGCTATTGCATCACAGGCAGAATTATCAACACCGCGAGACATTGTGCTGGTCGAGCAGCTATCACAAGTAGAAGGTCAATGGCTAGTTCAGGAAGTTAGAGCTTGGCTGCTGCACAAACACGCGTCAGCCCTCTGATTCAGAGGTGCGTTTTAGGTCACCCTTTACTGCTCTCTCAATCTTGGGCTGTGTCCTAAGCTTTCTTTGTACGGTAAGAGCGAGTCAAGTACATGAATAGGCTGCCGAGCAGTAATGTTAGCCCTGAAGCCAGAATTGTCGAGGGTTCCGGTACTGTAACGTAACCGATATCTCTGAATGACTGAATCGTTGTCTTGCTCACAAAAGAAACCTCTTCAGGAATGACAAAGGGGTTAAGCAATTCATTGGATAATGGACGCCCTTGAGGATCTTGCACATCTACAAAGGGATCCCAATGAGCGTTGTCGATGTCAACCGGGACAAATGCAGCATTGGGGTCAAATTCTTTTTGATAAGCCGTTAGGGCATGGATGCCGGTGTACCGACCTGTACCATTCCGATAGACATCATTGAGGTCCCAAACTGTGCCAAAGCCAAGTACGTGGGCAACTTCATGGGTAATGGTGTCGGATAGGTCCGGATCATTTAAATCTGCACTGTCAAGCCTTACTGAACCTGTGTCTGCAAGGAAATAGGGACTTCTATTGATAGGATTAAATCCCTCAGTGACAAGAGTTGTGGGCCCTGCCTCAGCCAGAATCCCATTCGTATGATCAATAAATTCTGCGGAGACATCAATATTAATCCCCGTTAGCGAGATGCCAGACTGGTAGCCTAAAATCTTGGATTCCCAAAAGGTCTCTGTTTCTCCGAATAAGCGTTTGACCGCTGGTGTGATTCCATCTCCGAACTGAAAGGTAAGGTCGATCGCTCTAGAGGCTTTGATCGTTGACATTAGTGTGAGAGGTGCCACTAGCATCGTGATGCCTACTGATTGGAGTAGACGGCGAACTGCGTCTGCCCTTT
The DNA here is from genome assembly GCA_937951315.1 of uncultured cyanobacterium. Classification (GTDB taxonomy): domain Bacteria; phylum Cyanobacteriota; class Cyanobacteriia; order Thermosynechococcales; family Thermosynechococcaceae; genus RCC1774. The sequence goes on from CALFCG010000039.1 coordinate 2,867, forward strand.
TTCTCTGTGTGAATTGTTGGGCTACTCCATTGAAAAAAGGTATCTGTTTATCTCGCATTGTCATAATTTCAAGCTCTCAAACTTGCAGCTATCAGCCTTAGCCCACACATCATCGAGAAAAATCTGCTGTAGTTACTTACATGCACTAGTCAAAAATCTGAACTAATAATCGGTGCTAAATTATATTTTTCAGGATAAAAATGGATGTGTTTCGAGAATAGGTTATTTATTCCCAGGAATAAGACAAAATGTAAACGATATTTAAGAATATTGCCCAAATAACTGAATTTAGCACCACGCAGTATATCAAAAATTTTAGAGACTCGATCCATTTCCCGTTCTGGCAATACGTCTGGCTAACAACTGGAGCCTGTGCTTCAGTCACATCTCCT
>CALFCG010000040.1 GCA_937951315.1 uncultured cyanobacterium
CGAATGGTCAGGTAAATAATGATGCCGCCAAACGAAACCAGGAGGGCGAGCAAGCCTGAGGTTAAAAGCTGTTTACCCAGAGTCGGACCAACAGTATCAATTTGAGTCTTTTGATCATCGATGGTGCCCAATTGAGACACTAATGCCGTCTGCAGCTCAGTCCGCTTCTCAACGTCGAGCGGCTGAGTTCGAATAGATACAGCCTGCTTCTCGTTCCCTAGAACTTGGATGTTGCTGTTGCCCAATCCCTTTTCAGTTAAGACAGACCGAACCTCTTCAGGTGTGATCGGGGACTGACAATCGGCCTGCGAACAATCACGCTCAAACTGCAACCGAGTCCCGCCAAGGAAGTCGAGACCGAGTCTGAGAGGGGCCTGATATTGCTGCCAGGAAAACACCATCGCAGCAATTCCGATGGCAATGGAGATCGCAGAAATAGACCACCACAGCGAACGGCGCTTAGATAGGTTGAGTTTCATGAGACCACCTTCACCTTTTTCGTATCAAAGAGCTCATTCTTACGCAGGTTGGGGAAGCTAATGGCTGAGAACATCAGGGTACGACTACAGGTTATGGCAGTAAACATACTCATACAGACACCAATGGCTAGGGTGATCGCAAAGCCTCGGACAAGACCAGACCCTAACCAAATGAGAACGCTGCAAGCAATAAGGGTGGTGACGTTGCTATCTAGAATGCTGGTAAAGGCACGATTAAAGCCAGACTCAATGGAACGATAGAGGGTCCGGCCCGAGCGGAGTTCTTCACGGGTACGCTCAAAGATCAAAACATTGGCATCTACTGCCATGCCGATGCTCAAAATGAATCCGGCGATGCCGGGCAAGGTCAAGGTCACTCCCACCAGGACAAAAATGGAAAAGGTCAGTAAACCGTAAACGCAAAGCGCCACATCTGCAATCAGGCCCGGCAAGCGATAGTAGAACACCATAAATATCAGCACCAGCAGAAGACCGCCAAGACCGGCATAAATGCTACTGCGAATACTATCTTTACCCAGGGTGGCTCCGACGGTGCGATTCTCAACAATCTGGACGGGAGTCGGTAAAGCCCCCCCTCGCAACTGCACCGCGAGGTCGTTCCCCGATTCTGCGGTAAAGCCACCGGTAATCTCTGCGCTGCCGCCGGTAATGCCGTTCTCTGCAAACTGGACATCCACGGTGGGGGAACTTAAGAGCCGACCATCGAGAAAAATACCGAGGGTGCGACCTGTACCCGCCACATTTTTAGTGAGTTCAGCAAATTTTTCTCCCCCCGTCGCATCAAAGCGAATCACAACAGTCCAGGTGTTTGATCCCTGCTGGGGTTGTGCGAAAGCATCTCGAAGATTGTCGCCGGTTAAGGTCGCAGGTTCGTAGAGTTTTGCGATCGCATCTTCACTAGTCTTCAGCTTTTCTTTAACCTCAGCCAAAGCCTTTTCTGTCTCAGGGGTCGTTTCAGCCGCCTGAAGTTGGGTCTGCTCAGCCAAATGTTCTAGCTGTAACTGTCGCTCAACCTGCAATTGGGCCTCAGACCCTTGCTTTTGGGAGCGAAAGTCAAGCTGGGCTGTTCCGCCTAGAATGCGCTCTGCATCCTTGGGGTCACTAACGCCGGGTAGCTGCACCAGCAGCTGACTGGTACCAGAGGTCTGCACCAACGACTCAGACACACCTAGGGCGTTGATTCGCCCCTCCACCACACGCTGAACGGCCTCTAAGACCCGTGGTGTAATCTCGGGAACCTTCTCATTGGTTTGCACCTGCAAAGTCAACTGAGACCCACCCCGAAGGTCAAGTCCAAGCTTTACAGGAACCTGCGTGATCACAAACAAGGCACCAATCACGAGGGCCACAATAAAAGCTAATATAAATCGTTGTTTGCCAAGCACCTAAGCCACCTTATCCGTCCACTAGTGAATATGATTCTGGGGTCTAATGATAGCTTAACCACAGACACCTCAGAACCCAGGCTTCTCACCCAAACTCAGTTCAGGGTCGCTACACCTGCAATGCTGCCATTTTCTGAACCGCTTCTACAATTTGCTGAGGCTGAACAATCGTGAGATTTTCAAGCTTCCCGTTGTAGGGGGTCGGAATATCTTGGGAGGCGAGACGAATCACCGGCGCATCCAGTTCATCAAAGAGGCGATCATTAATCGAAGCTGTTAACTCAGCCCCAATCCCTCCCGTTCTCATACATTCTTCAACGACAATCACGCGGTGGGTCTTGCGAACTGACTCACCAATAGTTTCGAAATCTAGGGGTTTAAGAGAGATCAGATCAATCACCTCAGGATCAAAGCCCTCTGCAGTCAGTGTCTTCACCGCCTGCAGCACATGATGGCGCATTCGAGAGTAGGTCAAGATCGTCACATCTTTTCCAGAGCGCACAACTTCTGCTTTATCGAGGGGTAAAACGTATTCTTCACTAGGCAGCTCTTCTTTCAGGTTATAGAGGAGCACATGTTCAAAGAAGAGAACAGGATTAGGGTCCCGAATCGCGGCTTTGAGTAATCCCTTGGCATTGTGGGGGGTCGAGCAAGCCACAATTTTTAAACCCGGTACTGCCTGGAAATACGCCTCTAGACGCTGGGAATGCTCCGCCCCAAGCTGACGTCCAACACCTCCCGGTCCGCGGATCACCATCGGAATTTTGAAGTTACCACCGGAGGTATAGCGGAGCATCCCGGCATTGTTGGCAATTTGGTTGAAGGCTAAGAGCAAGAAGCCCATATTCATGCCTTCGATGATCGGCTTAAGTCCTGTCATGGCAGCACCTACGGCCATGCCAGTGAAGCTATTCTCTGCAATGGGGGTATCCAGTACACGCAGGGCACCATATTTGTCGTATAGTCCCTTGGTAACTTTATAGGAGCCGCCATAATGGCCAACATCCTCACCCATCACCATGACGGTGGGGTCTTTGCCCATCTCTTCGTCAATTGCTTCACGCAGGGCATTAAATAACAGAACTTCAGCCATATTGATTGAAAAACTTACTACTGGTTACGTTAACAGAAGAGTGGATCCGTTCCTGATGCCTGGACGGGTCCCCATCATTCCCTAAACATTATCCCTGGCATTGGTAAATTTTCCGATTCGTCAGTCTCAATCTCAGATCTGGGCACACTCACTGTGAAGATGAGTCTAAGATACGAGCTGTGTAAACAGCAAAATGTTCAAAATTCTAGGAGCTTTAATTTGTGAGTGCAGGTTCACGAATCATCATTGCCGCAATTTCTATGGTCTGCGCTGCTGGCTTCTTCATGACGGCTCTTGATTCCAGTGGGTTACCAGCAGATCCGCATACTTTTTACGGCCTAGCAGCAGTCTGTGTCATCATTGCGATCGCATGTCTTTCTCCGAAAAGCCACCCCATCACGTTGCGAATGCTCGGCACCATCATCTTCTGTGGCTACATGGGCTATGTCGGCGATAGTATCCACAATGGCAACTTCGGACAAGCCTTATTGGGCCTCGTCTTCTGTGGCTTACCTGCTGGCTATCTCGCCATCAAAGGGAACTATCCCACTTGGGACAATCTCAGCCAAAACTTTCATTAACTCGGCTCAGTTTCTGGTGAAGCGATAGCTTTCTGTAAATATTTTGTCCAGTCCGTTGCGATCGCAATATCGGTAAAGGGCACCTGAAGGGGCTCTTGTTGTGACCGGCGAATTAACTCAATGAAAATCTTGCGTCCTTTTGTCGGGGGCTGCTGCCAGTCAACGCTCTGATCATCAACACAAAGCTGCACAGCTTGAATCTCAGAAAGACTGCAGCTCATCAGATCCACCGGCTCCTTTCGCGTGGGCTTTCCCCAGATCAACGTGTCGCCGGATTGACCTAACACAGCATAAATGTCGTATTTACTGCGCTCAAAGTGTGCCGCCCAAGTTTTGTAAGCTTCAACCTTTTGGTACTCCTGCCAACCCAACCAGCCTAAAAAGATAAAGACCAGCAGCAATGTTGACCAAACTAATCCTTCCGTCATAGAAGCTTACCCAAACAAAGAAGCTACCCTGGGAGGACTTTGCATCCTCCAGGGCAAGTTCTTTAAGGCTACAGCAGATTAATCAACCCAGGATGCCTCATAGTCATCGCCCATGAAAGGGATTATGCCAGTGGCAGGATAATGATGCTCAGCCGGAGTGAAGGTTCGGACCATTGCCTCAGTAAGATATTGAAACGCTTGATTGAGCATTTGCATGAGTTTCATGGATCGTTTCCTCAATGACAACATGCAGATGATGCTTCACCCGCATCTGGAATACTTCAATCATAGCCACAGGCATCAGTTATTTTGATGAAGCTTATTAGCTTTTCTTATCTATCTCGTTTACAAACTCCCCTCGTCGGTCTTGAAGAGACAGGGGCTGCAAACCTTCTTGACGACATGCCAACTTTCAGTGCATGATGGTGATTCCTTGGGGCTATAGCTCAGTTGGTAGAGCACCTGCATGGCATGCAGGGGGTCAGCGGTTCGAATCCGCTTAGCTCCATTTAGAAATAATTCAAAAAGTTAAAATTACTTTCAAGGGCTAAATGAACCTGGGTTCGGGGATGTTCGACAGCCCTAATTTAGGCATGTCAGCTCCTCTCAGAAATAG
>CALFCG010000041.1 GCA_937951315.1 uncultured cyanobacterium
CCGTACTTTTCAGTGACATATTCGATCATCTGGTCCCGTTTCTGAATGCAGAAATCGGTATCAATATCAGGCATTGATTTCCGCTCTGGGTTCAGGAAGCGTTCAAAAAGAAGGCCATGGTGGACCGGGTCAATATTCGTGATGCCCTGACAATAGGCAACTAGGGATCCTGCAGCACTTCCCCGTCCGGGGCCCACCGGAATATTGTTGTCGCGGGCATATTTGATGTAATCCCAAACGATTAAGAAGTAGGTGGCAAACCCCATTTGTTTGAGCATTTCTAGCTCATAGACAAGCCGTTCTTTATAGACTTCAGGAACCTCTTCCTTATCCTTTAGCTCCAATCGATCGAGGAGGCCATCCCAGGTGACTTCCTCCATATAGCTTTCGGGGGTGTAGCCCTCCGGGACTTCAAAGGCTGGACTCTGGGGGCTACGGAAAACGTCGTATTCTTCAACTTTGTCTGCAACCTCTAGGGTGGTTGCGATCGCTTCTTCAATCACATCCGCCGTCAAGTGATCGCGAAACAACAGCCGCATTTCATCAGCGGACTTCATATACTCTGTACCGCTGTACCGCAGGCGTTTATCTTCCGTCACCGATTTCCCGGTTTGGATACAGAGAAGCGCATCATGGGCTTCTACATCGTGACAAGAAATATAGTGGGAATCATTGGTCGCCACAATCTTGATATCCAGCTCACGAGCAATGCGGACAATTTCCACATTCACCATCCGGTCCTCTTGGGACCCGTGATCTTGAATTTCTAGATAATAGTCATCGCCGAAGAGATTTTTATACCACTTTGCAACCCGTCGAGCGATTTCAGGCTTACCCTGCATAATGGCCTGCGGGACTTCGCCCCCCAGACAGGCACTGGTGACAATCAGACCCTCGTGATATTGCTCCAGCAGATCCTTATTTATACATGGACGCGAAAAGATGCCTTTACCTTGTACACCTTTGAGGTTCGAGAGAGTGGTGAGCTTAACAAGGTTTCGATAGCCCTGAGTGTTTTTCGCTAAGACGACCTGATGGTAACGGGGACGGCGCTCTTGTTTTTCGATATCGCCGTTAATGACGTACATTTCGTTGCCGATGATCGGCTTGATACCTTTGCCCTTGCAAGTCTTGATCAGGTTGATCGCCCCGTACATGACGCCGTGATCTGTGAGTGCGATCGCAGGCATTTCCAAGTCAACCGCCTGGGCCACCAGGGCCGGAAGCTGACTCGCGCCATCCAACATGCTGTAGTCGCTATGGACATGGAGACCAACAAAGGACATAAACACCACTCAGAAACTTGCCCCCAGAGTAGCTGATCTGGCCATTGAGATCTATTTCTCTCTTTGTGAATTTATGTAACGAAAAGTGATAGGCGCAGCGTTTATCGAGGGGCAATTGTGATTTGGTGCACGGAGCCCTTGCATTCACCGATCTTCATTATTCTTTGAGGCGAACCTATGGACGCTACATATGGGTGTGAAAAATAGAATTACGCTACAGGTGGGGTTTTTCCCCGTTGCGACCTGTGTCTGGATTCATCTGAGAGTGACAAGAGAGGAAGCGGTGCTCTATATTATTTCGATAAAAAATAAGCCATAATGCGAAGGAATTAGCCCCTAATGCGGACAACTTTATTCAGAAAAGTTACAATCGTGAGGGTCTAGGGAAGCGAGGTTTCAAATAGCGCTTACAGCAAGTTCCTGAGGTTTAAGTTTCAGCAACGATACTGAAGGGTTTCATCACTGTTTAACCTACTAGCAAAACGTTCCCAGACTTTTAAATATTGATTTTCACTGTAGATTGACGCACAACCTTTTCCAAATTTGTGCACTAAAGGAGATGAGGAATCCGGCATGACCCAAGCCAAGAATGTACTAGAGGCCATTAAGGAACCCGTTAGTGACCTGGAGAAATTGCTCGGCGATGCAGCTGCCAGCGGCTCCGGTAAAAAAGGTGCGAAAGCAGCCGCTACAAAGGAGGCTAAGACAAGCAAAGCCCGGGTTGCTAAACGCCGGGGTCCTGCTAAGAAAAAGCATTACACCGAAGATTCCATCCGCCTCTACCTACAGGAAATTGGCAGAATTCGACTCTTGCGTGCGGACGAAGAGATTGAATTGGCGCGTAAGATTGCTGATCTTTTAGAGCTAGAGCGTGTTTTTGATCGTTTGACCGATCAGTTAGACCGCGAGCCCTACATGCAAGAGTGGGCCGACGATGTGGAGATGGCTCTGCCTGCCTTCCGACATCGCCTTCACTTGGGTCGCCGTGCCAAGGACAAGATGGTGCAGTCCAATCTCCGATTGGTGGTTTCGATTGCCAAGAAATATATGAATCGCGGACTCTCGTTCCAAGACTTGATTCAAGAGGGCAGTCTAGGACTCATCCGTGCGGCAGAAAAGTTTGACCACGAGAAAGGCTATAAGTTCTCCACCTACGCTACTTGGTGGATTCGTCAGGCTATCACACGTGCGATCGCAGATCAGTCTCGCACCATTCGTCTTCCAGTCCACCTCTACGAGACAATTTCTCGCATTAAGAAGACTACCAAGCTTCTCTCGCAGGAAATGGGTCGCAAACCCACAGAAGAAGAAATTGCGACTCGCATGGAAATGACCATTGAGAAGCTGCGCTTTATTGCGAAGTCAGCTCAACTCCCCATATCTTTAGAGACCCCTATCGGTAAGGAAGAAGATTCCCGGTTGGGGGATTTTATTGAGTCCGACGGTGAGACGCCGGAAGATCAAGTTTCTAAGAATTTGCTACGTGAAGATCTCGAAACTGTCTTAGATACCCTCAGCCCCCGTGAGCGCGATGTTTTGAAGCTCCGATATGGCTTAGACGATGGCCGCATGAAGACCCTAGAGGAAATCGGCCAGATTTTTAATGTGACCCGTGAGCGCATTCGCCAAATCGAAGCAAAGGCTTTGCGTAAACTGCGTCATCCGAATCGTAATAGCGTTCTCAAAGAATATATCCGCTAAGGTCTGGGTACAATTCAATTGTGATCATATGCCGGTCTCCTTCATTATTGGAGGCCGGCATTTCTAATGTGGGCATCCAAGCGCAACAATCAAGGTATGATTCACCGGCAAGATTTAGAAGATTTTGGTTGCGAAGACAATCATGAGCCCCGTTGATAGCAGTAAGCTATTGACCGATTGAGCAGACTTCTGGCTTAACGTCCCGGGCCATCAGTTCAGCAGCGGCTTCTTGTGGACTACATTCACCATCCAATAATCGACCAACCTGATCAGAGATCGGAACAGCGATGGCTTCACGACTGGCAAAATCCACTAAGGCCCGAGCAGTGTTAACTCCTTCAGCTGTGCCCTTCAGATCCGTCAAAATTTTCTCAAGAGATTTACCTTGAGCCAGTTGATAGCCTACTTGATAGTTCCGACTCAGGGGGCTAGTACAAGTGGCTAGCAAATCCCCTAAACCTGAAAGACCTAAGAATGTCTCTGCTTTTCCCCCCAAATGTGTGCCTACTCGAATTAGTTCGGGAAGTGCGCGGGTCATCAGGGCAGAGCGGGCATTGCTCCCGAGCTGTAGACCATCACAAACACCCATTGCGATCGCAATCACATTCTTCAGCGCACCCCCCAGCTCTGTCCCCAAACAATCAGAATTGGTATAGACCCGAAACCGTTCCGAGGCAAAAATCTCCTGCACCCGCTCTGCGGCTTGGAGATCATGACTCGCCATCACAGTGGCGGCGGGTAAACCCTGCTCAATTTCTTGAGATAGATTTGGTCCTGACAACACCACAACTGGATTTTGAGGCAGCGCAGCCTGCCAGATCTGTGAGGGGGTGCGCTGAGTTTCGGGGGCTAAACCCTTGGTCGCACTGACTAGAATAACGGAGGTCGGTAAACCTTCTCCTTTAAGTTGGGTTGCCATGGAAGCAACGCCTTGCATCGAGATTGCCGAGAGGACAACATCAGCTCCAATGACAGTGTCCGCCAATGTTACGGATCCCCTTCGAGACCACGTGTGAACCGCATGGCCATTGTTTCGAGCTAATGTCGCCAAGGCATTTCCCCAAACACCAGTGCCTAGAATGGCGACTGTACTCGACCGCAAAGGAGAATTCTCATTTGCCATCTGGAACAGTCCCAAGAATGGATCTAGAAGCTACCCCAAACACCGTAGACTGCGTTGTCTTTCCTCTCGAACATAGAAACATATCAGACTCTACAGCCGCAGATAGAGGTAGCGAATGCATCATCATCAGCAGTCTAGCCAGCAATCTTGTCTCGCTCCCTTATATCCTAAGCTTGAGCAGCAGCCAAAGCATAGTCGGGCTGATAGTGAGTCTGAATATGGGTTCGATAAGCGGCCAGCTGAAGATCGCTTCTCTCCTGGCTCCAGCCACAGTGTTTAACGAGTGTTTCTGTAATTGCTGAGAGTGCGTCAAAACCATAGTTCCCTTGCATCGCAATCAGCGTTCGGCGGCAGCAGATATCCACCAATGTATGGGCTAACTCAGAGTCTACGGCGTATACCACCTGAGCCTTAATGTCTAGCTGATGGGGAACAATGGACTCTCCCAAATCAGAGAATTGTTCTGTTAGCGCTAAGACCTCTGAAGCCTTTGCACCATAGAGACTAAACAGATAGTCAATCACAGCGAGGGGTACCCGGGATTGATACTGCGCCACGACTTCTGCTCTCGCTGAATCCGTTTGGTCAATGGCGCCCGGAAGGGCCTTCTTTCGGGTGTGACAGGATGGCACGGCACGCCCTAGTTTGCGATAGGCTGCATCAACGTACTCCTCGCCCACTTGGCGATAGGTAGTCAACTTACCACCGATCAGAGAAATGAGATTTGCTACCCCCTCAGATGCATGGTCGTGGAGAATATGTTTGCGGGTGATGCCTGCCGGTGATTTTTCATCTGTACTCGGCAGCGGGCGCACACCTGAATAGGTGTAAAGGACAGACTCAAGTGTCAAACAAGCGGTGGGAATGGTGCGGTTTGTTTCGGTAATCAGATATTCAATTTCTTGATCCTCTGCCTTGACCCGATCAAGATCGCCAGTAAAGGGGATGTCCGTCGTGCCAATCAGATACCGATCGAGCCAGGGAATGATGAAAAATGGACGATTATCGCTGGCTGCTTCGACGTACAGAGCGGTGTCTGGGGCACCTGGGAAGGCTGGAACAATAATATGACTTCCTTTCGTTCCCCCAATCAGTCGTTTCTTTCGAATGGGTTGATCGCTCGACTTCAGGACGTGATCAACCCAAGGACCAGCCGTATTGGCCACTACAGTTTGTTCACCTGCTGAAATTTTGAATTCCTCACCAGTGAGTTGATCCTTGCAGATAATGTCTGAGATGTGACCTTGAGATTGGCGCAGATCCGTGACCTGCACATAGTTCAGGACCGTTGCCCCTGCATCTTGAGCGGACAGGATATTTTCTAAGCACAGTCTTTCTGCATACACGACCTGCGCGTCATAGTATTGAGCCGCACCTTTCAAAGCCTTCGGATTGAGGGCACGAAAAAGCTGCCGGACTTCAGCAAAAGATAACATCCGATGATTAGGAACGCTTTTGTCGAAGCTCAGCAAATCGTAAAGAATCATCCCTGTCTGAATCAGACGATAGGGTCGGGAGTTATCAGAATAAATGGGGACGCTCAACTGCAGGGGACGCACCAAATGCGGTGCAGTGTGCAAAAGGATCTCCCGCTCCCGAAGTGATTCGCGGACCAGATTGAACTCGAAGTACTCCAGATAGCGCAGTCCGCCATGGATCAGGCGAGAAGGACAACTCGTAGTGCCACTGGCGAAGTCCCCCTTCTCAATCAAGATCGTTTTGAGGCCTCGGAGCGCTGCATCTCGGGCAATGCCTGCTCCATTAATTCCACCTCCAATCACAATCAGGTCATAGGATTGGTTCTGAATCTCAGGGAAGCTACGCATAGATGAATATGAATAGAGCGACAATGCCGTTGGCAGGCTGCTTGGAAATTCTAACGAAGTCTCTACCCTGAGTGGCGAAATCTGTGCATTAATTACGGCACATTCATTACTTCTTTACAACTGGAATATTTTTGTACAGTTCAATTAAGTGATCTGCCCAATACTGGACATCGTAGTGGGTCACCGTTTTATACATCTTTGCCATCCGTTTTTTCTGCTCCGCCACAGGCATTACCAGCGCCTGATCAAGGGACTCATCCATCCGATCGAGGGAATAGGGATTGGTCAAAATTGCCTCGGGCATCTCCACTGCGGCCCCTACAAATTCAGAGAGAATCAAGACGCCAGCCTCCCCTTTGTGAGCAACCACATATTCCTTGGCGACCAGGTTGAGGCCATCTCGCAGCGGTGTCGTCCAGCAAATATCTGCCAGTCGGTAATAACACAGCAGATCTCGAAAGGGGATCGGCTCCGTAAAGAGAAGAATTGGAGTCCAGTCGAGTCGTGCAAAGCGACCGTTGATTTTGCCCACCAACTGTTCGATCTGGCTTTGGGTGACTTTATAGACCTTCATGCCCGCTGCTGCTTTGACGCAGGTTACCACGAGCTGAACCTTGCCATGCTGCTCGGGCTGACGTTCGAGTAGACGTTCGTATGCTTCCAGTAGCTCCCGATTGCCTTTCACATAGTCCACTCGTCCTGCCGCAATAATCAGCTTACGGCCCTGGAGTTCTTCGCGCATTTCTTCAAAGCGCTTTTGGGCTTCAGGCTGATCTAATAATGAGTGGATGTGCTTTGGATTGGTTCCGACAGGACAGGGATCCACCTGCACCAATCTTCCGTTGTACTTCAGCTTGCTGGTGACCTCTGGCTCTGCCAGTGCAATGCCCACTGGTGTTAAATTCTCTGCAGCAGGAACGGTTTCTACCACTTCAATGTCAAATAAGCTGCGGGCAACATTGACAAAGTTCTCTGAGTAGCGCGGGATGTGAAAGCCTACGACATCACAGCACAGCAGACTGCCAATAATCTGTTCTCGCCAAGGCAGAATGTTGAAAATATCTACTGATGGGAAGGGGGTGTGATGGAAGAAGGCAATACGGGCGTTTGGCTTTAGCTCCCGAATATAGTGGGGGGCTAACCACAGGTTATAGTCATGAACCCAAATCAGGGCATCCTCGGCTGCTTCTCGGCAGGCTGCTTCTGCAAATAGGCGGTTGACGGTCTTGAAATTTTCCCAGTCAGAAGTGGCGTAGGTAAAGTGGCCGGGAAAAGAATGCAAAATGGGCCAAAAGGCTTCTTTCGACGTGATGTGATAGAAATGCTTTACCTGATCGGCACTGAGGGGAACTCTGCAGACCGAGTAGTTACCTTCACCCTCGACGGTTACCTTCTCTTCAAATTTTTTCTTCTGCTTGGCATTGATCTGTTTCCAGGCAACCCAAGTTCCCTGTTCAACCCCGGCAAAGAAGCTCTTCAGTGTGGGCAAAATTCCATTGGGGCTTTTTTGTGGGCGATAGTGGGTGACTCCATTCTCAACTACCTCATCGTAGGGTTCACGGTGATAGAGAATAACAAGGGAAGATTTCATGGCACTACCTCCTGATGAGTTGCAGACGACTTGAATCGATTCTGAGTCTCCTGACCAAAAAAGGGGGGCGAACAGTCCTCAAGCGTCATTTAGAAACACGCAGCAATTCCATGCCTGTAACCAGTGTTTCAAGCATGGAAGCAAAGTCTATAAAGCGTAGCTCTTAACGCACCTTAACACAGGTTGGTTGTAGCGTTCCCTCTCCTTAATCAGCTGTGAAATTAGAGTTTTAAGGGGGCTGTTACACAGGGTGAGCAGGTGTCTCGCTCCCTCTTTTCGTTTCCCTCAATGGTCAAAGAATAGCTGATTGGCTATGGAAAAAAACTGTATCTCTTCTCTCTGTCGTTGTGTTGGGTAATATACACAGTACATAGAAGAAGAAAAAGTTTGTACAAGGTCATAAACTGATGCCATAAAGAGCGGCAAAATACAATTTTAAGTACCTCTTGATGCAGTGAGGCACTTTATCCGGTTAACGAACCACTTTTTAATGTCATAATCGACGTTGCGATTGTCATACCCCTGTTGACTACTTAAATGGCGAAATCTTCATCCAAGTTAACGCTCGTGAAAGATGAGACGTTAGCGCTACTGGACTGGGCTTTAGAAATCACGAATTCGGACGCGCTTAGCTTCACCAAGGGGCAGCGTTTAGCTACCCGTTTGGGTGCTCATTATCGTTCTGATGGACTGACTGAGATTGGCTTCTGGACACCGGAATTGGCTGGTGAGATTATGCTCTCTGAGAGAGATATCTACTTAGAAGCTTTTACGCCCCTTGAACCCATTGATTTTCGAGCGCCAGAACAGCAAGTGGCGATGCGTTGCGATCGTTTGCCCTTAGTCCAGCAAGGCGAATATGTCTGGGGTGTGGTCGCAGGGCTCCAGCCCGGTCGCCGTGATCAAGCCGGGTCACTTTACTGGTTGAGATATAGAGATGTCCAACTCCAGATTTATGTTGTTCGAGACCTATTGGCCTACTCTTTGCCCTATGGTGTTTTTGCTCCAGCTGAACTCTATGATTTGAACTCGCTGCACGAAGGCCGTTCAGATCTCAATTATTTTAAGAAAACTGGGGTCGCTGCCCATGCCCCGGCAGGGTTACTGGCTTCTGATCTAGAGGAAGAGGATGTGATTCCTCGTGTGGAAGCACCGCGCTGTATGCTGCAGCTGCATGCAAGAACGGCTAGCCCTGAGGGAACCATTGAAGGGCTGAATAAGCTCTACAAGAATATTGCGGCCAAAATCAAAAAAGGTAAAAAGCTCACCTCTGCGGAGAAAAACTACATTGGCTATGATGCCATTCAACTTTTACCGATAGAGCCGCCGATTGAATATCGCTACGAAGGCAACAACACTGTTCATGAGTTCTTTGCCCTTTCTGAGGTTAAAAAAGCAAAGGTTTGGGTCACGCTGAGAAAACCCAATACTCAAAACTGGGGTTATGACATTCCCATTGCAGGATCTGCAACTGTTAATCCCTCTATGCTTGGCAGTCTTCGGCCTGATGAGTTGATTGATTTCGCTGCTACATTGCACACCTTTCCCACTGGTCCGATTCAGCTTGTTTATGACTTGGTCTATGGTCATGCCGATAATCAGTGCGAAGAGCTGATCAATCGTCAGTACCTCAAAGGCCCCAATATGTATGGGCAAGATCTGAACCATCAGTTACCGCCTGTGCGGGCTATTTTGCTGGAAATGCAGCGACGCAAGATTAATACTGGGGCTGACGGTATCCGAGTTGATGGGGGGCAAGACTTCAAGTTCTTTAACCCACTTTCGGGCATTGTGGAATATGACGATGCCTATCTACAGGCCATGGGCGATGTTGTCCAGGATGTGGGCGGGTATCAGCGCTTGATGTTTACGATCTACGAAGATGGGCGGCCTTGGCCCCAAGAGGGCTGGGAAGAAACCTCCACCTATCTAGATTTAATTAAACTCAAGCCTGAATCGTTCCAATGGGGGCCTCTGATTTTTGCTCACAATACTCCAGCCTTAGAAGGCTTCTGGGATCAAAAATGGTCTCGGGTCTGTGAGGTGATGTTTCAAGGGGAAAACTGGATTACCGGATGTGCAAACCACGATACGGTGCGTCGGGGTAATCAGGTTGATCCGGCGGGTCCCATTAACTGGAATCTGGGCTCTAGCCTCGTGGAGGTTTTAAACAACGCCTACGATAACCCAGCCATTACGCTGTGGGTACTGGGTTTTAGTCCCGGTTTGCCCATGGAGTTTTTGAATGCTCATTTCCGGGGTGGATGGGGTTTCTTCCGCAATACCGATGAACGATATGCCGTGAAGGTTGTGTCTGAGGAAGCCGGTGTTCTCGATTGGCAGGTTGATGATGACCTTTATGCTCAGCCTAATTTTTTCAAGGCCCTGAAAGATCTGGGATTTACGGAGTTGGGGCCATTGCGGGGATTCACTCGCGCTCTGCAGATTGCCATGAGCCAGACCCACTATGATCTCGATACAATTGCTGAAGTCTGCCAGCGATGTTTAGGAGGGGGTGAGGAAGATTGTGAGCTTCCGGCCATCCAGGACCTGAAACATCCGACGGCTCCTGGCTTTTTGCAGGACTTAGACGTGCCTAAGCTGCAGCAATTTGCCAAAGCTTTTATGAAAGACATTCATGTGTTTGCCAATGTCAGTCATTGGCACTCAAATCTGAAAGAGGAGCAGGTGGCATTTAATTTGGCCCTGCGTCAGTTTCGTTTGGAGCATCCTTGGCTCTCTAAAAATCTATCAGGGACGGATCGCTTCAACCATATTAGTGGTGAGGATCATACACTTTTCTACGGTTTG
>CALFCG010000042.1 GCA_937951315.1 uncultured cyanobacterium
AATCTGTCTGAAGTTGCCGAAGAACTTGAGGTTCTGCTAGCAGAACTCTGTCTAGACGAAGAGAGCTGGCTCGATCTAAAGGATTTGCTGACGGTCAAGAATGATCCGGTTGGCGTATTTTGGGCTTTGTTGATTCTCTGCGCCCAGTCAAAAGTGGAGTTAGATCAGTCTAACTTTTACCAAGACTTGCGGTTAAGACCTCTGACACCTGAGCCTCCTGTCAAAATTGAGTTACCAAACTTCAACCCTGCAGCTTCGTAGCTGCAGGGAATGATCTAGGTTCCTGAAGATTCTGCTTGCATATCTGTCACAAGTTGCTCAAGCTGACTGCTGGTGGCTCTATAAATTTCACCACAGAAGTCACAAGTGGCTTCCGCACCATCGTCTTCGACAATCATATCTTTAAGTTCTGCCTGGCCCAGTAATTTAAGAGCGCCCAAGACACGATCCATTGAGCACTTACACTGAAAGCGCACAAGCTGACGCTGGGGCAAAATATTCAGTCCCATATCACCGAGCAGATCCTCTAGGATTTCTGGCAATGTTTTACCCTCCTGCAAGAGAGGTGTAAACCCCTGGAGCTGAGAAATCCGTGACTCTAGGGTCGCCACTAGCGCTTCATCGCGGGCGGCTTTAGGTAGCACCTGGATCAGCAGCCCACCGGAAGCACTCACACCTTCGGAATCGACAAAGACACCCAAAACTAAGGCTGAAGGCGTTTGTTCTGAGGTCACCAGATAATGGGCAATATCTTCGCCAATTTCCCCTGAGACAATTTCCACAGTGCTGGAATAGGGGTAGCCATGCCCAATATCGCGAACGACATAAAGATAGCCATCATGACCAACGGCTCCCCCCACATCTAGCTTGCCTTTCGGGTTAGGAGGCAGCTCAACGGTCGGGTTCGTAACGTATCCCCTAACAGTGCCATCCAAACCGGCATCGACAAAGATGCTCGATAGGGGACCATTGCCTTTAATGCGGATGTTGACGCGTGACTGAGCCGGCTTCATGCTCGAAGCCAAAAGTAGGCCAGCAGACATTGTACGACCGAGGGCTGCAGTCGCCACATAGGAAAGCCGGTGTCGCTGTCTTGCTTCTTCGGTCAGACGAGTCGTGATCACTCCCACAGCTCGAATGCCGTTCTCTGCGGCAGTAGCACGGATTAGTTGGTCAGCCATGTGAGGTTTCAGATTTTTTTGACAAAATGAGTCTAACTTATTTTAGGGTGAGGCTCTGTAATGGGTGTACAGGGACAGTTTATTGTGACTTAGAGTGCAGCAATATTGCTTTTTTTCAGGTACGACAACCTGACAGCAGGTAATGTAGATATAGTTATGAGGGCGATTGGATAGAATCCGCTCTTTTTTATCGTTTTGCCATCTTGAGTCTTGAAGGCAATACGTGTCGATGATGAGCTAATGCGTAAGATAGAAGACGCAATGACCACAAATGAGAACAGCAGCAGGCAGTCTCGAAAGCTGAGGGCTGCAAACCCCTTATCCCTACGTCTGCTCTCTCAATGGCAAACCTGCGCAGCTCTGTTCATTGTCTGTGCGGGTCTCCTGGGCACCGGCTCTTATCATATGCTGGTCTATCAGCGCACCAAGCTGACCTGCAATAATGTTTTCTGGCCGTTTGCTTCAGCATCATTGCGACTTTACTGCGCTCAAAGACAAGCTGAGAAGAATACGCTAGAGGATCTTTTCTCTGCAATTGGCCTTGTGGATGTATTAGGTAAAAATCATCCCCTCAGAGCAGCGATTAATCCTCAGATCGAAGAATGGTCTGACCGGGCGCTCGATTTGGCCGAAGAAGCTTTTCATGATGGCAAACTGAAGCGAGCCATTTCCTTTGCCAATAGAATTCCAGATCGGACGGCTGCACACAAGGTTGTGCAATCGCGAATCAAGAAATGGAAGGAGATTTGGGCAGAAGGTGAAGAGATTTATAAAAAAGCCGAAGATACTTTAAAGAAAGAGCAATGGCGAGATGCCTTTTCGATCATGGTCGGGCTGCTCAAGGTCGACAATCGCTATTGGTCTCAAACGCAGTATGACGCGATGAGCAAGCGGATTCTGCAAGCACAAAAAGACGAAAAGAAATTAGCACAAATCAAGAATTTGATCCGGAGAGGGGGGTTAGATAATTTATCTGAAGCCTTGGGGTTAGCCAAAGAATTAGGTCCGGAGAGCGTTTATCATGCATCAGCCCAAGAAACCATAGAGACAATTGCTCAGCGCCTCATGCAGGTTGCAGAGATCGCGCTGCAGCGGCGAGATTTAACAGCGGCACTGGATGCCTCGCAGCTCATTCCACCCGACACAAAAGTAGGGCAACGATCTAAAGATTTTGTGGATTTGGCCTATGCCTCAGCTTCGTCTTGGTCGGGGACGGCTTCAGGGTTACAGGATGCCATTTCTGAAGTGCGAAAGATTGCAAGCAACAGTCCTTTATACAACCAAGCCCAGTCCTTGGCTCTCAAATGGGAGGGGCAATTGGCCAGCTTGAGACAGCAGCAAGAACTCGCACAGGCGAGGGCAAATGAAAATAATAACTATCCGAATTCAGTTGTTGATAGCATTCCGGACAGCATTATTAACTGGGAAGATCCGCTCGCTCAAGAGAATACGATTTCAAAGCAAGCCTCTGCGGACCAGTCTCTACTAGATCGCGCAGATTCATTGTCGCTGAATGGCGATCGCAAGTCCCTCGGTGAGGCAATTCGCATTGCCAGCCGAATCTCTCCAGGTCGTACTTTCTACGAAGATGCTCAGGCCAGAATTGCGGACTGGGAGTTCCAGCTCCAACAGCTTGATAATCCACGGGTTGATGAGTTCCCTAATTCCTTAGCCCTTGAGCCTGAACCAGAAACGGATAGTGCTGGCAATGAGCTATTGCAACAGGCACAAGGATACGCTGCGACAGAAAGTCCGGGCTCTCTCTCAGCGGCGGTTGAGGTGGCCAATAAAATCAGCACTGATTCTCCGCTTCGAGCGCAGGCAGAACAATCGATGGCGGCCTGGAGTGAGAAGATTTTGACGATCGCAAGAACGCAATCGAATTCTAATTTGCCGAAGGCAATTGCGATCGCACAGCAAATTCCGCCTTTGAGTCCTGTGTATGATGTGGCTCAAAAACAAATCAGACAATGGCAAAACCGCAGCTAGTATAGCTTTGGGCAGAGATGAATGTTGATGCCATTGTGCATTTATACACCGATGGGATTGGTTATACAGCAATACCCCCATCAAATAGATCTTCTTCCCCTTCAGCAAAGGGGAGCTAGGGCGAATTCCAAAAATGCTGTGAAAAAACCAGAAGAGCAGAACAAGCCCTACAAAGAGAAAGCCCCCTCAATGCCCTTCAAACAAGGAGAGATTGAGGTGCTCGTCCACTCACTCGATCAACCAAAAATCCCGCCAAAGAACTCGATCGCATCTTTCAGAGACACAACAAAGGCATCAATCTCAGCTTGAGTGTTGTAGAAGTATAAACTTGCTCGCGCCGTTGACTGCGCTTTTATACACCGATGAAGCGGTTGTGTACAATGATGCCCCGCTCGAATGGCAACACCCGCCTGATCCAAAATGGTGGAGAGATCGTGAGGATGCACCTCAACCGCCGTAAACGACGCCAAAGCCGCTCTGCCCTCACCTTTCGTATCCGGCTGAGGTCCGTAAAGATTCAGCTCAGGAATCTTGTTGAGCTGCTGGAATAAATAGGCCGTTAGCTCTGCTTCGTAGGCATGAATTCTATCCATGCCAATGTTGGTGAGGTAATCCACAGCAGCGCCTAAGCCAATGGCCTCTGCGATCGCAGGTGTCCCCGCTTCAAACTTATGGGGTACATCTGCATAGGTGGAGTGATCCAGAAACACATCCGCAATCATCTCGCCACCGCCCAAGAAGGGAGGCATGGAGCGCAGCAAATCACGCTTACCGTAAAGGAAACCAATTCCTGTCGGACCACACATCTTATGACCGGAAGCCACCAGCCAGTCACAATCCATTGCCTGGACATCAATTGCCATATGAGGCACACTCTGACAGGCATCTACGAGGACCTTGGCACCGTATTTATGGGCAATGGTGATGACTTCTTCAACTGGATTGATGCAGCCTAAGGTATTGGAAGCATGCACAACCCCCACCAGCTTCGTCTTGTCAGAAATGAGAGACCGGAACTGCTCTAGATCAAATTCCTGAGTCTCCGTCAGCTCCACAAACTTGAGCACCGCACCTGTCTTCTGAGCCACAATCTGCCAAGGAATCAGATTGCTGTGGTGCTCCATGACAGTGAGGATAATTTCATCCTCAGCCTGAAGGGTTTGGCCCCAAGTGTGAGCCACTAAGTTAATGGCTTCGGTGGCGTTGCGGGTGTAGATAATCTCTTCCCGATGGGTCGCGTTGATAAAGGCCTGCACCTTATCCCGAACCGCTTCATAG
>CALFCG010000043.1 GCA_937951315.1 uncultured cyanobacterium
TTGATGCCAGAGCGGTTCAAAGGCTTGACAGAAGTCATCGACGTGGCAAAAGAGTTCTTCTAAGCTAGACACGGGAGGAGCATGCTGATGGTTTTGAGATTCTCAGCCTACCTCCTTCTGCTTATCCCGTACTGACGTTAATTAGCTAGACAAGCAAGTGTAATTGTGACTGAAAGATGAGGATGGTTTACGAGCCATCCTCATCTTTTGTCTGACAATATCTATTCCGTCAGCACCATCGCTCGTTGTGTTTTGACTTTCCCGCAAAAAGTGAGATTGATTGACGATATTGGGGCTTCGGGAGTTCAACAGTTGAGCGTTGCAGAATTGTTCTTGCACGTGCTGAACAAGCTGGCTCTTCCTTGCCCATGGCTGATCATTACCACGCAGTGAAGCCAGGTTTCATTGTTACTTGGTTTCACTGAGTGGAAGGCAATTTATCTCTGGTTATTTCTTTCCCATTTCAACTGAATTCAAGATTGTTGAGGCTAGTACAAACATTCGTGTGAAATATACTCGCTTTATCAGAGCAGCCCTTGGATACTGAGCGAGTTTGATTTGGAGATGAGTATTTGCTTTTAAAACTCAAATCTATTTTTTATGGGGAACTCAGATCAAATGAGCGTAGTCCTGGGTAGAATAGGTTTATCACTACTGAATGACGAGGATGGGGATGACCTGTCCTTGTTTTTTTTTGTTCCAGCCTAATGTGATCTCCCATCAATTATTGATATATGTGTGTCGGTTGCCCATCTCTTTAGAGCGATAGAGCGATTATAAAGACGGTCAACATCCCGCCAGTAACTACCAGTAACTAGCGCCGGCAAGCCCTTGCCTCCCTTGCTTAAAGCGGGTTCTGTTTTTGCCTATGTGGTCTCTTCTGGGTCGCCTTTACCCTCGCTGAGATGAGTCTGTGCTTCTGTAGAAGGTGGCAATTGGAGTCCTGTAATCAGCACCGTTGCGCATGATTTCGAGGATCATATTGTAGGTGTCTAATCAAATTTGCTTAACTTCAGGCGTCCAGTCATTCACTAAAGATTGCTCAAAGGTCTTCAGCAGAGAATTGCAGATCAGAGGATGGTGTTCTGGTAAAGCTCCATCCTGTACATGACTTGCTCTAAGGCCTCTCCAACTGTCACTTAGAGTGTCTTTCTCGTGTAGATTCTCCATCACTAAACATTAAAGAATGGAGCAGCTTTTGTTCCTGTGCTTTCATTGTTGGGTTTGCAAATAAAGGTTTGGCTGTGGAGTAGTCGACGAATAGATTTATTTTTAAATCAGCGGCAAGTTCTTCGGCCTTAGGGGTGATTTTTACGAAGCTTTCCTCAAGTAACTAAATCTGGGGCTCATTTTGTGAGGACCAGAATTGATGCCTTATCCGGTGTTGACATTGCAGTTACCTAAATCGTTGGAGATTTTAGAAGCTAATCAGGCAGAGAATTTGCATGAAGTTGTAATGATGCCTTTCTACGGACGTTGATTGATGCTTCTTGCATTGGATAACAATGTGATTTTGCGGGCCAGTCAGTTTTTCCTGTTCTAGAACGATAAGATTGTTAAGGAATATTTACGACTGCCACCATGCCCCGTCAAGCTGACGCCAAGAAAACTCAGACTAAAGCCGCATCAAGCTCAAAGTTATCTCCAGTCTCTGCTGACAATAGGATCAAGATTCGGGGAGCACGTCAGCATAACCTTAGAAATATCGACCTTGAGATTCCCCGAGATCAGCTGATTGTCTTCACGGGGGTTTCAGGTTCAGGGAAATCATCTCTCGCGTTTGACACAATTTTTGCTGAAGGACAGCGTCGTTACGTTGAGTCTCTCAGTGCCTATGCGCGCCAGTTTTTAGGTCAGGTGGATAAGCCGGATGTCGATGCCATTGAGGGCTTGAGTCCTGCGATTTCTATTGATCAAAAATCGACCTCCCACAACCCGCGCTCGACAGTGGGAACGGTTACTGAAATTTATGATTATCTCCGCTTGCTCTATGGGCGGGCTGGAGAGCCGCATTGTCCAAAGTGCGATCGCACGATTACACCGCAGACCATCCAGCAAATGGTGGATCGGATTATGCAGCTTCCCGACAGATCGCGATTCCAGGTGTTAGCACCTGTTATAAGGGGTAAAAAAGGCACGCATAAAAAGCTGCTCTCCAGTTTGGCCGCTGAGGGATTTGTGCGGGTGCGCGTAGATGGTGAGGTGCTAGAACTCAGTGACAATATTGACCTCAACAAAACTCATAAGCACGATATTGAAATCGTTGTCGATCGCCTAATTCTCAAGCCAGACATTGAGGAACGCTTAGCCGATTCACTCTCTACAGGGCTGCAGAGGGCTGAAGGCATTGCCATGGTGGAGGTCCTGCCAGATCCCAAGGCCAATGTTGTTCCATTGCGACCCAAAGGAACTCCAAAGGCTGCGGAGGCTAACGGAAAATATGAAGTAGAAGAGTCGCCTCAATCGACAGTTTTGCTGTTCTCAGAAAATTTTGCCTGTCCTGAGCATGGGGCGGTTATGGAAGAACTCTCGCCTCGTTTGTTCTCCTTTAACTCACCCTATGGCGCCTGCCCTAACTGTCATGGTTTAGGGAGCTTGCCCACATTCTCGCCCGATTTGGTGGTGCCCGATCCAAGCCTGCCGGTTTATGCTGCGATCGCACCTTGGTCTGATAAAGATAACACCTACTATTTTTCACTTTTATACAGTGTGGGGCAGGCCATTGGTTTTGAACTTCCAACCCGCTGGGAGCAGCTTACAGCTGAACAGCAACATACTGTTCTCTATGGCACAAAGGAAGCGATTTATCTTGAGGTGGACTCTCGCTATCGACAATCCAAAGGCTATCACAAACGCTACGAAGGTGTGATTCCCCTGCTTGATCGTCATTACCGTGAGAGTACCTCTGAAACCTATCGACAAAAGCTGGAGCAATATTTAATCTCACAGCCTTGTGAAGTTTGCGACGGCAAACGCTTAAAACCTGAATCCCTGGCTGTACGAATGGGACAGTATGGCCTCATCGATCTCACCTCAGCTTCTATTCGCGATTGCCTAGAGCAGGTGGAGTCGATGGAGTTAACCCCGAGGCAGGCCCAAATTGGCGAATTGGTGCTCAAAGAAATCAAGGCCCGCCTTAAGTTTTTATTAGATGTGGGGCTAGATTATCTGACTTTAGATCGAACGGCAATGACGCTCTCTGGGGGAGAAGCGCAGCGGATCCGTTTAGCGACTCAAATTGGTGCGGGTCTCACGGGGGTTCTTTATGTTCTAGATGAGCCTAGTATTGGTCTCCATCAGCGAGATAATCATCGCTTGTTGCAGACGTTGACGAAGTTGAGAGATCTGGGCAATACCCTAATTGTTGTTGAGCATGACGAAGATACGATTCGCACCGCCGATCATATTGTGGATATCGGTCCAAAGGCAGGGATTCACGGTGGAGAAATTGTTGTTCAAGGTGATCTTGAAGATCTGTTAGAGGCCCCAGAGTCTCTCACGGGGCTTTATCTATCTGGGCGTGAGGTGATTCCTACTCCGGCGACTCGTCGTAAGGGCAATGGGCGATCGCTGATTCTTAAGCAGGCGAACCGTAATAATCTGCAAAATCTAGATATCGATATTCCATTAGGTGAATTGGTCTGTATTACTGGCGTCTCTGGTTCTGGTAAATCTACCTTAATGAATGAGTTGTTGTACCCGGCTTTGAGGCATCATTTGGGTCAAAAAGTTCCTTTCCCCAAGGAGCTAGGAAGGATTGGGGGACTCAAGGCCCTCGATAAGGTAATCGTCATTGACCAATCTCCCATTGGGCGCACACCCCGCTCGAACCCAGCAACCTATACCGGACTGTTTGATGTGATTCGCAGTATCTTTGCTGAAACGATTGAAGCAAAGGCGAGGGGATATAAACCGGGACGATTCTCTTTCAATGTTAAGGGCGGACGTTGTGAGGCTTGTGGCGGCCAGGGCGTCAATGTTATTGAAATGAATTTTTTGCCCAATGTCTACGTACAGTGTGAAGTCTGCAAAGGGGCGCGCTATAACCGTGAGACGCTTCAGGTGAAGTATAAAGGTAAATCCATTGCGGATGTTTTAGACATGACGGTGGAAGAAGCGCTGGGGTTTTATGAAAACATTGCTAAGGCTGCGAATAAGTTGCAGACGCTGGTGGATGTGGGCTTGGGCTACGTCCATTTGGGGCAAACGGCGCCCACGCTATCGGGGGGAGAAGCTCAGCGGCTGAAACTCGCGACAGAACTGTCACGGCGTGCAACGGGCAAAACCCTGTATCTGATTGATGAACCCACGACGGGTTTATCTTTCTATGATGTTCATAAGTTGCTGAATGTCTTGCAGCGATTGGTGGATAAAGGAAATTCGGTGCTCGTTATTGAACATAATTTGGATGTCATCCGCTGTTCAGACTGGGTGATTGATCTGGGTCCGGAGGGGGGCGATCGCGGGGGGGAGCTGGTGGCTTGCGGGACGCCGGACGAGGTGGCGAAGGTCAAGAAGTCCTATACCGGCCAGTATCTCAAGCAGGTGTTGGCCTTACATCCGCCTCAAGCTACGCCAGAGGATTAGACCTAGGGTGGCTTTGTCCTGTCCCCTAATGCTTGACGGAATGAGGTCGAAGTTCAGACGAGTTCGGTCAAGAGGAGATGTCTGTGCGAACGGTCCTTGCGTTAATGGTATTCCATTCAGTTGGGGATAGTTCTTGATCCTGCAACTGCATCTGAAAGCAATGTTCGGATGCTTTTCTGAGTGCTTTGATTAGCCTTGCTGAATCTATGCCACGCACACTGGAGCTTCCTGTGACACTTGCTTGTTTGCCGAAGACTTGCGCATATAGTTCTGGGTCGGGTGTGAGTCGTATGGAGCCATGCTGTAATACTGTTGTCCCTTGCCATGCCTGGGCACTCCCGATCAATTTTGTCCCATCTGTCAGGATCAGATCGGCATCTGTGGCCGTTGCAAAACAGTTGGGCTGACTGATATAGCCTCTTCCCGCTTCACCAAAATGGAGCGAAATCCCAAGGGTTTTCCAGCCCTGAATTAAAAATTCGCAAAGTGCGCGATAGGCTTCCCGTCGGTTGCCTGATTGGGTGTTGACCACCAACATATAGGTCAGATCACCTTGATGGAGAACCGCTCGCCCGCCGGAAGGTCGGCGCACTAGATCGATTGATTGCTGTTGCCAAGTTAATTGCTGCCAATGCTGCGGCCAGCGATGCTGATTTTTGCCCAGTGAAATTGCCGGGGGGGACCAAGTATAGAAGCGCAAGACGGGTGGATGTCCTCCGCTAGCGCATTGCTCAAAGAGCCATTGATCAACAGCCATTTGCTGGTGACCCGTTGCTGTAAACGTTGGAATCAGACGCCAAGTGGATGGAGGAGCCACCAATTATGCTGCAGGAAATTCCGCCAGGAGTTCATCATCATAGTCATCGGCAATGGTCGCCACAATCGTAATCAGATGAGACATTTCTCCGGGAGATAGATCGGCCACTGAGCGGCTAGTGACGACTACAATGCTGTCTTTG
>CALFCG010000044.1 GCA_937951315.1 uncultured cyanobacterium
CAGTCTGGAGCCACAATACATTCCAAGAAGAGCTTTGTGAGCTCCTGAGCTGTGGCAGCATCAAGGGGTCGATTGAGCGCGACAATACCGCCAAATGCAGACACATTATCAGCCGCCAACGCCTTTTGATAAGCCGCAACTAACTGGTCGGCTTGGGCCACACCACAGGGGTTATTGTGTTTCAAGATTGCAGTGGTGGGGGGTTGATCCGGCGCGGCGAACTCAGCAATGATCCGGCGGGCAGCCTCTAGATCCACCAGATTGTTATAGCTCAGGGCTTTCCCCTGAAGCTGAATAGCACCCGCCCAGCCTTGGGCGGCTCCAGTTTGGTACCAAATCGCAGATTGATGCGGATTCTCTCCGTAGCGCAGAGTCTGCAGCGCTTGGCCAGTGATCTGGAGTTGCTGCGGGAGAACAGTACCTTCAGTGGTGGCCTGGGTTAGATGGGTTGCGATCGCACCATCGTAAGCCGCCATTAGCGAAAAAACCTGTCGCGCACACCCCTGCCGAAAAGCCAACGAAGGCTTGCCTTGATGATCGGCCAGCTCCTGCAGATAGGCATCATACTGTTCAGGCTCACACAACACCGTCACATGGGCAAAGTTTTTAGCTGCCGCCCGCAACATCGTTGGGCCACCGATATCAATTTGCTCCACAGCCTCCGTCAAGCCATCGGCAGGGGTAATACCTTGGGTCTGTTGGGCTTGAATCGTCTGTTCGAAGGGATAGAGATTCACAACAACCAGATCAATGGCTGGAATGTCATTTTCCTGCAAATCTGCTTGGTCAGAAGCGAGAGTGCGCCGCGCCAAGATACCCCCGTGCACCTTTGGGTGGAGGGTTTTAACGCGACCGCCTAAAATCTCAGGTGCCCCCGTATAATCTGCAACCTTGGTGACTGCAAGACCAGCCTCTTGCAGTGCTTTTGCCGTTCCACCACTGCTGACGAGAGCGAAGCCATAATCATTAACAAGGCTTTGAGCAAAGGGAATCAAACCCGTCTTATCAGATGTACTGAGGAGTGCCAGTGGAGCCATTCTGTACTGTTGTCCTGTGGTGAATTTGCCTCTACCAGCATAAGGGCAGAAGTATCTATGGAAAAATAAGGAGGTTGTTAACCCAAGGATAACCACTGTGTCGCTATCGACCATTGCGTGGCCCACCACGTCCTCTTCTGCCACTCATTTATTGGTGATGCTGCACGGTTGGGGCTCTAACGCCCAAGATCTCGCATCTCTCGCCCCCGCTTTGGAGTTGCCCAACTATCGTTATTTATTTCCCAATGCGCCTTTCCCTCACCCAGAAGCACCGGGTGGATTAATGTGGTACGACCTATCGATCCAAGATCCAGACGGCTTAGCCAAGAGCCGAAAACTGCTCGAGGATTGGCTGCACTCTCTGCCAGAGCAAACCGGCATTCCCCTCAGCCAGACCGTCCTCGGTGGCTTTTCCCAAGGTGGAGCCATGACCCTAGAAGTGGGACTGCAGTTACCCGTTGCGGGCTTGATTGTGCTCAGTGGCTATCTACACGGAATTGACCCGGAACAAGATCCCCAATCGCGTCCTCCCATCTTGATTATCCATGGACGTCAAGATCCAGTGGTCCCTTTATCCGCAGCCCAGATGGCTCGGAAAGCCCTCTCTGAGAGCAGTGTTGACTACCATGAATATGACATGGCCCATGAGGTCATCCCTGAGGCTCTCAAGACGATGCAGGAGTTTATTCAAAAACTATGAACAGGCGACGTTTGGCCTAGCCCACCGCACTGGCACTAACGGCAGGTGTGGGCTGGAACAGCTGGTCGCGAGTGGCGGCCATCGCTTCCACCAACTTATCCATTTCTTCGTGGGTGTGAAGAGCAGTGGTGGTGATACGCATGCGGGGCTTGGCAATAAACCAGATGGGAGAGATCCAGATGCCGTGGTCGTTAAGCATCCGCACACCGAATTCTTTAGGATTAATTTCTTCGGGCAACAGAACCGGACAAACGTTGGTTTCACCCATGACTAAAAAGTCATGTTCTACAAGACGCGATCGCAAGTATCGAGCATTGGACTGCAGCGTTTCCACCAGACTCGGATTTTGGCGCACTTGACGAATACTCTCGAGGGCTGCCGCTGTCGTTGGAGGCGGTAAAGAAATCGTACCGATAGAGGTCGGTGACGTTTCTAGCAGATCCGTTAACGCCTTAGAATTACTGCTAATCGCCGCACCAGCAGAAGCCGCAAATTTGGAGAAAGTGGTCATGATCACAGGAACCATGCCCCGATCCTCAACCTGCTGAGTCGTCAGCCCAAAGTGATCGTAGATCCCCTCGCCTTTAGAACCAATGGCTCCACTAGCATGGGCCTCATCCATAACAATGACGCTTCCAGGATATTCTTCAAAAATATCAAGCATGTCCGGCAGAGGGGCGATATCCCCATCCATCGAGAACACCGCATCTGAAATCACCAGAATCCGATCTCCAGGCTTCGCATAGCGACGCGCCTTACGAGCCAAATCGTTCATGTCGCAGTGGCGATAGGCTTTTACCCGAACATTAGGGCTATGGCTAAACATCTTGCCAGAGCGATTGCCAGCATTTGCAATGGCCGAGATAATACAGCCGTGGTTCAGGATATCGGTCAGGATAAGAGTTTCACGCGTATTCTGAAATCCAGGCACCGGAATGGCCAAATGACAGAAGGCATCCATCAGCGCTTGCAACGCCATCCAAGCATTGAGAAATAAATGGGTATGCCCTAAATGCTTAAATGCACCAATTTCTTGCTCGAGTTGCCGATGTAAATCGATACGGCCACTCAGAGCAGAACAAGAACTGTTGGACGTGCCGTACTGATGAATCGCATCAATGGCAGCTTGTCTAACGGCGTCAGACTGTACAAGACCCAGGACATCGTTAGAACAGAACGACAAAGCTTTGTGGCGCTTACCGCTGTCATACTCTTCAATTTCGACCCAGTTACCTTGCTTTTGATGGCAAATGTGCCGGTCTGGATAAAGGCCATTTTTGTAAATAGCCTGCATGTACTGCTCTACAACGTCCACAATTTGCTCCTCTCACCTGTTCCTGATATCGCCGACTGGCAAATATTTACTCTGTTACGTACTCGCCGAACACCTAGATTACTCTGCAGCAATCATGTCAGCGACGGGGAGGGATGTCACTTGATTCCCATTACTTTGACTGTCAGACTCTCTAGATTGTTGCATAAACTTAACATATTGCCCCACAATAACGCGCTGCAGGGCCAGAATCGCAGGATTAACTTCAACATACTGTCGATCTGGATTGGCTGAATAGGTCCGCTGTTCACTTTCCATCATCTCAACATCCTGCAGCAAGAACTTCATGA
>CALFCG010000045.1 GCA_937951315.1 uncultured cyanobacterium
AAGCTTAAGGCACTGGTGATAAAGCATGAGATCTATCGCATCAAAGGCTTTGTCAATCTTCAAGACAAACCCATGCGTCTGGTCCTCCAGGGGGTGGGAGATCGATTTGACACATTTTTTGATCGCCCTTGGCAACCCTCAGAAACACGTCAGACCAAGCTTGTCTTTATTGGCCAAGAACTACAGCAGGATGACATTACCCGAGCACTGGCTCCAACGACAGCACTGGTATAGCCCAATCGTCTTTTAGAAACCTAACGGCAAGGGTAGCTGCCCAGAGGTATCTGCTAAGGCCACACCTTCGTGCTTGAGCAACCATTGCTTACGTGCCAGTCCCCCAGCATATCCAGTCAGCTTTGCGTTGGCTCCAATAACACGATGGCAGGGAATCACAATGGCCACCGGATTTCGAGAGTTCGCCATACCCACAGCGCGGCTGGCGATAGGATTACCCAACTGTGTTGCCAGCTCTCCGTAAGTGAGGGTTTTACCCACAGGGATTTCTCGAAGAAGCGACCAGACCTTTTGCTGAAAGGGGGTCCCTCTTGTATTGACGGAGATTGTGGCTAAACTTTCGTAGTTGCCAGAAAAGTAGGCTTGGATGCGATCGCAAATTCCCAAACTATCTGAAGCTGGAATCAGTGAGAAGTCTCCGTAATGGGACTGTAAAATTTGTCGCATTCGTTGCTCATGATCTGCAAAATCGAGAGCACAGACATCTGGCCCTTTTGTAACCACCAAAATCTTCCCTAAGGGAGAGTCAACTTTATTGAGGTTTAGAAGCCATTTTTTGGAAACCGTCATACCCAAATTCAAGCCTATTCATTAGCCAGGGGACTACCGTGGTGATGAACCAGATACCATTTCCCCCCCATCTGCTCAAAAATATTCGTCGCCATTGATCGAGCTTCCAGGCGTCGCCGTTGGGCCACCTGCAGCACCTTCTCAACCAAAACCACATAGGCTAAATCGCCACTAAGTTCAGTCGCAATAATAGAGGTTTCAATCTCCAGATAAGCCGTATTGTGAAAGATTTTTTGCCAGGAGGGCTGAATATTTTCCCAACCACGAAGAGCCTCACGACCAGGATGAATACAGACACTACTAATCCCTTGAGACCATACTGATGCCATCGCCTCCAGATCTTTCTTTTCAAAGGCTCGATAAAAGGCCGTATTTGTAGCTAATAATTCTTGCTCAGCGGTCATAACTGCTCACCCTAGCGATCAAGCCACTGAAACAAATTAGCGGCGTTTGGCTTCTTAGAATAAAACATAGAGATGGCCGATAGCGTTAAGTTTTGATGGCTCAGAAGGCACAATAAGAGCACAGACCATATCTCAGAAGATTTAAGAGGTAAAGAAACCCCCAATGATGGACTCTAAATTTTTACTGCTGGCATTGAGTACGCTTTCAATCACTTTCATGACTCCTGGCATTGTCCACGGGCAAGACAGTCTGCAAGTTGAGACATTAGAAGCACCATCCTCCCAACTCAGTCCTCCACCCATCGATTCAACATCTTCGCCAGAAGCTGCATCATCCACGGCACCAAGCTCACCACCTGTTTCGCCGCAACCTGCTCCTCCAGAGGCTCAATCTAGTCTTGATGCAAACCAAGAAGCATTGGTAGCAGCCCTAAAATTAACAAATGACCAGAAAAACCAATTTCAGTCGATCCAATCATTACTTCAAGCTCAGGTCAAAAGTATATTGACCCCCCAACAAATACAACAGGTGGACCAGCTCCGTTCGACAGGTCAACAACCCGACTTTTCCACCCTCAATCTCTCCTCTTCTCAGCAATCCCAAGTGAAAGAGGCACAGAGCCTAGCAGAATATCGCTTTGCTCTCCTGCTAACACCAACACAGAAAAAGGCACTCAAAAACTTGAGCAAGTAACATTGGATTGAATCGGTTGATGTGATTGACTTTTCAGAGGGAGTAAACAATCTACTCGCCCCAAACCCCCCATGAATTTACCGATCAAGATTGAATTATGTTCTTTCTCAGCTAAGGAACAACAAATTAGAGCGATTCGGACCCAAGTGTTTCATCAGGAGCAAGACATTGATCCAGCTCTAGATTTTGACGGTTTAGACGAAGAGGCCACACATGTTGTGGCCTATCTTCAAAATCAACCCGTGGGAACGGCAAGAGTACGTCACTTCGACCAAACAGCAAAGATTGAGCGTGTTGCAGTTCTGTTTTCCCAGCGAAATCAAGGCATCGGCAGTGCCATGTTGCTTGAAATTCTGGCGTATTTAAAGCAAAGGGTTACGTCCAACATTATTCTCAATGCCCAATGCTCTTCAGAGCCATTCTATTTGCAATTAGGATTTATCGCTCACGGCTCAATCTTCCAAGAAGCTGGAATTAATCACATTCAGATGCGTTACGTTGCGGACAGTAATGCATAAAGCTCCACTAGAGAATTCAATGGAGACCTAGTGCAGAAATTAAGGTTCTTTGTCAGTTTAAGCATCTTGGGAATAGGTGCAGGCACCTTTTGGCTCTGGCAACAGGCAACCTACATTCCTGAGTGGTATACTCACCCCGTCGTACTGCCGGAGGTCGCAACCGTTTTATCGGGAACTGATGTTGCTCCTGTAGATAAACGTCAGGCACTGAAATCACAATTAGCTCGCCAAGTCATCCCAAGGCCGACCAACAACTCAAAATCTCCAGGCACAAGGCCTGATTCGGATCAGTCATCTCCCGGCTCGCAGACAACCCATGAGGTAACTCTAGACTCCAATAAGTTCGGCCAATTTGTGATTAGTTCTATTCCGCAAACAACTCAAAGCGAGCAACTTTTGCCAGCGATAAAAGCGATCAACACTGAAATTGATGCAGGACAACTGAAGATCGGCATAGTCGTCAATACAGCAGAAATCCCACTGGAAGAGTTAACAGAGGAGATGCAATCTCAATTCCAGAAAACTCTATCAACATTCCCGTTCCTCAAAGACAAGGAAATTTATTTGGCCCTCTCAGGACAGCCCAGTCTTGAATCCGGAGAAGTTATCTTGGGCAAAAATGCCAAGGTTCAGATTGGGGGCTTAACCATGGACCTGAGTGACGCCTCCGCAAAAATGGGAATTCCATTTGAATCTTTTGAGAGACAAATTTATCTGCAGCTTGGTCAACTCAATATTCAAGACATTAGCCTGATAGAAAAAGAAGCGGTTCTTAGAGGAACAGTGAACTAGTTCTCTTTGTAATGGCGAGTCACCCAATATGCGGCAAGCATTAAGACTCATAAAATCTACATCGATTTTAAGACACATCGAGAAACCTGTATCTTCAAAGACTCTGCATTTGCTTGTATTGGGAATTCAGTTGTCCCAGTTTACTTCATGAAATTGCAAACAGGTGTATTACAATAGCCCCTAGATCGGAGTATCAAAAACACTCTTGAGTAATCCTTGATGCGGTTGAAAATTAAATGCAGAATAGCGACAAGTTGCAAACTTCAAAGAAAGGATCAGTCTATTCTTTTCTGTTGGGCGCGTACCTTTGTGGAAGCAGAAAGGATCCTCAAAAAAGCCTGATCCTGCAGCCCCCATAACTTTGAGCATTTTTTCTTTGCCATACACATCTATGATTTCTTGATCAGAGCGCTCCTTAAGAGCCAATAATTGAGATATTTTTTTCTTGCGATGACTACTGGGCACACAAACATGAGGACCACTCTGAGAATCAACATCGGTAAGATAAAAGAATAACCTCAGACAGCTGAAATCATCCTTATCAAAGTGAAAAAATGACGCTGTTCGCTTGGAATCAAAGTGCTCTTCCTCAGAGACAAAATTCCACCACATACGACTGTTGACATGAATGGGCTCAGAGCCTAAATATTCTGCCGCAATCATCATTAGCTTGGGATCAGCCCCAAGCTCGCGTACCAACGGGAAATCCTCATGAACGTTAAAGAAATTTCCTGTACTAAAGCTTTTACCCGCCTTTTCCTCTGCTCGCTCCTTTTCAGGATATAGAAACCCATTGCTATAGTTACCATCCCCGTAAATACGAACAGATTCAGCATATTTAAGAAATCGCTCCAAAATACCAGAGGGAAGTTGCAGATCTGTGAATACGCCTTCTTGCTTTAGATGATCAACCGTTCTCCCAACGTGCAGATTGTCAAATACAGAATCCTGGGCACGAGAGCCTTCTACTTCAAATTTCCGAGAGAAAGCCTTGACTAATTGCCGAACAACAAAGAAGCGGCTAAAGACAAACATCAAAAACCAGCGTGGGTCACGCTTCGCATATTTCAGGTGTTCAATAATTCTTTCAAAATGCACCCTTATTTTCATTTAATAAACACTCATGAAATACAAGAAATCTAAATACTAAAGAATCCAAATAATCCCTCAATCTAAAATGAACCCAGATTTTAGCTAGACAGGCTCAAAGAGGAAGGACTGAATCCACCAACAACATTTAAATACTCACAAATTCAACCACAACAATTAGCGAAGATAAATATAGGGCTTCTCCCCAGAGCCAAGGAGAAAGCCCGGAGATGCATGTGAAGGACAAAAGCCAAATTTATTCTTTACAGACATAACAAAAAGCCGAGGAAGAGGAAAAAACATAAGACACCTCAAACTCGCATAAATGAATGCGGGACCTCAAACGAAAAAGCCTAATATATCAGTCGCTTTATTATTTTTTGAGAGAATAAAACTGGACTCTAATGAAGAAAATAAATCAAATATATAAGAAATCCTTATTAAGAATTAGATTCACGTTATGGACTGGGGAACAGATATCTAACCTATCGGAAATTAATAATTTAGCAGAGATTTATAATTTAACGCAAGTAGAAAAATTAGGTAAGATTCTCAAACCTAAGTCGAGTCTTTTAACGAACAAGTCTAATTAGACCAGAAATGTTCAATTTCTATTGAAATAGTAGCTACACACTTCCAGGCTAAAAAGAGCTGTATTTACAGATAATCCTCGATATATCAGTTTTTTATACTGATAAAGCCTGATGAAACTCTGAGAGCAGGTTTTTACATCAAACAAGGTGGCCTAATGTCCATAATGGCACCTTTTCTTTGCGAAAATAAAGCCTATATCAGTCATTAGCACATAAATTGAATAAGCTAATTTCTTTCAGTTTAAGTTGAGTTTAAGGTTAGCTCAGCTTCTAATATGTAATGTTCTCATGACAAACGATTTAACCACGCCTTACCATCTACTTCAAAACTCAGCAAGATGTCTTGAAGAACTCGAAAAATTACAACCTAGTTGATTTGTCTCCAATCAACTAGGTTGTAATTTTCAAACCCAATGTAATGATGAGCGCATTACAGCTAGGGAACAACTAAGACAGGGCAAGGGGCTAGGTTTATCACGCGGTTGCTAACGCTCTCTGCCATTCCCTCTTCTGTCAACCCCACTCCGCGACAACCCATGACGATAACATCAGCATTGAGTTCATCAGCTACATCACAGATACAGAAGGCCGGTTGTCCCTCTTTATGAAGAGTTTCTGCTTCAATCCCCCACTCCGCAAATGCCGATTTTGCAGTTTGTAGTAGCTGATCGATGACATTGGGAGGAGTGGCAGCCTCACCAGACTCAGACTCCACCTCTACCGAAAGGATGATCAATTTTGCACTACAGAACTTGACCAGTTTGGCGACAGTCTCAGCAGCATCTTGTGATTCTCGGCTTTGGTCCACAGGAAACAAAACAGTCTTAAACATGTTGCACTACTCCAGGGTACGGACTCCGGTAAAATTGGGAACGGCACGGAATCAGTTTACGCACCTAGCTGACCGGTGAGGTTGTAATCCATCCTAACTCTGATCATTACAGCAACCGGTCGCACAACTCAATTCATGAGTCATAAATTTCAATAGACGCTTTTAGGAGATCTGTCACTGTGGCAAAAAAAACATTAGCAAGCCTTTCCTCTGCCGAGATATCTGGCAAACGTGTTCTTGTTCGTGCTGACTTTAATGTTCCTCTTGATGGGGATCACAAAATTACTGATGATACGCGGATCCGTGCGGCTCTGCCAACGATTCAGGATCTAACATCTAAAGGGGCTAAGGTCATTCTCTCGAGCCATTTTGGTCGCCCCAAGGGAGAAGTGAAAGAAGAAATGCGCCTCACACCTGTGGCAACTCGTCTATCTGAGCTGTTGGGACAGCCAGTGATCAAGTGTGATGACTGCATCGGTGATGAGGTTACAGCCAAAATAAATGGGATGCAGAACGGTCAGGTTGCTCTGCTTGAGAACGTTCGCTTTTATGCTGAAGAAGAAAAGAATGATCCTGCATTTGCAGAGAAACTAGCTGCAAATGCAGATCTATACGTTAATGACGCTTTTGGGACCGCGCACCGCGCCCATGCTTCGACAGAAGGGGTCACAAAGTATCTCAGCCCTTCTGTGGCTGGGTACCTGATCGAGAAGGAACTGCAGTATTTGCAGGCCGCGATCGAGACGCCTCAGCGTCCTTTAGCCGCAATTGTGGGCGGTTCTAAGGTCTCTAGTAAAATTGGTGTCATCGAAACCCTGCTCGATAAGGTGGATAAAATCTTAATCGGCGGCGGCATGATCTTTACCTTCTACAAGGCCCGTGGTCTAAGCGTCGGTAAGTCTCTTGTAGAAGAAGACAAGCTTGACTTAGCTCGCGAGCTTGAGGCCAAGGCAAAAGAGAAAGGCGTCGCCTTCTTGCTACCTACAGATGTTGTGGTAGCTGACAATTTTGCCCCTGATGCTAACTCTCAGACCGTTAGCATTGATAACATTCCTGAGGGCTGGATGGGACTGGATATTGGTCCTGATTCAGTCAAGGTTTTCCAGGAAGCACTTGCTGACTGTAAGAGCGTCATCTGGAATGGTCCGATGGGTGTGTTTGAGTTTGATAAATTTGCAGCCGGTACAGATGGGATCTCACATACTCTTGCAAGTCTCACAGCTACAGGCACGTCAACCATCATTGGTGGCGGTGACTCCGTTGCGGCAGTTGAGAAAGTGGGCGTAGCGGACAAAATGAGCCATATCTCGACGGGTGGCGGTGCAAGTCTAGAACTTCTAGAAGGCAAGGTTCTACCCGGCATCGCGGCTCTAGATGATGCTTAAATGCACTGCGGTGAGCCTTAAGTAGCTGCTGAATTTTCTAATGATTTGGTAGTTGAGCAGTGAGCGTCAGCTGTTGGCTGGCGCTCGTTGTGTTTTATTGAAGATGTCTTGTGTTTCTGGGTGTATTTTGACGTGAACCGCGATGGCTCTATTTTGCGTTTACTGCAGCTTGCCAGCCCTGCTCTACCAGTGGGGGCATACAGCTACTCTGAAGGATTAGAGGAGTTAGCTGAACGCCAATTACTAACGAGTAAAACAGACTTAGAACGCTGGATAATACAGGAATTGACCTATGGCTCCATCAGTTTGGAAGCAGCGACGATGGTGCGGTGTTATTACGCTGCAGATACCCAAGATTGGGAACGCCTGAAGTATTGGAATGCTTGGCTAACAGCGGCTCGGGAAACGGAGGAATTGAGATCGCAAAGTCTTCAAATGGGTCAATCTCTACTCCGTCTCTTCCGCGATATGGAATTGGGACGTGAAGACTCCCTCCCCCACTCTCAGACTCAATTGCTCACAGAGCTAAAGCAAGGCGGATGCAACTTTGCCGTTATTTATAGTTTGGCTGCTGCTAATTGGCAGATCAATCTGAGAGATGCTCTGTTGGGATATTTGCAAAGCTGGGCCACGAATCTAATCAATGCTGGGATTAAACTGATCCCCATAGGGCAGACCGCTGGGCAGTTGATGCTTTTTGAACTGCAACCAACTTTAGAACAAGCTGCACAAAAAATTCGCAATCTAGAGGATGATGATCTCAACAGCTGTGGTTGGGGATTGGCACTTGCGAGTATGGCCCATGAAACTCAATACAGTCGGTTGTTTCGTAGCTAATTACTTGAGTTAGATTTATGAATACGCTTCGGGTGGGTATTGCAGGTCCAGTAGGTTCAGGTAAAACAGCTCTGGTGGATGCTCTCTGTAAAGCGATGAGATCGACGTATAAATTGGCTGTAGTCACGAATGATATTTATACACAGGAAGATGCCCAATTTTTAGTACGCAGTGAAGCACTGGAGTGCGATCGCATCCTAGGTGTAGAAACGGGCGGCTGCCCCCACACCGCCATCAGAGAAGATGCCTCGATAAATATCAATGCCATTGAAGAACTAGAACAGCGCTTTAGCGATCTTGATATTGTCTTTGTTGAAAGTGGGGGGGACAACCTCGCTGCGACCTTCAGCCCTGAACTGGTGGACCTGACAATATACGTGATTGATGTTGCAGGCGGTGATAAGATTCCGCGGAAGGGGGGACCTGGCATCACTAAGTCAGATCTCCTCGTCATCAACAAAATTGATTTAGCCCCCTATGTCGGGGCAGATCTAGAAGTTATGGATCGGGATACAAAAAAAATGCGTGGGGAAAAGCCCTATGTGTTCACCAATCTGAAAACTCAGACCGATCTGGCCCTGATCATTGACTTTATCTGTCAATACCTCGTTCCTGCATGATGGTTTCTCTTTATTTCGGATACTAGGAGCTCTCTCTGGTCAACTTTTCGAGGTCGCACTCTTATGCTAGAAGGGGCTCGATGAGCTTCAGTTCAGATCCTACTGTCAAAAATCTGTTGATGGTTTCTCATCAAGTCCCCACAACTTATTCCAATCACCATTCAATTCAACGATCTTGAGGATTCCAAGAGAACGACTACCTTATACGTGCCAACTCGTTCCTTTTTTCTTCTGCCTTTTGCCTATGGTCAGATCCCCCACTTTCTCCATTCGACCGCTGCCAATGACCTTTACTAACCGACTTCGACCGTTGTCATTGATGATCTCGACTTGATGCTTCGAAGAACAACCGATCAGCTCTTTCCACTTTTTCCCGTCTGGGAGTGACTTTCGTCCGAAGGTATTCCAGCACTGTTTCAGTCTTACCTACCTATAACTGAGGAATGATGAATTTCAGATGACGTGCTTTATCTTCTTTATCTAGCGCAATAGTCGAGATGAAACACCGATGGTTTGCTCAGATAGACGAAAATTGAAATAGTCCAGGTTTGACTCACAGCGTTCTCAGACTTAAGAATTATGATATTTAAGAAGCATTTGAGGCAGACAAAATTACCCCTTCGATAAATTGCGAGTTGTAAGCATGAAACATAATGTGGCACTTTGTTCTGCTATTTTGGCGCTTGGCCTTGGCCTGAGCACAAGCTGTACGAATCCATCGCAGTCTAGTTCCGATCTAGAACGACTTGAACAGATTCAAAGCAATCGTAAACCCAGTATTTTTTCAGAAAATGGCGTAGCAATCCGAGGATATGACCCCGTTGCTTACTTCACTGAAAGCAAGCCCGTATCTGGTAATAGCGAATTTTCTCATGAATGGCAAAACACAACCTGGCAGTTTGCCAATGCGGAGAATAGAGATTTATTCAAAAGCAATCCGGAGAAATATGCCCCCCAGTACGGTGGATACTGCGCCTGGGCAGTCAAAGAAG
>CALFCG010000046.1 GCA_937951315.1 uncultured cyanobacterium
AAGTAATTGCTTGTCTCATTACTGGTACAAAGCATGTCCGTTATAAACGATATGCTAAAAGCTGAAAAGAAGCTGGCGACACTGCTAATAAGTAGGAAAAATAACCTCATATCGTTGGGGATCGCTTTGCGATTGTATTTCTCATTTTAAAATGCTGGAATGCGATAGATTCTTTCGGACCTCAGACATAGGGCTCTTTGCCTATTCTTCGAAATGGTATGAGATATCTTTGGCAACACCCTCCCATCTCAGTGGTAGTCGAACTTTTTCATAGTCTGAGAGAACTTAGTCACAATTTTTTCGTTGTCGTGCTCTGAGAGAACATCCTGCCAGCCGTTGATTTTCCCTGATCTGACGAAGTTCACTTTTCCCTTAGAAGTGGAGCTATTCTTTTGAATTTTCTTGATGTTATAAGTTTCAATAGACTCCGAAAGCTTTTCCTGATTAACCTCTTTTGTACCTGCCGCCTGTATAACCTGGGAAAAAGTTTCTTGGGAATGACTTCTTAGATCTTCATATTTGAAAATCGGAATCCCTTTCTTGTGTTTAGACTCGTAAAATTCGTCCCATCTAAAGCCTGGTGTGACTGGCTTCTCTAACATGTAGTCAATGAAGGTCGATATGTTGGCTGTGATGTCAGAGTAATCGCTAAAGTTAAAGCGCTCCTTAGACATCGAGACAATCCGCTCATTGAATGGATTGTCCGCAAATACAAAGAAGGAATGGTAATAGAAGGAAATAATGACATCTCTCGGGTCTCTTACGATCGCAACCTCCTTGAGAGATGGAGCAATGTTTATCTTGTGATACTTGATGATTGCTTCACCATATTTAGGGAATGCATTATCGTCAAATCTATAGTCAAGATAGTTCGAGATAACCTTGCAGGTCCAGGTGCCACCAGATTTTGGAAATTCGTTGATCGCTATCGTATTAAAAAACAGAGGGTTGGCATAGGAAAATAGATATCTAGCGCCGCTTCTGAAAAAATATTTCATAATGTTTGTTTGTTGACATAGGCGTATTCAGTCCTCAATATACTTTGGGGCTGAATATGGGCTTAAGCTTCTTCTAGTTCTGCCAGTTCCATCCATCTCAAAGTGTGAGTTTCAATTTTGTCGGACAGCTGGGCTAACTGCTCAGATAGTTTTTGGACTTGATCGAATTCGTCGGGTGGTTCACGGTAAAGTGTTTGCTCTAATTTGACTTTTTCAGCTTCAAGTTCAGGGATGCTGCTCTCTAGCTTCTCTAGCTCACGTCGCTCATAGTTTGAGAGACGTCGCTGTTTTGAGGTGGATTTAGGTTTGGGGGCAGTCGCTTTTTTCGTGTTGTTCGAGATTTGTTCTTTCTCTTCTGCTTTGTCTTTGGCTTCTTCTGCTTTTCGGTAGTCTAAATAGACGGAGTAATTGCCTGGATACTGACGCAGCTTGCCACCTGGCTCAAGGGCGAAAATGAAATCTACGGTGCGATCAAGAAAGTAACGATCGTGCGATACGGCAATGACACAGCCATTAAAGTTTTCTAAGTAATCTTCTAAAATCGCCAGGGTCTGTACATCCAGATCATTCGTAGGTTCATCCAAAATCAGCATGTTGGGGGCACCCATTAGGATCCGCAGTAAAAATAATCGCCGCTTTTCACCACCGGAAAGCTTATGGATGGGAGCATATTGCTGGTTGCCTGGAAAGAGAAACCTTTCCAGCATTTGAGAGGCACTGATTTGACTACCGTCAGCTGTTTTGACGACCTCTCCGACTTCTTTGATGTAGTCAATGACGCGTTGATCTTGGTTGAGAGCAGAGAGCAAATCATCAGAATGCTGATCGAAGTAACCAATGTGGATGGTGCTACCCAGGTCAACTGTGCCCGAATCTGGCTCAATTTTGCCGGTGATCAGGTTCATGAGGGTAGACTTTCCGGCTCCGTTGCCGCCGATGATCCCAATTCGATCTGTGGGGCTGAATTCGTAGGTGAAGTCTTGAATCAGG
The DNA here is from genome assembly GCA_937951315.1 of uncultured cyanobacterium. Lineage (GTDB taxonomy): Bacteria > Cyanobacteriota > Cyanobacteriia > Thermosynechococcales > Thermosynechococcaceae > RCC1774. Next base: position 1,989 of record CALFCG010000046.1, read on the forward strand.
GTTCGACCATCGTAGGCTTTGCAAACACCCGTTAATTCGGCAACTTTTTTGCCAATCCGTCGCCCTGGGGTGTCAATTTCAACTTTGCCTTGCGCTTGCTTGAAGGTCTTATCTTGCATGCCCTGAATCCGATCAATACGGGCTTGTTGTTTGGTACTGCGGGCTTTGGGGCCTCGCTTCAGCCACTCTAGCTCTCTTCTCAATACGCCTTGATGTTTTCGTTCTTGCTTGGCTGCAACGTCTTCGGCCAGTGCTTTTTTCTCTAGGTAATAGGAGTAGTTGCCGGCATAGGAATAGAGGTCTCCACGGTCAACTTCAAATATTTTATTGGTGACCTGATCGAGAAAATAGCGATCGTGGGTGATCAAGAGCAAGGCGCCCCGAAATTGTGATAGGTAGTTTTGCAGCCATTCTACGGACTCAGCATCTAAATGGTTGGTGGGCTCGTCCATGAGCAGGAGTTCAGGGTCTGAGAGGAGAGCCGTTGCCAGGGCGATACGTTTGCGATACCCGCCGGATAAGTCACCGACACGGGCTTCAAAGTCGGTAATACCTAGCTTGCTGAGGATGATTTTTGCGCGAGTTTCGAGATCCCAGGCGCCGGCAGTTTCCATCTTTTCGGAGACGGTGGCCATCTGTGCCATCAAATGTTCTAGCTCTTGGCCTTCGGTGATGGCCATGCGGTGGGACAAATCTTCGTAGGTCCGCACCAGTTGCATTGCGTCACTGCTGTCGGCAAAAACTTGATCTAAGACCGTGCTCTCTTCGTTAATGTC
>CALFCG010000047.1 GCA_937951315.1 uncultured cyanobacterium
TGGTGGGAGCGGATGGGGCCCGCTCCCAGGTGCGAGAGGCGTTGGTCAAAAAAGGGATGCTCCAATGTGAGCAAAGTGTGGTCCCAGATGTCTATAAATCCTTATTTGTCTCCCAGGTGAACGAGGACCCGTCCGTTAAACTCACGGCTGATAAAATCCATACCTGGAGCATGGGCGAAGGAACGCGCCTCATTATGGCCCCTCAAGCCAATGGCGGGTTGCATGGCACATTGATCTTTCCACCGGACAAGAATCCGCTGGAATCATTGAAATCCGACCAACAGGTATTAGCGTACTTTCTAGAGAAGACACCCAATTTAGGGCAATTGATGACGCTAGAAGAAGCAGAGGCATTGCGGCAGCGGCCCATCTCTAAGTTGCTGACGGTGAGTTGCGATCGCATGCACATCAAGTCCAACATCCTCTTGATCGGTGACGCAGTTCATGCGGTCTCAGCTTCCATTGGTCAAGGGTGCAATGCATCTCTACAAGATGCGCAGGTTTTTAACCAATGCTTAGAGCAACACAATGACGACTGGGTGCAAGCTCTACCGGCTTTTACTACCCAACGACTCCCCGATGTCCATGCCCTACGGGAATTATCAGATGATGGTTTTCCGGCATCAAAACGGATGAGGCTAGAATTCCTCTTTCGCATGACACTAGGCACAAAATTGGGTCTCCCCCTCAAGCCATTACCCATGCAACTCATTATGGATAGTGATTTGCCTTACTCCGAAGTCATTCAACAAACCGAAGGATGGAGGAAGCGAGTCAAACAATCGACGCAGACTCGCTGACATCATGCAATATCGGCTTCGAGACTGCATGATGTCAGCAAAGAAAGGATTTTACGACGGCATCAGCTTAAACCGTAGAATAATGCAGTAGCATTGCCTCTTCCCTCCTATGAATTCACCCTGGAGCCTTCGAGACTACGTTTTTGCCGCCTTTATGACCATTGGTATGGTCGCCTCCATCTTTCTAGTTGGCCCCTTTGTGCCCCTCCCCTTCCTAGATCTAGTGATGTGGGCACCCTTTGGCGGTATCTTTCTTACCCTCGGCATGGCCCGACTGCAGCGAAGAGGCAGCGTGGCCCTGATGATCCTGCCCTTGGCAGTGTTGTTGTTGCCCCTCTCTCCCCTAATCACGCTCTATTTGGTTCTGACCCCCTTAGCCACAGAAGCCGTCGTCTTTTTTCGAGGTAACTATCGATCCAAGGCCAATCGCCTCCTCGGAACCGTGATGTTCTTTGTGAGCGGGGTTTTGATTGGCCTTGGCAGTATTTTTATCGTCCCAGCCTTAGTCAATACCGGCGAATTCATAGAAGAGGACTTAGCAAAAATCATCGAAAAGTTTGCAGTTCTGCTCAACAACCCCTGGTTATTAGGCGTATTGGCAGTCGCAGCAGGAATCACAGGTTCCATTGGCTGGTGGCTCGGAGAAAAAGTAGTGCATCAACTTCAACGCGCTGGAAAGCTAGATGCCAACGCCTAGACAAGTCCGTCGCAGTCCTCTAAGCCGGATTAATCCTTTCCTAAAAATTGGCCTCAGCTTTGGGTTGATTGGGCTATCGCTGTTTCTCAGGCACATTGCGCCAATGTTGGTCTTGCTGGGCGGGGTGCTGCTCCTGATGACGCAGCTCAAATTGCGTCCTTTAATCCTGGGATACATCCTATTAATGGTATGCATCTTCACAGGGTCTACCGCTTTACTGCTGCAAAATTGGCCCGAAGCGATCTTCAGTACCCTGAGACTATTGGCGATTGTCTTGCCAACTCCGGTCTTGGCATTGACCACGCCCCCAGCCGATCTGATTCGATCCTTACAAACGGTGCGTTTACCGAGTTTCTTAACATTGAGCCTCATGTTGATCTGGCGCTTCTTCCCTTTAATGCAGCAGGAGCTTCAGCGCATCTGGGAAGCCAACCAGTTGCGAGGCATTGACCTCAAATGGCGACCGGGGAAATGGTTCTCGGGACTGATGGTGCCACTGGTTTTTCAAATGGTGGTCTATGCCGATGAAGTCACGGTTGGGCTGCAGACACGGGGCTATTCTCCAACGGAACCGCGCAGCAACAGTAAGCCCTTGCACTGGCGATGGGCCGATACGTTGTTTTGTGGCGTTGCGATCGCATGGCTCACTTTGATCTGCTATCTGGAATGGGGACGATAACCATGGCACAGGAGCCACCATTACTAGAAGTCACCGATCTAGCCTTCACCCACCTGGGCCAAACACAACCCACAATCCAAAATGTGAATTTGACCTTGCATCCGGGGGAATTGGTGGTTCTGGCCGGGGCCACGGGCAGCGGTAAAAGTACAGTGTTAAATTGCCTCACGGGAATTGCCCCTGAGCATATCGGTGGCCAGCTCTCGGGGCAGGTCTATTCTCGGGGCCAAGAGATCACATCTTGGTCCATTCGAGACCGATCTCAACGCATGGGCATCCTCTTACAAAACGTAGAAACCCAGATTTTTACCGATCAGGTGGGGGAAGAACTGGCCTTTGGCCTCGAAAACTGGAACCTTCCACCGGGTGAAATCCAAGCTCTAACCCAATCTGCCTTAACTGAGTTTGATTTGGTAGAGCAACAAAACTGGACGATTCGTCAGCTCTCAGCAGGGCAAAAGCAGCGGTTGTTGTTGGCCTGCTTACTCACCCGTCAACCGGACATGCTGCTCTTAGATGAACCCTTCGCTTTTCTGGATGCGGCGGGGGTGCAACTTTTGCTCGGCCTTTTACTCAAGCGAGTGCAGCAGGGGCAGGCTGTATTGCTGATTGAGCATCGCCTGGAGTTGCTAAAAGAAAGTTGCGATCGCATCTACAAAATCGAGTCTGGCAGCGTGAGTCCACTCCATAAATCAGCACTTCAAATTCCCGTTCAGGTCCCTCCGGAGGCTCCCTCCTCAACATCAGAAGCAGAGAAGACCATCATCTTACAAACCCAAAACCTAAGCTGGGGAGGCTATCCTCCGTTTCCTGACTTGCAGGTATCCGCTGGAGAGATTGTCTTGCTCAAGGGAGAGAACGGCTGCGGTAAAACAACATTACTCAAACTACTCAGTGGCTTACTGAAACCCGCAACAGGGCAACTAGAAATCCAGGGGCGAGAAGCGACGAGACAAAACGTAGTGCAAAGATCTCGAGCCATTGGATTTGTGTTGCAGAATCCAAACCATCAGCTCTTTGCGGAGAGCGTTGAGGCAGAATTAACCCAACCCGGCGTCGCTCCCGAACGAGCCCAGAAATTGCTAAAGCAGTTGAACCTAAGTCATTGTGCAGAGAAGCACCCCCATGCGCTATCTCAGGGACAAAAGAGACGCCTGGCACTCGGAGCAGTGCTAGCCAAGCAACCTCAAATCTGTTTACTCGATGAAATCATGGTGGGTCAAGATACAACGTCTTTAGAGCTGATGCTCAGTACGCTGAAAAATTTTACCGACAACAGCGGAACCCTCATTTTTACCTCCCATGATCCAAATGTAGCCGCAGTGCTGACGCCTCATGTCGTTACTATTGGCACGTTCAGTTAACTTAGAAGAGTTGTCCACTAAGGTCTGATTGCGTGCAGCTGAAACAAGTCATCATTGCCTATAAAGCCGGAGATTCCTTCAGCCACAAAGCCGCCGAAAAATGCGCCCGCTACTTTGAGAACAAAGGCTGCAAAATCCTCATGGGGCCCAGCGGTGCCAACGATAACCCCTATCCCGTATTCCTCGCTTCTGCCACTCAAGCCATCGACCTCGCCGTCGTCTTTGGCGGAGATGGAACCGCTCTAGCCGCAGCTCGACAGTTAGCCCCCGAAGAAGTCCCCATATTAGCCGTCAATATCGGCGGTCATCTTGGCTTCTTAACAGAGCCCGCCGAAATGGTCCAGGACCTAGATCAGGTTTGGGAACGCTTAACGGGCGATCGCTATGCCGTTCAGCAACGGATGATGCTCCAAGCCAGAGTCGCAGAGCGTGACGTCGATCGCCTTTCGGATCCAAGCGGCCTCGAAGACGAAGGTGACCTTCCCTTCCTCGCCCTCAATGAAATGTGCGTCAAGCCCGCCTCCGCCGATCGCATGATCTCTTCCATCCTAGAACTGGAGATAGACGGCTCGGTTGTTGATCAATACCAAGGAGATGGCTTGCTAGTGGCCACCCCCACCGGATCAACTTGCTACACCGTCGCCGCCAGCGGCCCCATTGTTCATCCAGGCATGGCCGCCATGATTGTGACGCCGATTTGTCCCCTCAGCCTCTCCAGTCGTCCCATTGTCCTACCCCCAGGATCCGTCGTCAGCATTTGGCCGCTTCAAGATCGAGAACTCGCGACCAAATTATGGATGGATGGCGTCCTCGCAACCTCTATCTGGCCGGGACAGCGCATTGACGTCTGGATGGCTCAAAAACAGGCCCGTTTTATCCTGCTACAGGAAGATTACTCCTATTACCGCACCCTGAGAGACAAGCTCAATTGGGCCGGTGCGAGGATCCACTACAATAATAACCATCGCAACTAATGTTTACATAAAAACAGAATGGTTTACTTCCGGCCTTTTTTCTTCATAATCATCCTGACCTTCTTGTCGGTGCTGATGTGTGGAGTCACAAGCCTACTGGGAGCAAATCATCCATTAATTATGATGATCTTCATGCTGGGTGGCATGTTAGGCATCCTGATGTTGATGGATTATATCGATGGAGCTTTCCTACACTAGCCGTAAAAAAAGAGGCCTTCCTCCTCACAGTCTTCTAGCGGCAACCCAGTCGCAAGCACCCTAGAAATTACCACGGGGTTTACCAATTCTCGTTTTCCCAGTTTCCATTTCAAGTTAAAATATCTTTATCATTTAAACCAAACGGCATCATATGGATATTCTGACTTTAGGCTGGGCTGCTGTTCTCACTGTATTTACCTACTCCATTGCAATGGTTGTCTGGGGTCGCCACGGAATGTAGAGACAACCCGTCCAAGACAGAGTAAGTGAATCGTGGATAGTAGTACTTTCTTTAACTTGCTTTCGCTAGCAGCATTTGGGCTGCTAGTACTTGTGACTCTGGGCATTATCTATTTGACATTTGCTGAATGGCGCGATCGCCGCAGGATTCAGCAAGAAGACCGAAGTCGCCGTAAATAAAAGCATGGGTTCAACCTTAGATCAGCTCAGCGCCCAATTTTCAAAGGCGCTGACATCGGCTTTTGGAAAAGATTTTAGCGAAACAGATCCAATTTTGGGGGTCGCGAGTAACCCTAAATTTGGAGACTATCAGGCCAACGTAGCATTGCCCCTCGCCAAGCGTTTAGGGCAACCGCCTCGCAAAATTGCGGAGCAGATTGTCCAAAACTTGTCAGTCGATGACCTCTGCGAAGCCCCCACAATTGCAGGGCCAGGGTTTATCAACCTTACGCTCAAAACCTCTTACCTTGAAGCCCAACTGCATTCTATGCAGAGAGACAAACGACTGGGCATTTCTGCTGCATCCCCAGCCCAAAAGGTTGTTGTTGATTTTTCTAGCCCAAATATTGCAAAAGAGATGCATGTGGGCCACTTGCGCTCCACAATCATTGGCGATTGCATTGCCCGAGTTCTAGAATTCCAGGGCCATGATGTTCTCCGCCTCAATCATGTCGGGGACTGGGGCACACAGTTTGGAATGCTGATCACCTATCTGCGTGAGGCCTATCCAAAAGCCTTGACCACCTCAGATGCCCTAGATATTGGGGATTTGGTGACCTTCTATAAGCAGTCAAAAGTACGCTTTGATGCGGACCCAGACTTTCAAGAAGCCTCGGGGCAGGCCGTTGTAAAACTGCAGGCGGGTGATGAGGAGACACTGCAGGCCTGGCAGTTGCTCTGCGACCAGTCGCGTCGAGAATTTGACAAGATTTACCAGCGTCTCGATATTCAACTCACTGAACGCGGAGAATCTTTTTACAATCCCCATCTAGAAGCCGTCATTACTGATTTGAAGGCAACCGGATTGCTTGTGGAAGATCAGGGTGCGCAATGTGTCTTTCTTGAGGGCTTTACGAATAAAGCGGGCGACCCACAACCTTTAATTGTTCAAAAATCCAATGGTGGCTATAACTACGCCACGACAGATCTCGCGGCATTGCGCTATCGGATTGGTAAAGATGGTGCCCAGCGCATTATTTACGTCACGGATGCGGGACAGGCCAATCACTTTGCCCAAGTCTTCCAGGTTGCCCAGCGAGCCAAGTGGATTCCTGAGAGCGTTGAGATTGTCCATGTCCCTTTTGGAGTGGTTCAGGGCGAAGATGGCAAGAAGCTGAAAACGCGGTCTGGTGAAACAGTACGATTGCGCGATCTCTTAGATGAAGCGATCGCGACAGCCAAGTCAGACATAGAGAACCGCATTGAGGCGGAAGAGAGAACCGAATCTCCAGAATTCATCGATGATGTCGCCCGTGTTATTGGCATGGGAGCCGTCAAATATGCGGACCTGAGCCAGAACCGCACCAGCAACTACATCTTCAGCTATGACAAGATGCTGGCTTTGCAGGGCAATACAGCCCCCTATCTGATCTACGCTTATGTTCGGGTACAGGGTATTAGCCGCAAAGGTGACATTGACTTTGCTCAACAGGAAAAGATTGAGATTCAGCTCAAGGAAGAAGCTGAGCTTGTCCTCGCCAAACATCTCATGCAGCTTGGAGATGTGCTCGATCAAGTTGCAGCCGACCTTCTCCCAAACCGCTTATGTCTGTACTTATTTGAGCTAAGTCAAAAGTACAACCAGTTTTACGATCGCTGCCCCGTCCTTTCAGCAGAAGAACCAGCACGCACATCGCGGCTGGCTCTCTGTGACCTAACAGCTCAAACCCTCAAGCTGGGTCTGTCACTGTTAGGCATTGATGTTTTAGAACGAATGTAATGAAGTGACGAATGCGTTAGGCCATCGCCGTGGGAACCTCAATAGGTTGCCCTAAGCGTCTTAACCACCGGTAATTTGATGCGACGGCACTACCAAGGGTGTTGTATACGTTGTACTGAATCCCGAACTCTTCGCAGACGTCAGCAACAATGGGGGCCAGATCATGATAGTGAACGTGGCAAACGTCGGGAAACAAGTGGTGAATAGTCTGATAATTAAGCCCGCCCAAGTACCAGTTGAGGAAAGCATTGTCAGGCGCAAAGTCCGCTGATGTTTTGACCTGCAGAATCGCCCACTCATCATCAACGCTGTTAGTGGCCTGATCGATGGGAGGATAGTCAACCGACTCGACCACGTGGGCCAGCATAAAGATGGGGGTCACGATCAAGCCATAGACCATATGAGACACGGTCAGGCCGGCAAAAATTTGCAGAAATGAATAACCTTGCCAAGCGGGAATCGCAAAAAAGAAAGCAAAGCTAACGATCCGTGGAACCACAAAATCAAAGATATCGCCCGCTTTAGGCTTAGGAATTTTATGTCCGAGATAGTCACCCAAAAAGATAAAGCGCCGCAAATCGCCCTGGAACCAGTAGAAAGGAATGAACGGATAGATAAACCAGATGAAATAGTGCTGGAATTGGTGGTGCCATCTATGCCCCTCATTTGGAGACATTCTGACAGCAGCATCACCATTCACCTCTACGTCAAGCCCCTTGAGGTTGGTGTAAATATGGTGGAGTTTATTATGACGGAAGCGCCATAGAAAGCTGGAGACACCAATAAACTCATGGGTGTAGCTAAAGAATCGATTGATGAGCGGATTCTTGGAATAGCTGCCATGGTTAGCATCATGTCCGACACTCATGCCAAATCCAGCCAGCCCAAACCCCAGCGCGACACAGCCCAAGAATTTCAGTACAACGTTATCTGGCCCCCAGAGGGTGAATGCCCAAGACCCAAAAACCCAGCCAAAGATAATGGCGGACTTCAGATACATTTCTAAATTGTCATTGGGCCTAATATTGTTGCTCTCGAAGTAGGCATCAACGCGCTGGCGTAGCGCTTGCCTAAACTCAGATCGCTGAGCAAACGCTACCTTAGGTTGGCTTTTGGACATAATTATTTCTAGGCGCTGTTTTTATCATGCAAGCTTATTTTAAGCTGTTTGTGCCCCGGATATATGATTCTTATATCAGTGACTTTGGCAGAGCAAAAAATGAAGAGAAGGACGACACGGTCTTTTCCCATATCGGATGGAGCCTCATCCTCTCTGCGTTTCCAGCCAGCCTAAAAATTGACTTTTTCCCTATTTTATGTGCCCAAAAGGAATAACTGTTCAATCACGAGTCAACAGTTTTCAACGGCGAGAAAAGACAACGAGAACCAAAAAGCAAGGGCTATTTTGTACAGTTATTCTTATGTTTAGAGCATATTTATACACTTAATTCTGATAGCTCTATCCGCTCATGTTTTTTGAGCCGAGTGAGCGAGGCCAATCGCTGCAGAAAGACAAGGCAGTGTTGCTTGCTCTAGAGAATCCAGCAGTTCAGAGAGTATTGTACGCACCATCCACGGCCCCTCATAGGTCCAACCGGTATAAACTTGCAGAAGACTAGCCCCTGCAGTGAGCTTCTCCCAAGCATCGGCTCCGGTGAAAATACCGCCAACACCAATGATGGGCAGTGTCCCCTGGGTTTGTTGCCAGAGATAGTGAATGACCTCTGTCGAGCGTTGGCGAACCGGACGACCGCTGAGCCCTCCGGCTTCTTGGTCCGGTGCATTGCCCGTGGCTGACAGACGCTGGGTCTGCAACCCTTGACGTTGAATGGTGGTGTTGGTGGCAATGATACCGGCCAGCTTATAGGTCAGAGCGAGGTTTGCGATCGCATCTAGATCTTCCCAGGCTAAATCTGGCGCAATCTTGACCAGCAGGGGTTTCTGCTCTGCATTTTCGTTTTGGAGAGCAGCCAAAATGGGTTCGAGCTGTTCCACAGCCTGGAGCGATCGCAACCCTGGCGTATTGGGAGAGCTGACATTGACCACAAAGTAATCCCCATAGTCTTTGAGCAAGCGAAAGCTGCCGAGATAATCATCTGCCGCCTGTTCTAAGGGCGTAATTTTAGACTTGCCTAAATTAATGCCGAGGGGATGCCGATGCGCTGCTCGATGCGCTTGGGCGGCAGACAACTTCGCTGCCATTTGAGCGGCCCCCAGATTGTTAAACCCCATCCGATTAATCGCCGCCTGATCCTGGGGCAATCGAAACAGCCGCGGTTTGGGATTGCCCGGTTGAGCATGAAAGGTAACGGTCCCAATCTCAGCAAAGCCAAAGCCAAAACTGGGCCAGAGATTCGTGGCAACGCCATCTTTATCAAAGCCTGCTGCCAGTCCTAATGGGTTGGCAAATTCAAGTCCCCAGAGGGTCTGGGTCAACCGAGGATCAAAAATGCTGCAGGACGTTTGCCAACGTTGGAGTCCAGTGGCAACGGGGTTGCGATCGCAACGTTCATTGGCCCAATCACAAGTCCGCATAAATTGACGATGGACCGCTTCTGGATCAGCATTCAACCCAGAAAACAGGAAAGGCCGGAGAGCCTGTTTATACAGATCCATAGGATTACTCAGTCACTGACGGAAGGGGCCAACCTAGGCGCGTCGGCTGCTGATAAATACGCTTCAAAGTATTGATATCTCGTGCCGAAATCCCAGCCGGCGTCCGCACCTGGGCAAAATAGAGAGCATCAGTCTCTGACGGACTATGGCCCCAAATTCCGAGCGCATGCCCCAGCTCATGGCGAACAGAGGCCATTTTATGTTCCTGGGTTCCAGGTTGATGGGGGCTAATATTGATCGTGCAGCGCTGATCAAGCTGATTGCGCTCGTTCACATAGAGATTAAAACAGCGAGTTTCTGCAGCTCGGACCCGCTCGCCACTACGACTCTCGGGCTTCTGGTTCTGAATAATAATATCTGCAGTGCTCTGTTCCTGCGTAAAGGCTAGCGGCAAGTAGGGTTCCCAGGCTGCAATGGCGGCTTCCGTTGTCTGCTGGAAACCAGTAGAACCGGGTACGGAAGCCGCTGCAGGACCAACGAAGACTTTAATCGGAAACTCGCTCCACACCAAGTAGCCCACACCATTGGGCTTGATTTGATCAAAGTAGTCACCCTGCTGCGCTGGATCCTCCCAAGCCGCTAAGGAGACCGGTAATGGGTGGATCTGCGGCTCTGGGGCTGGCCGATCATCTGTCGAGCTAGCCCCCAGGGGCAATACATGTACGACGATCGTGAAGCAGCAGACAAGAACGGCTAACAGGCCCCAACGCCAAAATACTCTAGGAACAGTCAGAGCCATTTCAGCTCTAACCCAGCCAACCTGCACTCAGCACAACCGTTAACCCCATATACAGCGCAACAAGGGTCCAAGTGGCACGATTGAGCGTCGTTTCAGCACTTTTGGTACTGGTAAATAGTTGGGCTTGCCCTCCAATTCCAAGACCTTCTCCCTTGGGGCTGTGGAGCAAAACTAAAACGATAGAACCAACGGCAGAAAATGCCCAAACGCCCTGCAGGATCTTAATCAACATAGTGATAGAAAAAATGAAAGTAAGGTATGCGCTGCAATCAGCACGTCAAAAAGCAGGTGAAAAATCACCTCTAATGAGTATAGCTTGCTTATCCCTAGAGACGAATCCGCACAGGACCTTTATTGGGTTTCACTTCAAAACCCACAGCCTGAATGATGGAATGCCCGGACATCTCCTCCGGTATCGGGAGCTGCAAGATATCTAGGATGGTGGGGGCAATATCGGCAAGACACCCATTATCCCGCAGTGGAACATTGGTACCGTGGCCTGGAATTTTACGGCCTTCCCCTTCCACCAAAATAAACGGTACGGGGTTAGTGGTGTGAGCCGTCCAAGGGTTACCCTCTCCATCCCACATCAGCTCCGCATTACCGTGGTCTGCCGTGATCAGCAACGTGCCACCCATTTGATTGACTTTGTCCACCAAACGGCCCAAGTTGCTATCAACAGCCTCTGTGGCTTCGATAGTGGCACTCATTTTCCCGGTATGTCCCACCATATCGGTGTTGGCATAGTTGAGAACGACCAGGGAATAAATCCCTTTTTGAATGGAGGCAATGGCTTTATCAGTCACCTCTTGAGCTGACATTGCAGGCTGCTGATCATAGGTTGGCACCATTGGACTCGCCACCATAATCCGGTCTTCCCCCGGCAGTGGATCTTCAATGCCACCATTGAAGAAATAGGTTACATGGGCGTACTTTTCAGTTTCAGCAATCCGCAACTGTTTAAGATCATTTTCTGCAATCACTTCCCCCAAAATCTTGGTGAGATCTTGAGGGGCAAACGCCACCTTTGCAGAGAAACGCGGGTCATACTGGGTAAAGGTCGTAAAGCTCAAGGACTCAAGGAACTCTCGCTCAAAGGCATTGAACTTTGGATCAATAAAGGCACGGGTCAGCTGACGCGCACGGTCAGGACGGAAGTTGAAGAAGATGACCCCATCTCCAGCTTCTATGGCACCATCAGCAATGCGTGTCGGAGGTAAGAATTCATCTGTGATTTCATGATCGTAAGCATCATTGATCACATCTAACGCCGACCAATCCCGCGGGAACGAGAGATTATCCTGCGTCAGTACACGATAAGCCTGCTCAATTCGGTCCCAACGATTGTCGCGATCCATCGCAAAATAGCGGCCACTGAGGGTCACAATTCTGCCAATACCGCAGTGGGCCAACTCTGCCTGTAGTCTCTGAATCTCTTGATATCCCTGAGTAGGGGGTGTATCTCGACCATCTAGAATGGCATGGATGCAAACATCCTCAAGTCCCTGCGCCTTTGCTAACTCTAAAAGGGCGATCAAATGATTAATGTGAGCATGCACACCGCCATGGGAGCAGAGCCCAATTAAGTGCAGCTTGCCTCCTTTTTGCACGACCGTCTGACAGGTCTGGGTCAGGGCTTCGTTCTGCAGAAAGCTGCGATCTTCAATGGCATCAGCAATCCTCACCAGCTCTTGAGGAACAGTTCTGCCAGCCCCAATATTAAGGTGGCCCACCTCAGAATTACCCATCTGCCCTTCTGGCAAACCCACAGCCTTGCCAGAGGTCTCGATTAAGGTGCTGGGATAGGTGTCAAACAGACTATCGACAACAGGGGTTTTAGCAGTTGCGATCGCATTTCCATTAGAACTTTCGCGGTAACCCCAGCCATCTAATATGACTAAAACCACCGGAGAGATGGGTGTCAATGTCATACTGATTGCTTTTCCTCACGGACGCATATTGTTGCAATCATAACATTATTGGAAATCAGCTTAAAACACCCCTAGGCCAGGATCTTGGGTTAAATTTTGGCAAAACTTTAACTTGACCTTTAGAGCCTTAGAGTAAGCAGTTATACAAAATTTTTAATTAATTGATTTGAGAATACAGGTCTGAGTATTTATACGTCAAACATCTTTGTATACATCCAAGGGGCTTGCTTTCTAAAACCCTGATAAAAAAAAGCTTAAACGCAATGTCATCAGACCTCAAAACAATGATCAACCCCCGATTTTTTAGGGAGTGACGAACCACAATAAAGACATGTCAACTTTCCCTTTTGCCAAACACGCCCACATTTGGGGCAGTCCATGACCTCATCAATCTCCTGCTCCAAATTCTCAAGTGTCTCGATTAACGCTCGATCCGAGAACCCTGATGTTGCCTTGAGTAACTGCCATAGCGCTTTGCAGGTTAAAGATAACTTCTTCACAGATTGCTGCAGTTCTGCGATCGATTCTTGACTCTCTTACAGGTGACGAGCGGTTTGTCGATTTTCCTCCTGTGTTTGCGCAATCTGTCGATTCTGATGAATATCGTAAAGGGACATTGCCTTTCCCTCGGTGGTTGCATTTAGGGTAGACCCATTGCCCCAATGGACGATCACCGATCCCCTCGCAGCGAACCTCCAATCTCCCCTGCTGTACCCGGCCAGGTGTAGACTAGCGTTGGAATTTTGCAGTGGCAAAAAACATGAGCGAATCCAGCCGACGTCAGACCTATTGGCGAGCCAATATAGCTTTAATCCGGAATTTATTGCTGGTTTGGGCCCTCGTATCCATTGGCTTCAGCATCTTGCTAGTTGAGCCTCTCAATCAAATTCATTTGGGGCGTCTCCCCCTTGGTTTTTGGATGGCTCAGCAGGGATCAATTTTCGTGTTCGTGGGCTTGATATTCATCTACGCCACCCAGATGGACAAGCTCGATCGCAAATTCAGCAATAAGGATAAATAAGCATCATGACGGTTGAAGTTTGGACGATCCTTTTTGTCAGCATCACATTCATGATCTACCTGTATATTGGCTGGCGATCGCGGGTCAAAGATACGAAGGGTTTTTTTGTTGCCGATCAAGGCGTCCCCGCCATTGCAAATGGTGCCGCCACAGCAGCAGATTGGATGTCAGCAGCATCCTTTATCTCAATGGCAGGGTTAATATCTTTTTTGGGCTATGACGGCTCCATTTATTTGATGGGTTGGACCGGAGGATACGTCCTTTTAGCGCTACTCTTGGCCCCCTATCTCCGTAAATTTGGCAAATATACCGTGCCCGATTTTGTCGGGGATCGCTACTATTCCAACTGGGCCAGATTGGTGGCTGTCGTGGCAGCAATTTTCGTTTCTCTCACCTACGTCGCGGGTCAAATGAGAGGGGTGGGGATCGTCTTCAGCCGATTTCTTCAGGTAGATGTCAATACCGGCGTGATCATTGGCATGGTGATTGTGGCCTTCTTTGCCATCTTGGGCGGCATGAAGGGGATCACCTGGACCCAGGTGGCTCAGTACTCTATTTTGATCGTGGCCTATTTGATCCCAGCCATTGCGATCGCCTGGCAACTCACCGGCAACCCGATCCCCCAAGTCGCCTTCACCTTCAGTGATATCGTCGACAAGCTCAACGCCGTCCAAGTGGATTTGGGGTTTCAAGAATACACCCAGCCCTTCGCCAACAAATCAATGTTGGATATTTTAATGATCACGGTGGCCTTGATGGTGGGAACGGCAGGCTTACCCCATGTGATCGTGCGTTTCTATACGGTTCCAAATGTTCGTGCGGCTCGATATTCAGCAGGTTGGGCACTCCTATTCATTGCGATTCTGTATACCACCGCCCCCGCAGTAGCCTCCTTTGCCCGATATAACTTGATCGATACACTCCACGATCAAAAGATTGAAGAAGTACGACAACTCGACTGGGTCACAAAATGGGAAAACACTGGCCTCTTAACGCTTGAAGACAAAAACAGTGACGGTGTCATCTCGCTCACCCCTGAGGAGGAAACCTCTGAGATCACAATTGACCGCGACATTATCGTGCTGTCTACGCCAGAGGTGGCAAAACTGGCGCCTTGGGTGATTGCGTTAGTGGCTGCAGGGGGCTTAGCAGCGGCATTATCAACCGCTTCGGGCCTATTGCTCGTGATCTCCAGCTCCATTGCCCATGATGTCTACTTCCGCATGATCAACCCCAATGCCTCTGAATCTAAACGAGTCTTCGTGGGGCGGCTCATGGTCGGTTTCGCCATTGCGATTGCCGGCTATTTCGGCATCAATCCACCGGGCTTCGTGGCTCAAGTTGTTGCCTTTGCCTTTGGACTCGCCGCAGCCAGCTTCTTCCCTATCATCTTGCTGGGTATTTTTGACAAGCGTACCAATCGTGAAGGAGCCATTGCCGGTATGGTGGTGGGCCTTTTGTTTACCACCATTTACATCGTTGGTATTAAGTTCGGTGGCATGGAGCCCTGGTTATGGGGAATTTCCGCCGAGGGTATTGGGACCATCGGAATGCTTCTTAATTTATTGGTAACCCTAGTCGTTTCTCGACTCACGCCACCACCACCAGCCGAGATTCAGGCGTTGGTAGAAAACTTGCGAACACCAGGTGATGCAACCGTTGCCCTTGCAGAGTTAGGAGAAGAACAGCTCGATTAAGCCTTTTCTGATGCAGCGCTCGGACTCAGTCAACAGATGATTCAGAGCGCTGCATCTTCACATTCATTTGACTTTCCTAAATTTTTTGCAAAGAATACAAGATATTAAGACAGTACTTATCTTGATTGCTGTTTAGGCTGCCTCCCATGTCTGAAATTTCGACCGCTTCCGATCGCCCCCTCGGCATATTGCTGCTGCAGGCAGGTCTAATTTCAGAACGGCAACTCAAAATCGCGTTAGCAGAGCAAGAGCACGATCAGCAAGATTGTATCGGTGAGATCCTGGTTTCGCATGGATGGTTAAAGCAACAATCAGTCGATTATTTTACCGAAGAATGGCCTCAGTTAAAAAATAGAACCTCGCCTCAGCGCCTTGGACAATGTCTCGAACAAGCAGCGTTGCTCAGCAGAACCCAAGTTGAGTCCATTCTGGAATTTCAACAATACACTCAATACAAGTTTGGGGCCTTGGCCATCTTGAATGGGTGGGTAAAACGACGGACCATAAATTTCTTCTTACGATATCTCTCCCACAAGAATCCATCACTTGTGGACTCGAAGACAGCATTGCTCAGGGAAAAGCTGCTAGAGAACGAGACCGTCAATCCTTTTGCTCTGCTGCTTCTCTATCAGCAGATCCTACAGCAACGATCCGTAAAAGCGAACAAGCATCCCACCCAGTCAGAACTATTAGAGATGGGGCTGGTTGTTGCAGACAAAAATAGGCTCAAAATTGCCGAGGGATTGGACCCATCCTTATTAGACTTGCAGTGGGTCACTCAACAACTCAATACCCTGCAGCCATATCACTGGATCCGAATCAAGCTGTTTAAACTCGCTGAACATTCTGATTATCCTTACAGAACATTAGCGGCGATTCTTGCCTGGACCAATGAGCAGGGAGATCTGACCCACAAGCTAGGCTTGTTGATTCACCAAACCAAAACCTTTATTACAGGTGGAGAAGAAGAAGCACAGGTCGCATCGCTGGTGCAGTCACACATCATTCACAACTGGCATTCAGGCATTGCTGCCGAACATCTGCATAAAATCGAGAAAGGTCTTGTTCGTGATCTACATGCAGACTCCTCAGCGTCGCATTTGCTGATGCTATATCAGAGAATTTTGGAGCAACCTGAGGTCAAAATAGCAGACAGCCCAAGCTCTGAAGCGGAAGAACTCCTAAAACTGGGTTTAATTATCAATTGTGATGGCGTCCTGAGGGTCGCCAATCGTATTTATGAATTTGTTTTTAGCCATCACTGGGTCGCTCAACAGCGTGGAGAAACGTTACCAACATCTGCGGAGAAAGTATTGCTGCCCCCAAACGGCATCCCCACAGCAACAACTGCAGCAATAGAGTTTTCAGAACCCATCTCGGCACAATCAGGCAGTGATGCAGCCCCCTTAACAACAGAAGTCACTGTCCATCAGCTATCACAAGACTCTCATTCCCCACGACAGGTCAACACCTATGCATCTTCAGAGGTTCGAGCTAAACCCAGCCCCCATCTGCCTGCAGGAAACGCCTCAAATGTAACGATAGTTATTGCCCAAGAACCCAATCGTACAGTAGTTCGGCTGCTGCTGTTTGCAGCCATTGCGGGGATTTTGACCACAATTGGAATTCAACATTGGCGACAATCGACTTCAATCAATCCGGTGACGAGTACTCCGATTCCCCAACAGGATCTAAATACCACTGCGATCTCACCTTCCCTCCCGATCAATGCCGAAGCCCTATCCAGCGCCCCCGCGCTCAATCCGTCTTTAGAAAAGCTCACTCCCTTGCAAGCCGAACAGAATAAGACAGACAGCGATTCTCAAGCTAAAGCCTCATCCAGCGGTCCTATCGTCATCAGGTCTACAAACTCCAACATCAAAGTTCCTATTTTTAGGACTGGGAGTACTTTAGAGCAGATCACTGAAACGCTAGGGGAACCCACCTGGAATCGCAGGGGATACTACAGCAATAGCCGAGCATTACTCTACGAAGGGTTCGTACCCAACCAAGTTGATCTGGGTTATTTGGTCAGTACAACAACAGGTAAACTGCGCCAAACTGAATCATCCTTTGCCCAGTCCGTGCCTCTAGAGATCTTGCAAAACACCCTAATTCAGACGCTGAATGGGAACGTACCACCTGACGTTCAAGAGAAACTAAGGCAAATCTACCGGCGGCAGGCAGACCAGCATGACTTTAGCGTAGGGAATTTAGAAGGCAATATTCATCGGCAGCCAGAGGGCTGGATTTACATTGGCATTTGGGACTCAGACTTTCACTAAACAATAATCTAAGTTTTCTCTAGGGTTAGATTACTTGCGCTTGCGCTTATGCTGCTTCTTCAGTAGCTTTTGCTGCTTCTTCAGACGCTCTTCTAAAATTTCAGGATCTTCACGGAGGGACTGGGCGACAGTACCAATCGCTTCTTCTACCTGACTGATGGGGAGCTGATCATCGGCTTCAAAGGCGATCGCAACTTTATGGCCAGCAGCCAATGGCACTAGATAGATTTCCGTTGTGGTAAACCCACGCTGATTACGCTGAATTTGCAACTCACCTGTCACCGGTTGGTCAAAAAAACGGCGCTGCGGATAATTCGTTGAGGGGACATTAATCCCTAAGAAGAAATACTTCAAATAATTCATTAACTCCGCATCTTCCATATTTAAGAAGGAAAGCTGATCCGGAGCCAGAGGCATGAGTCGAACCGTAATCCGCTTATCGTTTGAAACAACACCCACCGTATCGTTCTTAAGTGCTTGCACCTCAGAAAAGCCTGTCGGGGTTTCAAAGACAATGCCACGAGCCTGATGAATTTGACGATCCCCTGATCGAGCCATAGCCGCGGCCTCAGCTTGGTCCGGCTCTCGCAAAGGTTCAGCACCAGCGGGAATGCTGCCAGCCACCAGTAACAGGCCACAGACAAGAATAGGAAACTTCAAAAAATAGTTCATCTAGCTACCTAATGACGGAAGAGCAGTTAAATCATTTCTTCAGGCCGAACATAGCGTTCAAATTCCTCGGCAGTGAGAAAGTTCAAAGCAATACAGGTCTCTTGTAAAGTCTTCCCTTCTGCATGGGCTTTTTTAGCAACCTCCGCCGCTTTGTCATATCCAATGTGAGGCGTCAAAGCCGTCACCAACATCAACGATCGCTCAAGATAGGTTTGAATCTGTCCCTGATTTGCACTGATACCCACCACTAAATATTGCGTGAAGGCAGAACAGGCGTCTGACAGCAAACGGACAGAGTGCAAAAGATTATGAATGATCACAGGCTTAAAAACATTGAGTTCTAAATTGCCTTGACTACCGGCCAAACCAATCGCAGTATCATTCCCCATCACCTGTACACACACCATCGTCATCGCTTCACATTGCGTGGGATTCACTTTCCCCGGCATAATCGAGGAGCCTGGTTCATTGGCGGGCAAATTCAGCTCCCCGAGGCCGCAGCGGGGGCCCGAGGCCAGCCAGCGCAAATCATTCGCAATTTTCATCAGTGAACAGGCCAGCGTCTTCAGAGCACCACTCGCCATCACTAGGGCATCATGGGCGGCAAGGGACGCAAATTTATTGGGCGCCGTGACAAAAGGCAAACCTGTAAGTTCTGCAATCTGAGCAGCCACCTGCACCGCAAACTGAGGCGGGGAATTCAGTCCTGTTCCCACAGCCGTCCCCCCCAGAGCGAGGGGATATAAACCCGGCAAAACAGTGTGGAGCCGGTCTAGGTTGTGGTCAAGCTGGGCCACATAGCCCGAGAACTCTTGCCCCAAGGTAAGGGGAACGGCATCCATTAAATGGGTACGGCCAATTTTAACAATGTTCTGAAAGGCACCTGACCGCTCAGCCAGTGCCTCACGCAGCTGCATCACCTGGGGAATCAATTGATGGTGCAGGTCTTCCGCCGCTGCGATGTGCATCGCCGTAGGGAAAGCGTCATTTGAAGATTGGGAGAGATTGACGTGATCATTGGGATGGACAGGTTTTTTACTCCCCAGAACGCCCCCCGCTAACTCGATCGCACGATTGGCGATAACCTCATTGGCATTCATATTGGACTGGGTTCCACTCCCCGTTTGCCAAATACGAAGCGGGAACTGCTGATCATGTTGACCTTGAGCTACCTCAGTTGCCGCCGTAATAATGAATGGAGCGATTTCAGCCGAAAGCTTCCCCAGAGATTGATTCACAATAGCTGCAGCCTGCTTTGTAACCCCCAAAGCTCGAATCATGCTACAGGGAAGACGATCAGTGCCAATATCGAAATGCTGGAGCGAGCGTTGGGTTTGTGCCCCCCAATAGCAATCACACGGTACGGAAATGGCCCCCATACTGTCAGTTTCGAGGCGGGTCTCAACGTGGGGACTCATCGATCATCATCCTGTTGCGCTATGGGTCAATCCTACAACCCTCAGAGCTTAGATTCAGTACTAAAGGATGCCACGTCTTAGCCCCTGCTTGAGCATGAGCACAACGGGATGACTTACTTGCAACAGAGAACCCAAAACAAAGCACAGCAAGCAGTGCTAAAGTCATGTGTCCCGTCCAGCCTGGATGCTGGCGCGGATGCTTACTCCGCACACGGAAAAAACTATTCATAGCTTCAGTTGTGATTGTGAGCACTGATTGCGTTGGTTCTCGAATCAATCAGTGAGCGAGATTGCTGGAGTGATACCGTGAGAGACGGTTCTAAAGCTGGGGTAGATTCACTGTTGTTTAGAGTATGCCCAACTTCAGTCATTAGAGCACATTTTTATTTTTCGATAGTTTAAGCTATCACTCAATGAGAAGCACCATCGTTGTGACAAAAATCTGCTTGAGACTTGCATGATTGAGCAGAATCGGCCATTATGTCGGCGATGACTCAGAATCTAGAGAGCTAACGCAATCTATGGCTGCCTGGAACCAATCGGTAGGGCACCTCAGTCTGATTATCAATGGCCCAGCCATGAACCTTACAGAAGGATGCCTGTGAAGATTGCTTGGATAGCTTTAGTTGCCCTCGGTGTTGTCAGCGGTGCTGATGCTGCTTGGGCCGGTAAGCTAACCTACTGGCGTTTCAATACTCAGCAAAGTCGAGTGGACTTGATCACAGATGCGGGGACAAAACCAAAGGCTGTTGTCATTCATAATCCCACACGTCTGATTATTGATTTACCGAATACATACATTAGGAAGAAAAAGAGACAGAAGCGGGTGAGCGAATACGTGAAGGAAGTGCGTGTCGCTCAATTCAGCAAATGGACCACACGCATGGTGGTGGAGCTGGATAAGGATTACTCTCTCCGCGCCGATCAGGTCAAAGTTCGAGGGATAGCCCCCAATCGTTGGTACGTTCAACTGCCAAAGTTCTTGGCCATTCGAGATCTCAATCGTAGGGCTTTAATTACAAAAACGGTCACAGTGCCGCAGCCCAAACTACCACAACCAACCGGCTCTGCAGGGGGCTCTTCAGCTCCGATTGCAGTCAAACCAGGGGCCAAGATTGTCTTAATTGATCCCGGTCATGGGGGACGTGATCCCGGTGCAGTGGGTCGCGGAGGGTTACAGGAAAAGCGGGTGGTGCTCCCCGTTTCTTTGCGGGTGGTAGAAGAGCTACGGCGACGGGGCGTTAATGCCCAGCTCACCCGCAGTTCCGATCAGACAGTTGATTTAGCCCCCCGCGTACGCAAGGCAGAGGGACTCAAGGCCGATATTTTTGTGAGTATTCACGCCAATGCGATTAGCTTAAGCCGCCCGGAAATCAATGGTCTAGAAACGTTTTACTACCGAACAGGAACCAGATTAGCCCGTAATATCCATAGCAGTATTCTGCGATCGGTAAATGTCAAAGATCGCAGAATTCGCCAGGCTCGCTTCTATGTCCTCCGCAAAACATCTATGCCGGCTGTTTTGGTAGAGCTAGGGTATGTGACGGGCAGCACCGACGCACCGCGTCTGGCTACGAAAACCCATCAGGATCAATTGGCCGTTGCGATCGCGAACGGCATCGTCAGCTACATTCAAGGCAAATAGCAATGCCCTAATAGTCAGCTCGCTTCATCGCCCGTTGCATATCACGCTTATCCTGACGCTCCTTCACAGCTTCCCGCTTATCGTGCAGCTTTTTACCACGAGCCAGAGCAATTTCCACCTTCATCCAGCCCCGCTTGACATAGAGCTTCGTCGGAACGAGGGTCAAACCCTTCTGCTCAGTTTTGCCGATCAACCGACTAATCTCTTTTTTGTGCAGCAGAAGCCGACGTTTGCGTCGAGGCTCATGATTAAAAGCCTGCCCCACATTACTCAGTGGCGAAATATGCACATTCATAAGCCAAGCTTCCCCCTTCCAAATACTGGCAAAGCCATCTCGAAGATTCACCCGGCCCGCCCGAATAGACTTCACTTCCGTCCCTGTCAGCTCGATCCCCGCCTCAAAGGTCTCCATTATTTCGTACAGAAAACGGGCTTGACGGTTATCGCTAATTAATTTGAAAGATTCACTCATATCTCTACTTTAACGCGGCCTAAGCTGCAATGACCTCAGGCTCTAAACCCAAGGATAAACGCTGGTAGCATAGAGACAGAACGTAATAGCACTACTAACGAAAAGGTCCCTATGGCTTCAGCAGTAATTAAATTCTCCTCCGAAGACTGTGGCATTTGCCACAAAATGTCCTTCTTCGACCAGAAAGTCACCGAAGAGCTAGGACTAGAATTTGTTGACGTCAAAATGCAAGATACTGAAACCTACCGGAAGTACCGCAAGATTTTGCTCTCCCAATATCCTGACAAAGCAGAGATGGGTTGGCCCACCTATCTCGTTTGCAACTCGCCCAACGCAGACTTTGAAGTTTTAGGCGAAGTGAAAGGCGGCCACCCCAAGGGAGAATTCAGGAGCCGATTGAAGGCCATTCTTGGCGAGGGTGATCAGTCATAGATCAACGGAACCATGCCATCAACCACCAGACTCCATTCTTCAAGAATCCGCCCGAGGAATCGCTTCATCAGAGTGTTGGTGAGAGTGATGGCAATAGTAGCCACAATTGATCTAGGCATTGTTATTTTTGACTATACCTATATCTCGACACGTGATATCTACTTATCCCGACTGCCCTGGATCGCACAGCAATACGATCCCATTAAAGGCATCGAACCCTACCGAGATACAGACCAATATTTAGACCTAGTAGAAAGTCTCAAGGAGGCAGGACCACAGCCAACGGCACAACGGGCTCAAATCTTAGCAAACTTGCGCGATCGCAGCCTTGAGATGATTGTGGAAAATCCATTTGAGGGTGCCAACAAAACAGGTACCCTAGAAAAAATCAAAAATCGCATGCGGAAACATCTGCCCAATGAAGAAGATTCCGCAAAACAATCCTTTCAAGAGTTTTGGGCATCTGAGCGGCTAACACCCCAAAATTGGCAAGAAGAACTGACGTTTTTTGAGCAGGACATTGCCCCTCTCATCGCCAGCAACTACTTTCGCCCCATTGCAGAGAATAATCTGCCTATCGATTACTTTTGGCCGCGCATTGATATTCTTTTCACTATTATCTTTGGCATAGACCTCCTGTTCCGCACTCTCAGCCTGAGCCGTCGTCCCGATATGACCTGGCGAGACGCAGTACTGTGGCGATGGTACGACATACTGCTCTTACTCCCCTTTTGGCGGCTCCTACGTGTGATCCCCGTTGCCCTCAGGCTGCATCAGGCTCGCCTCATTGATCTGAGCAGGGCGCAAGTTTTAATGAACCGTTTCCTGGCGGAGAATATTGCCAGTGAAGTCACTGAACTAGCCATTATTCAAGCCTTTACCGTCGCGCAGACTTCAATTAAGCAGGGAGCATTGCGAGAGTGGTTGTCGGCATCGGCCCAACCCACCGTCCAGATTAATGATGTCAATGAAATTGATGAGCTCATTCATCAAGTCCTTACTCTCACTGTTCGTAGGGTCTTACCAACCATTCAACCTGATTTAGAAGCTTTGTTGCGTCATACGATCACAGAAGCTTTAGCAGGCATCCCAATCTATAGAGAAATGCAAAGACTACCGGGCGTTGGGCAACTCCCCCATGATATTGCCCGTGAAATTGTTCACCAAGTGACCCAGGCAGCCTACGGAGGCTTGAGTCAAGCCATAGAGGATCAAAAAGGACGTGCACTGACGAGCCACCTAACAGAACAGTTCACCACATCCCTACGGGAAGAACTACAAGATCGCAAAACCTTAATGAACGTTCAGTCATTGCTCTCTGATCTCCTCGAGGAGACAAAACTAACCATCGTCCAGCGATTAGAGTCAGAGGATATTGACCAAACGATCACGCAGGTTCAACAGCTGCGACAAGATAGTTCAGCGAGGAATAAACAACCCACAGTTGAAATCATCCCCCCATCCAAATAGAACAAACCCTGGCAAATATTTGTCCCAGGCCAAGTAAAGTACAGATTTGTAGCAGCCTGCGCTAAACTGAGAGGCGTTAGAAATATACACCAGTGTATTTCTATCTCAAGTCTCGCCAGAATAAAGCGTGAGAAGTGGGTTCCAGCCCGCTTTTTTTATTGACTGCTGATTATCAAGTTTAATGAGCCATCCAGTTATTCCTCAAGTGCTGGCCCTCGCAAAGCCAGTGGCACACGACCTAGGATTAGAGATTGTAGATGCTGTGTATCACACGCATCAGCAACCCCCTACCTTGAGGGTAGACGTTCGCAGCCACCAAGGCGAGACCAACCTCGAGGATTGTGAGCGCATGAGTCGCTCATTAGACACGGTCCTAGATGATGCCAATGTCATACCTGAAGCCTACGTCTTAGAAATTTCCAGCCCTGGCGTCTCAGAATTCTTGACCCAAGACCGAGACTTTATCGCCTTTCGGAGTTTCCCCGTGACGGTCAGAACACAGGAACCCTTCAAAGGACATCAAGTCTGGGTCGGAACATTAACCAATCGAGATCAGGAGTGGGTACACCTTAATCAGAAAGGACGCTCTATATCTATTCCTCGCTCGCTTGTTCTTGAGGTGCAACTACAGGACCCTCCATAAATCCATAAACATTTACGCCCAGGGCTCACAACACAAAGCCCACACCACATCAACAGCCCAAAATCCTTTTACTCGAACGGAGATAGCCTATGTCAATGGTTCAACTGCCTGGTTTAGCAGAAATGATTAATACCATCAGTCGTGAGCGAAATCTCCCCAAACATGCTGTAGAAGCTGCACTACAGGAGGCATTACTCAAAGGCTATGAGCGTTATCGACGTACACTCCTTCTCGACAGCTTCATGCAGTTTGAAGAGGGATACTTTGATAATTTCGATGTGGAACTCGACATTGAGGAAGAAGGGTTTTTAGTCTTAGCAACCAAAACAATTATTGCCGAGGTCGAGAACCCCGACCATCAGATTGCCCTAGCAGAAGTATTAGAAGTAGCCCCAGAAGCTCAAGCAGGTGATACTGTCGTCCTGGATGTCACACCGGACCAAGGCGACTTTGGCAGAATGGCCGCAATTCAAACCAAGCAAGTTTTGTCGCAAAAGCTGCGTGATCAACAACGCAAGCTGATTCAAGAAGAGTTTCAAGACTTAGAGAAAACAGTCCTGCAAGCACGAGTACTCCGCTTTGAAAGGCGATCAGTCATCACGGCGATTACTAGCGGCTTTGGGCAACCAGAAGTCGAAGCAGAACTCTCCAAACGAGAGCAGTTGCCCAACGATAACTATCGGGCGAATGCAACCTTTAAAGTCTTTCTCAAGCGCGTTGCCGATGGTCCTCAGCGAGGACCTCAACTGGTCGTTTCCAGGGCTGATGCAGGTTTAGTCGTCTATCTCTTTGCCAATGAAGTCCCCGAAATAGAAGACGAAGTCGTTCGCATTGTTGCGGTGGCACGTGAAGCTAACCCCCCTTCGCGTCAGGTGGGGCCTAGAACCAAAATTGCGGTGGATACCTTAGAACGAGATGTCGATCCGGTTGGAGCATGTATCGGTGCGCGCGGCTCCCGAATTCAAGCTGTTGTCAATGAACTACGAGGGGAGAAGATTGACGTCATACGGTGGTCTCCTGATCCTGCCACTTACATTTCTAACGCCCTTAGTCCGGCTCGGGTCGACGCTGTTGTATTAGCCAATACTGAAGATCGTCAAGCCCATGTCTTGGTCGCGGAAGACCAGCTCAGTTTAGCAATCGGGAAAGAAGGACAAAACGTTAGATTAGCTGCTCGTTTAACGGGTTGGAAAATCGATATTAAAGACAGTGCAAAATATGAAATTGATGCAGAATTCGCGGTGGCTGATGATGCTCCTACAACCGAGGAAGAACTTGAACCAGAAATTCCAACAGAAGTAGAAAGTGAGTTGGAGGAGTCCCCAGCGATGTCAGAAGCGGAAGAACCCGTTGAGGAGATTGATGAATCTGATGAATCTGTTGAGGAAATCGAGGAACCCGTTGGAGATGAAGGATGACGTTGGGCTATGTTAGAGCTAGACGTTAACAGAGACACAAATAGTTGATAATGATCTAGGGCTAACCTAAATCAGAATTCATCGGTATTTCTGTTGAACCACCCATAACGATCCGTTATCCCACGAAAAGTAACAGGTGGCACTATGTAGAATCAATTACAAGGCAAGAGGGCAAGTGGATGAGTACTCATAAAGTTAGGATTTACGAGCTGTCGCGGGAATTAAATTTGGATAATAAAGATATTCTGGCCGTATGTGACCAGTTAGATATTGCAGTCAAAAATCATAGCAGCACAATTACAGAATCTGAAGCTGAAAAAATTCGCGCAAAAGCGGTTTCTAGTCCTCCTTCTGCGGTAAAGCCTAAGCGCCCTACTCCTCCGCCTAAGGCAAATGCAGGCCCTCGAAAGCCAGCTTCTCCCCCAAGACCCATGAAAAAAGATCGGCCCAGGAAGCAGCAAATCTTAGAAATACGCAAACGTTCATCAGACGCTGAGTCGCCTGTCAGCTCAGCGTCTCCAGCCACAGTAGTATCACAGCAAGATGCATCAGTAGCGAAGGCACCTACACCTAAGCCCGTAAGGCCACAAGTTTCCCCACCGATAAAACCCAAGTCTCCCGCCAGTCGGACAGCAGAAACTTCCCCAGCTGCCAGTGAGCCAAAAGCCGACCCCTCCCCTCCACCCATTTATGCTAAGCCTGCGCCACAACTCCTGCGTAAGCCTGCGGTAAAGAGCCCTGCAGCCCCCTCTAGATCTGTGGATTCATCTCCACCAGAACGTCCGACTCCAGCGGCGCCGAAGCCGCCAACGCTGATGAGTCAACCCAGACGGCCACAGAAACCAGCCCCTATCTCCGCAAAAACAACCGATGCTGGCTCAGAGACATCAGAACCAGACACAGGTGGAATGCCCATCGATTCCTCGATTGCAGTTTTAGAGCCTAAGCCTATTCCAAGGCTAGTGAACCGTCATAAGCGACCTAAATCTAAGGTTGATGATGATGATCTCCTTGAAGAAAAGCTGGGCAAAGCATCCAAAGCGACGAAGCAAAAGCGGCGGGCTCAACAGCCGGTTGATGATGACGATGAGGATCTCCTAACCAACGATGATGGTACCCAAGCCGTTGTTGATGTAAGCCGTTCTCTAGTCCGTCCTCCAAAACCCAAATCAGGCGCGGCTAAACAGTCTCGGCCCATGGTGACAGCGACCCGCAACAACAACAAAAAGGGCCGTCGTCGCGGAAGCCGCAACCGTGATCGTCAGCAACAACAACAGCAACAGGCCATTGAAGAACGGCCAACATTGCTGACCCTGACAACCGATCTAACGGTGCAAGAGTTGGCTTTAGAATTGAAGCTGCCTGAGACAGAAGTCATTAAAACGCTATTTATCAAGGGGATTGCAGCTAACATCAACCAAACCCTTGATGTCGAGACAGCTGAGATGGTGGCTCAGGAGCTAGGTTACGAAGTCGAGACTGTTGCTGAAGAGTCAATGGCTCGCAAGATAACTGAAATGCTTGATGTCGAAGATTTAGAGAATCTTCAACGGCGCCCCCCTGTGGTCACAATTATGGGCCACGTCGATCATGGTAAAACCACGCTTCTAGACTCAATTAGAGAGACCAAGGTAGCTCAAGGTGAGGCTGGTGGGATTACTCAACACATTGGTGCTTACCATGTGGACCTTCCCCACAATGACGAGGTGCAGCAGGTCGTCTTTTTAGATACTCCCGGTCACGAAGCCTTCACAGCAATGCGAGCCCGTGGAACACGAGTTACGGATATTGCCATTCTTGTTGTAGCTGCCGATGACGGCGTTAGGCCACAAACGGTCGAAGCAATCAGTCACGCACGGGCAGCCAAAGTCCCTATTATCGTGGCCATTAATAAAATCGACAAAGAAGGTGCACAGCTTGATCGTGTCCGTCAGGAGCTAACCGAATATGAATTAGTTGCTGAGGACTGGGGTGGCGATACCATTATGGTCCCAGTTAGTGCCCTCAAAGGCGAGAATCTAGATTCTCTTTTGGAAATGATTCTCCTCGTAGCCGAAGTTGAGGATCTACATGCCAACCCCAATCGCCCAGCGAAGGGAACCGTCATTGAAGCCCACTTAGATAAGGCTCGTGGTCCTGTGGCTAGCTTCTTAATTCAAAATGGAACGCTAAAAGTCGGGGATACCCTCGTCGCAGGCTCTGTTTTAGGAAAAGTTAGAGCCATGATTGATGATCGAGGAGAGCGCGTTAAACAGGCTGGGCCTTCCTTCGCCGTTGAAGTGCTAGGTCTCAGCGATGTTCCAGCTGCTGGAGACGAGTTTGAAGTCTTTGGAGATGATAAATCAGCACGTTCAGTCGCCAATGACCGTTCAGATCAGCAACGACAAACTCGATTGCAGCAGGCCATGGCCTCTCGCCGAGTTTCTTTGAATGCTTTCTCGGATCAAGCTAGGGAGGGAGAACTCAAGGAACTCAATCTCATCTTGAAGGCTGATGTTCAAGGCTCTGTGGAAGCAATTCTTGGTTCTCTCGGCCAGCTCCCCCAAGATGAAGTTCAGGTTAGGGTCTTGCTCTCTGCGCCTGGCGAAATCAGTGAAACTGACGTAGATCTAGCTGCAGCCAGTAGTGCCGTAATTATTGGTTTTAACACCAGTCTAGCCACGGGTGCTCGTCAAGCCGCAGATAAAGCCGGTGTCGATATCCGCGAATACTCAATTATCTATAACTTGCTTGAAGATATTGAGGGCGCGATGGAAGGCTTGCTAGAACCAGAGCTAGTAGAAGAGCCATTGGGCCAGATAGAGGTTCGTGCTGTCTTTCCTGCTGGACGTGGTGCTGTTGCGGGCTGCTACGTGCAATCAGGTAAGTTAGTTCGAAATTGTCGCATCAGAGTCCATCGCAATGATGAAGTCGTTCATGAAGGCATCCTAGATTCACTCAAACGCATGAAGGAAGATGCACGTGAGGTCAATGCAGGTTATGAATGTGGCGTGGGCTTAGATGGCTTTAAAGACTGGAAGGAGGGAGATGCCATCGAGTCTTTTCAGTTGGTCACGAAACGCCGTACGCTATCTACAAGCTCTAGCTCATAGAAACACAACGAGTTTTTCTGAGCATTTGATGTGATGAAAATCTGTAGTCTTGGTAACTGTTTATCCCTATACCCTCACTTACTGTTGGTATAGGGGTTAAAGTAAAAGTAGAAGACACAGGACAAATTAACGTTAAATTGAGGATTGTCGCTGAAGTACCACCAACAATCCATACCTATCTCGGGTGTTTACGTTATCGTAAAGAAAGAATTAAATTATTGCTCATGTATGGGTGACTTTTGATTATGGTTCATATCCAATCTCATTCATCTGATCAAACATCGACCAAAAGATCAGAGGTTGTCTGGCCTCATCTGCGACGAGTTATTTCAAAAAGCTCAGGCTTTAAGCACTGGGTTCTTGAGCGTGGGTTAGATGTAAACGCAACTGATAATGCTTTAGATACTCTCGTTCACTCATATTTGCGTCAAACGCTAGAGACATTGGCATACTAGTCTCTGCCTGATTTCGAAGGGAAATAGGGCTGTTATTTACGTTAGTCGGTGACTATTCACACCGACTAACGTAAATTTGTTTTGAAACGTATATCAGTCACAATATGCATCTCTTGGGTAGAGCTAGACATTCTCTAATCCTTTTTTGGCTAGATATAAGCTTCAAAAACAGAAAAATGAGCACGATATTCAGAAACGAAGAGACCTAAACCGTCCTCACTTTTCTCATTCAACGCTGAGTCTTCAGTGCTCTAAGTCTCTACGTTCGTGAAAAGGAGTGCAACAAGGTAGACAGCCGACCTCCCTTATGGGAAGAGAGAACTGGCGCATTGGTGAACAGAAGATGGATTTAAGTTTGAACGGAGAGGGAGGGATTCGAACCCTCGTTAAGTTGCCCTAAACAGCATTTCCAGTGCTGCGCCTTCAACCACTCGGCCACCTCTCCAGAGGTATACTGATTACTCAGCCTAGGATAGCTATGCTAACAGAATGTGCGAGATGATGAAACCCAGATGACCATTTTTAATGTTCACGTACGAAATCGACAAAATCAGCAAGACTATCAAATTCAGGCTGATAGTGATCACTATATCCTTGAAAGTGCCGAAGCTCAGGGCATACGCTTGCCCTTTGCTTGCCGCAATGGGGCTTGCACGACCTGCGCAGTAAAAGTGATCTCTGGTGACCTATATCAACCCCACGCAATGGGGCTATCAGAGGAGCTTCAGAAGCAGGGATATGCTTTACTCTGTGTTAGTTACCCCCGTGCAGAACTAGTGGTGGAGACTCAGGACGAAGATGAAGTCTACGAATTGCAGTTTGGGCGCTACTTTGGCAAGGGAGCTGTCCGTCGAGGTTTGCCATTAGATGAAGAATGATATGGGAGATGAGCTTAATCTGGCACTCCTTCTTGATGTTGCCACTGAAGCAGCTCAGGCGGGGGGGGCAGTTCTCCAATTCTATTGGGGCAAACTAGAGAATATTCGCGAAAAAGGTCGCCCAGGCGATCTTCTGACAGAAGCAGATCAAGCTGCTGAGGCGGCTGTGTTGGCTGTACTTCAGCGTCACTGCCCTGATCATCAGATCCTGGCTGAGGAGTCCGGAGCGATAGGCAACCCAGATAGTCCCTATCTCTGGGCAGTTGACCCCTTAGACGGGACAACCAACTATGCTCATCAATATCCCTTTTCTGCAACGTCTGTTGCTCTCCTATTTCAAGGTGTCCCTCAGGTAGGAGCCATCTATGATCCCTTCCATCGAGAGTTGTTTCGTGCGGCGAAAGGTCTAGGGGCAACACGCAATCGTCAAAAAATTCATGTATCAAACATTGACAATCTATCTCAAAGCTTGTTGGTCACGGGTTTTGCCTATGACCGCCGCGAAACTCCCGACAATAATTATGCCGAATTTTGTCGTATGACTCATTTAACACAAGGGGTGCGTCGCGGCGGAGCAGCTTGCCTTGATTTAGCTTACGTTGCCTGTGGCCGTCTTGATGGCTACTGGGAGCGGGGGCTATCCCCCTGGGATATTGCAGCGGGCATTATCTTAGTCCAGGAGGCTGGAGGATTAGTGACGGCTTACGATCAGAGCCCCCAGCGTCTAGAGACAGGGCGTTTACTGGCAACCAATGGCCTCATTCACCAGTCATTGAGTCAAGAACTCATGCAAGTTGAGCCAATAGTCTTTAATCTTGAATAATGAGGTTCATCAGCTCAACATCTTGTCAAAGTTGGCTTACTGCACGTCCTTGTTTCTCTATCTCATGTCAGCTCTCAGTTTTATCCATAACGTTCTGGTATAAGTCACATGTCTTTTGAGATCACTCGCGGAATAGCTGCATATGACTGCCCAGATCACTATGCAATTTTAGGGGTCACACTGGACGCCACGGCCAGCGAAATTCGCAAACGATATTTAAAGATTGCGCGCAGTCTCCACCCAGATGCTCGTGGGCAGGGCTCCGATGTTGCTCAAGCCAGTATGCTGCTCTCGAAACTGGTTAATCCGGCCTATGAAACTCTTTCCCAAGATAAAGAGCGGGAAGAATATCGTCTACTGGTTCGCCTCGTCAGTCAGCGCGTGACGATGGAGCAAAACCAACAATTTGAAACAGAGAAGGCAAAAGAATTACTCAAAGTCAGCAATGTCAATGTTTCGTACAAGGAAATGGTTGCTGAATTAGCAGAGAACCAATATCAAGCATTAGATCATGTCCAGGCTGTCATTGAACAACTCAGCGAACTCAACCTTGCCTATCTTCTCCGCCAAGAGAGCCCGACAAATGCTCCGCAGCAAAAATTTGCAACACCTCAATCAACACAGGCACCAACAACATCTCCGTCCCCATCACCACGCCCTTCATCACCCAAAACAGCGGTAACTTCTAGTACTCCACCACCGGCCCCAAGCAAACCACCTGTTGATACCTTTGTCAGTCAGTATGTGCGCCGCGCTGAGGAACTAATGTCTAAGAATCGCTTTCAGCAGGCGATTCAGGAACTGCGAGATGGCTTAAAGCTAGATCCAAAAAGTAGTCAATGCCAAAGTTTGCTAGGGAGCATCTACCTTAAGCAAAAGCAAACCAAAATGGCTAAAATTCACTTCCGCCAAGCGTTGAAGCTCAATCCTCAAGATATTGATGCCATTAAGGGCATGGAAAAAATTGCCAAGCGAGAAAAAGCGACTCAAAACGCTACGGCTCAAAATACAAAGCCGGACTCAGGCAAAAAAGGCCTATTTGGATTATTTGGCGGCAAGAAGTAAAGACGGCAACCGTTACTAGCTCCTATTCAGAATATTGAGCCATCGGGTCAGCCTTCGTTTCGCTTTCATAGGGCGAACGATGCGAAGTTCACAATGCTTGAGGTTCTGCAGCATTGATTTTAAATTGCGATCGCGACTCGCTAATTTGTTGGTTACACAGGCAGGTCGGCGGAGGCAAGAATTACACAGCACACTGTCACTCCTTAATCGGATAGTGCATGAGTGGTTAAACCCTTAATTAAATAGGGATATAAAGGATGAAAAAGAAGTGATTTTAATCGCTACGATTTTAGCCAACATCTCTATAAATGGCACCCCTTATTTTGCTGGATGGTACAAGGCAATTCTGTGACCTAGAACACCACAAGGCTTAATTTTGAGGCGCTATGACAAGAAGGGCCTAATCGGTCTAGAGTAGAAACAGGTTAACAATTCGCAACCTTTCATGGATTATCCCCGATCAACAATGATGCGAGCGTCCAGGGCAGTGGCCTGTAGTCCGTTTGAGGTCGAGCTATTTAAGTCGATGAGATCGCAAAGTATTTCTCTTGCCAAAATTACCGGACAATCTGGCGTCATCCATCACTACACCCGCAAGCCCCTATCTGAGCAGAAAGCAGAGGGCATCATGATGTGGCTCATTGATGTGGGCCTTCTGCGTCGAGAGGTCGATGGTCAAGGTTTAACAGACAGTTTCCGGTTGACACCGTTGGGTCAGCAGCTCTTGCAGCTCTGGCAACAACAGAGCATCCCACGCCCATCTCTAGCGGATCATTGGCAAAATCTCTGCAGCCGCTGGGTGCGGTGGCCGGTTTAGATGGGAGCCATCATGGTGGTAGGGACCACCTCCCATGCCGGGAAATCTCTACTGACCGCAGTCATTTGTCGATTACTCAAACGTCAGGGCAAGCGTGTCTCTCCCTTTAAAGGGCAGAACATGGCTCTCAATGCCTATGTGACGGCTGCGGGGGACGAAATGGGTCATGCTCAAGCGGTTCAAGCTTGGGCCGCAGGCGTCGAACCTCAAGTGGAGATGAACCCCATTTTGCTCAAACCTCAAGGAGATATGACCTCTCAGGTGGTCCTCCAGGGGCAAGTCGTGGGCAGAGTCCAGGCCAATGACTACTACCGAGACTACTTTGACCGCGGCTGGCAGGCTATTACAGAGGCCCTAGAACACCTAAAACAAGACTTTGACTGGATTGTATGCGAAGGGGCAGGAAGCCCGGCAGAGATTAATCTCAAGCATCGTGATCTCACAAACATGCGGGTGGCAAAACACCTGCAGGCTCCAACATTGCTCGTGGCAGATATTGACCGGGGCGGAGTCTTCGCTCACATTGTCGGTACCCTAGAGCTGCTCGAACCAGAGGAGCGAGCCTTGGTCCGTGGCATTGTGATCAATAAATTTCGGGGCCAGCGGTCTCTCCTCGACTCAGGGGTGACGTGGCTGGAGGAGCGCACAGGCATCCCTGTTGTGGGCGTGCTGCCCTGGTTACCCCAAACACTCCCGGCAGAGGACTCCTTAAGCCTGTTCGAGCGTCGGATGACGAAACCAGATGCTGAGATTACCATTGCGGTCATTCGGCTCCCGAGGGTGGCCAACTTTACAGACTTTGATCCGCTTGAATCTGAACCCAGTGTCAACCTGCGTTTTGTAGATCCCTCTCAACCCCTTGGCAAACCTGATGCCGTCATTTTGCCAGGGTCGAAAACCACCATTCAAGATCTACAAACACTCCAATCCTCTGGTATGGCTGCTCAGATTCAGGCATACAGCGCAGCAGGCGGTATGGTCATCGGCATCTGCGGCGGTTTACAGATGTTGGGACAGATCTTGAACGACACCACCGGCCAGGAGGGCCAAGCTGGAGAAGTTTCTGGGCTTGGACTTTTACCACTCCGAACAGAGATCACGAATGCGAAGGTGACGCAACAACGTCAGGTTCTGATGCGTGCTTTACCCGATCAATTCATCGCTCCATCCGCAGAGCAGCAGGAGATTCATGGTTACGAAATTCATCAAGGTCAAACCCAGATCTTAAATCCTGAAACCGTTCAGCCTTGGTTTGAAGATCCCACCTTGGGCGTTGTTAGCTTGCAACACCTGACCCTCGGAACCTATCTGCACGGTTTATTTGATAATGGGGCTTGGCGAAGATCTTGGCTCAATCAAATACGGTGCAAAAGTGGGCTTCCGCCTTTACCCACAGATATTCGTGATTATGAAGATCAGCGCAATCTAATGTTAGATCAGGTAACAGATGCGATTGATGAGTATTTAGATTTAACCCCCTTCCTGGCACAATCTTGACCTGTCTCTCTAAGAATCAACCGATGGATAGCCCTCTTCGTTCGACTCTACCCGATTGGATCATTCTTGACCCGATGCTGACCCTTTGGCTGCAAGAGGATATCGGTCGAGGGGATTTAACAACTCAGGCTCTCTGTCTATCAGACAAACGCCAGGGAACAGCAAAACTGATCTTCAAGCAAGCTGGATGCCTCGCAGGCCTCCCACTGGTTCAGAGGGTTTTCTCGCTCCTGAGCAATCAAGTGAAGCTGACATCGCATGCGGCAGAAGGGGAATGGTGTCCAGCAGGTACAGTGGTGGCGTCCATTGAGGGCCCCATGGCGCCCCTCTTAACGGGAGAACGCGTTGCCCTCAATCTGATCATGCGATTGAGCGGAATTGCGACTTTGACCAAACAGTATGGGGATGCGATCGCAACCCTACCCACACAGCTGGTGGACACGCGCAAAACCACTCCTGGCCTTAGACTGCTAGAGAAATACGCAACCCGTGTTGGAGGAGCGAAAAACCATCGTCTGGGCCTAGACGATGCCGTGATGCTAAAGGAAAACCATATTCAGGCTGCTGGGGGCATCGGTGCTGCAATCACTCAGGTGCGCCACCAAATTCCATTTCCCCTCGCAATTGAGGTGGAAACGGAAACATTAGAACAGGTCCAAGAAGCCGTGGAGCATGACATTGATATCATCATGCTTGATAACATGCCCCCCGATCAGATGGCGCAGGCCATTCAGATGATTCGCTCCCACAATACTCAGATCAAAATTGAGGCTTCTGGCAACATTACGCTAGACACCATTAGAGACGTTGCAAAGACAGGGGTCGATTACATTTCTACCAGCGCACCGATTACCCAATCCCCTTGGTTAGATATTAGTTTGCGGATTGTGGATTAAGCTCTCAGATTGATTGCCCTTACCCACATTTTTAAATGAGTCATGAAAGACCAGGCGATCCCGCAACGGGACAGATGTGATCGCCTCAAGGTACACTTGCAATGCGGCTAGACTAACGATAAGTCATGTCGCAAACGCGCTTGATTTATCGTTGCTTGTCAGGTCTCAATCCAATATGTCTGACCTTCCGTTTACGCTCGATCAGCTCCGCATTCTCAAAGCGATCGCAGCAGAAGGGAGTTTTAAGCGGGCTGCCGACAGTTTGTATGTCTCCCAACCCGCCGTGAGCCTACAGGTACAAAACCTGGAACGCCAGCTTGATGTACCGCTCTTCGACCGAGGCGGGCGACGTGCCCAGCTGACAGAAGCCGGCCATCTACTCCTCAATTATGGCGATCGGATTTTAGCGCTCTGTCAAGAGACCTGCCGAGCCATTGATGACTTACAAAACCTTCAAGGCGGAACTCTTATTATTGGCGCGAGCCAGACCACTGGCACCTATCTCATGCCCCGCCTGATCGGCCTCTTTCGTAAGGAATATCCCGAAGTTGCTGTTCAGCTTCATGTTCATTCCACTCGCCGGACCTGCTGGAGCGTTGTCAATGGCCAAGTAGACCTCGCCATCATCGGGGGAGAAATTCCCCCAGAACTCCAGGAATCTCTTGAGATTACCCCCTATGCCGAGGACGAACTCGCCTTAATATTGCCGACATCTCACCCCTTTGCCCAGAGAGAAGTTGTCCATCGAGAAGACCTATATAAGCTCAACTTTATTGCCCTTGATGCACAGTCAACCATTCGCAAAGTCATTGATCAAATTCTGGTTAAGGGGGATATCGACCCGCGTCGCCTCAGGCTAGAAATGGAGCTGAACTCCATTGAAGCCATCAAAAATGCAGTGCAGTCCGGATTAGGTGCAGCTTTTGTTTCTATATCAGCGATTGAGAAAGAACTGGATCTGGGTCTTTTTAAGCAGGTTGCCATTGAAGGCGTCGTGGTAAAGCGGGTTCTTTCACTGATCATCAACCCCAATCGCTATCGTTCTAAGGCAGCGAAAACCTTTATGAATGAGATATTGCCGCAGTTTGCCAGCGTGAGCGCACGCTTGACCTCTCTCTCTGACACTGAGGCAAAACCCCTATCAACGGCCTCTAGTTCGCCTCCTCGATAAGACCGATAAATCTGAAGCAGAGACGAACGGCCAGCACAAGGTAGCGTCGAGAAAAGAGCGGCCATCAGAAGTTAGCCGAATTTATTTGCAACGTACGATACACCTGTGATAGCTTGAGAGCCTGAGGACGCATAGCTCAGTTGGTTAGAGCACCACGTTGACATCGTGGGGGTCCCCCGTTCGAGTCGGGGTGTGTCCATTGACATAAAATGCAAGTATTGGTCCGGGGTCGACCTAAACAGCCTTCCGGTTATGTAAAAATTCTGAAATGTGATGTCTCCGATGGCGACAGACTCATCGTCACCCTGTAACCGCTAAGGATCAGAGCAGACATCACTTATCGCTTAAGTCTGCGGTCGGGTAGATCTTCCATAGGCAAAAACAAACAGAAAGTCACACGAAGATCTAGCCATTTTTTGACTTTGTATGTTATGCTCCACTGGCAACATTCAATGGAATGTTTGACTTAATCAATGTAACTCTAGTAACAAATGCAATCATGTTGGCAGCGTTAAAACGCTTCGGCATGGGGGGAAATGCATCTACATAGAGTCAAAGCGATAAATTCGCACAAGCTTTATTTTGATTAATGCTTGGCAGAGGTTGTGCAAACCAGGGTTAATAAGCCTGTTTTTGCCCCGATTTCTGCAAGGAATCTGATTGCGAAGCAAGAGAATAGGCAATGGCACAGCCAAGTATTGTGCTGGGGAATGGAACAATATGATGCAGAACACTCAAAATCGACTGCTACGCTTCTTGAAAGAAGAGCTTTTGTTGCCTAATGATTCCATTGGCCTTGCCTTACGGCACGTAGAGCAAGATCCTGGCCCTTTGCCCATTGTGCTATGGCAATACGGCCTCATTACGCTTGAGCAACTCAATAAAATCTACGACTGGCTAGAAACATCATAGTGACTTTACCCATGCCTTGGGTAAACACAGAAGCTTCTGACGCGTTGGAACATACGCACGTTTGCTAAAGACGTCGTAGTTGTTATGTTCAATCACGTCTAGAATCCGTCGATACAGGATTAAAGCAGACCACACCGGCCAACGCGCATTCTTTTCGAGAGACCGAATTCCGTCCTCGGCCTTGGCAAAAAACTGGTGCGCCCGTTCAATCTGGAATTTCATTAACGACTGCCAACGATCATTGATCACACCGTCAAAAAGCTCTTGCTCACTATAGCCAAAGCGCTCCAGGTCTTCTAGGGGCAAGTATATTCGGCCTCGGCGAGCATCTTCGCCAACATCACGCAGAATATTTGTGAGTTGATTGGCCACACCCAAGGCAACGGCTTTCTCAATGGGACTCCCCGGCGTAAGCTCAGGGTTAGCCCATGGCGGCTGTAGACGATCACAAAAGGGCTCAATTCCCATAACGGGGGCTGACATAAGCCCGACGGTTCCCGCCACTCGATAGCAATACAGATGCAGTTCTTCAAACGTATCGTAACGGCTGCGATGGAGGTCCATGCGTTGCCCTGCGATCATGTCCCGAAAGGGCTGAATATCAAGCTTAAAACGTTCAATCGTGTCCTGAAGAGCAACATCCTCATTTTGAGTCGGATGCCCCGCGAACACAGATTCAAGCTGCTGTTCCCATTGATCTAACGTTATCGCTAGTTCTTCTGGCGTAGAATCAGCGGCTTGAGGACCATCCATCAGCTCGTCAGTCTGACGACACCAAACATAGATGGCCCAGATGCCTCGCCGCTTGTCGGGCGTCATCAACAGGGTGCTCAGGTAAAAGGTTTTAGCATAGTCTGCTGTAACCTGACGACACTGCTCGTAGGAATCTTCAAGGGAAGACAGGGGTTTCACCTGGCTAACCTGGCGTCGTGGCGTTTCAGGCAGTTGTAGCATGTGTCAGTGACGGAGAGCTAGACAATGATGAAGTAGGATTACCGCTATCGGACGCGGATGCAGAATCGGCAATTGCATGTGCTGCCAGCTTACCAGAAAGGACTGCTCCCTCCATACTGCCGAGGTACTCCTGCATGGTGTAACTACCGGCCAAGAAGAAGTTTGAAATCGGCGTGGTCTGCACAGGGCGACATTGCTGTGAACCAGGAACAGCTTTATAGACGGACCGAGGTGTAATCACAATTTTATGTTTGAGGAGTTGTGCGGAGTGATCGCCGACAAAGTGATGGGGGAACAAATTTTTAAGCTCCTCCATTGTGGCGGCCAAGATGTCATCTTCGGACCGAGAAATCCAATCTTGGGCCGGGGCCAGCACCAACTCCAACATCGACTTATTCGGATCAGCATATTCACGGCAGGTGTTGCTCATATCGGCATAGACACTGAGCAAAGGAGACCGCGAGAATAACAGATTGTCAATATCAGTCAGTTTGCGATCAAACCAAAGATGAATGTTGATCACGGGCACCCCTTCTAAGCCCTGCATTTTTTTGAAGCAGTCCAGTTGACGCCAGGGATCGGGCAGCATGGCCTTCAGCGGATCAACAGCCATCGCAGAGACATAGGCATCCGCCGAGACTTCATAATCTTCCGCACCCTCGAGACCGCGCATCAAAAAACCATGAACAGTATCATCACTCTCAAGGCGAATTTCTTTAAGGGGCGCATTGAGATGAATTTCTCCGCCGCGCTCAGTAATGTAGTCCACGATGGGCTGACACAGACGTTCGGGCGGGGAGCCATCCAAAAAAGCAACACGGGACCCATGCTGCTCTTGCATGAAGTGGTAAAAGGCCGAAAACATCACGGTGGCGGTGATTTCTTCAGGGTTAATGAAGTTCAAAGACTTAGAGGCCGCCAAAAAGAGTTGGTTCGTGACGTTTTCAGGGATGCCGTGCTGGTTACACCACTCCGTCCATGAATACTTGTCCATCTCTTCAGCATAGGACTGCCCCTTAATCATGGCGGGGACAAGACCGATTCCGAGGCGAACCTTTTCAGGCCAGGACAGCATATCGTTGTTGCGTGCAATGGCCGCCAAACCATTCCAAGGTGCTGCGACGTTCGGGAAGTCAAAGCGAGAGTAGGTGCCTGGCTTGTCCGGCTGGTTGAAAATCATGGTGTGCTCTTTCCACTGGAGCCGATCTTCAATCCCAAGTTCT
This sequence comes from uncultured cyanobacterium, assembly GCA_937951315.1. Classification (GTDB taxonomy): domain Bacteria; phylum Cyanobacteriota; class Cyanobacteriia; order Thermosynechococcales; family Thermosynechococcaceae; genus RCC1774. The sequence continues at coordinate 39,134 of CALFCG010000047.1, forward strand.
TTAAACAGCTGCAGCATATTGGGGTAAGCACCAAAAAAGATGTGCAAGCCCGTTTCGTACCAGTCGCCGTCTTCATCTTTCCAGGCCGCAACGAGACCGCCTAAGACATCTCGACGCTCGTAGACGATGGGAGTATGACCCTGATCTACTAAATATTTGGCACAGGCTAGCCCAGCTAGGCCACCCCCTGCGATCGCAACTCGCATGTATTTTTAAGTATCCTTCCGCGACTCCAGTGAGCGCGTCTGCAATGTTGCAGCAGCTCCGTGATTAATTATACCGTTGCAATCCGTAACATTTCAGGAAAATTTAAGATTTATACTTTTAAACTCATCACAGGGAAAATTGAGTCCACCGGATAGGCTACAGAAATACCGTAGAATTCAATCAACTTCTGGGCATGATGCCTGAGATTTAATTTGTCGTCATCGCTGGTTTCACATGCGTATCAAACGCCCGCTCAAAACAATTACCGATGTGCTTGTTTTCAAAACACCTTTAGAGGCCCAGTTGATCATCACTCGGCGATGCAATTTGAGCTGTGGCTATTGCACGGAGTATGACCACACCTCGGCTCCTGTTCCACTCACCGATCTCAAAGATCGGATCGACGCGATTCATCGGCTAGGGGTGATCAATATCTCTCTGCTGGGCGGTGAGCCTCTAATGCACCCGGATTTGATGGAGATTATTGAGTATGGCAGTCGTCACAGCCAAGTCTCGATCACAACAAATGGTTTTTTGCTGAAGCCAGACCTAATCAAGCAACTCAATACGGCAGGGCTTAGTAATCTTCAGATTAGTATTGATGCCCTGGAGACTGACCCCACAAACTATATTCAGAAGTCATTGAACAAGCTAATTTCCAAGCTAGAGCTGCTGAAGAAACATGCCACGTTTGATGTCCACGCTAACGTTGTCATGTGTGAGGCAACGAAGGATACGTTTACGGAAACCGTCAACCAGATTCGGGCCTTTGGTTTCTATGTCTCAGTGGGACTGATTCACAATGATCAAGGGCAGATTCAAGTTCAGGGAGACGATTACATCAAGCTCTGGGACCAGCATTTTGCCGATCGTTCATCTCACACCAGTCTTGATTACGACTATGGCCGCACATTGCTGCAGGGCCAACAGCCCGATTGGACCTGCCGGTCAGGTGCACGTTTTCTCTATATCGATGAATTTGGGCTGACACAATATTGTTCTTCGCAGAGAAGTCGATTAAACAAGCCCATTACCGACTATACCCGTGCAGATTTGCAAGAACAGTTTCGAGCCAAAAAGGGCTGTGAGGCGGGCTGCTCCATTCTCTGTGTCTACCGCGACTCGATGCTTGATAATCAACCGCTAGCCATGATCAAAGATGCGTATCAATCCGTGAAACATGGTTCGATTTCTTTCTAGGCCAATGCTTGTGGGTGACCGCCAGAATCACAATGCTCAACACTCAAACTAGGCGACGCTGGCTGCAGCTGCTGTTCATATTGTTGCTCGGTATCGGGTTAACGATCGCTTGGCATAGCCTGGACTTGGATGGGCAAGCGCTCCTACAAACGCTCCGTCAGTTTGGTTCAGTCTCTTTGGGAGCAGGTTTAGCCCTGGTTCTGTTACAAATTACATTCCAAATTTCTCGGCTATGGGTTCTATGCCCGCCAACCGTAGGCGTTTCTTGGAAACAAGCGGCGCGCGCGTATACCTCTGGACAATTTGTCAGTAACTTTATTCAGGGACAGGCCGGACATGCGGTAAAAGTTGCGGTCCTCCGGCAGCCTGCAAACGCTCAGGGCAGACAAATGGCAGGGGCCGAATCGACGGCAATTGTCCTCGTCGATAAGGTCATGGATGTCTTGATGTTGCTGGGGCTATCAGGGCTGGCGGTTCTGCAGTTAAATTTACTCGCTCAAGCCTGGCGCTATTTAGATCACCATTTGCTGTGGGGAATTCCAGTGGTGGCAGTTGCGATCGCAACTCTAATCTACTGTCTCCGGCGCAGCTCGAGACGCATTCGAAGAGGGCTAGCAGACTTTAAACAAGGGCTGGCTGTCGTCAAGTCCCCCGTTCAGGTGGGCCAAGGCATCACGATGGGGTTAAGCGACTGGTTTATAGAATGCATACTCTTGCAGGTTCTTTGTGTTGCCCAAGGTTTTCCCCTCTCCCCCGCTCAATTGATGGTCAGTCTATTTATCTTAAATATTGGTGTTTCTATTCCGATTTCAATTGCCAATTTAGGAACCTTTGAAGCCTCACTGGTGTTTGCTCTAACGCGATTTGGAGTGCCGTTGGTGCCTGGGGTTGCGATCGCAACCTTATTCCATATTTTCCAGATGCTTGGCATTGCCCTCTGGATGCTGCTTGTAGTGCCCCAAAATATCAAACCCGAGATCCAGAAATAAAAGGCCTTGAAGACTAGCAAGGGCAAAAGACCTGACTAGCCCTCAAGACCAAAGTCCTTAGAAATCCGGACTAGGACAGATCAAAGCGATCTAGGTTCATCACCTTATCCCACGCCGCCACAAAGTCCTGTACAAATCTCTGCTGAGAATCCTGACATCCATAAACTTCCGCCAGGGCTCGGAGTTGAGAGTTTGAACCAAAGACAAGATCAACACGGGTGCCGGTCCACTTGAGTTCACCCGTTGCCCGATCGCGTCCCTCAAACACCTCAGCAGCTTCAGACGTTGGCGTCCAAGCTATACCCATATCCAGTAGGTTGACGAAGAAATCATTCGAGAGCGTTCCTGGCCGTTGGGTAAAGACACCGTGCTGTGCTTGTCCTGCATTAGCATTCAAAACACGCAGGCCACCGACCAAAACCGTCATCTCCGGTGCAGTCAAGGTCAATAACTGCGCCCGATCCACCAGTAGCTCCTCTGCAGATACCGCATGCCGACCTTTCAGGTAGTTGCGGAATCCGTCAGCCGTGGGTTCAAGGACGGCGAAAGAAGCCACATCCGTTTGCGCCTGCGAAGCATCCGTCCGTCCAGGCGTAAAGGGAACTTTGACATCGTACCAACCGGCATTCTTCGCGGCTTGCTCAATGCCAGCACATCCACCCAACACAATCACATCCGCCAGGGAAACTCTTTTCCCGCCAGACTGCGAGTTGTTAAAGGTGCTTTGAATCGCCTCCAGGGTTTGCAGTACAGGAACTAATTGGGCAGGCTGATTAACCTCCCAATCCTTTTGTGGAGCAAGACGAATACGAGCGCCATTGGCTCCACCCCGCTTGTCCGAACCTCGGAAGGTTGAGGCCGAGGCCCAGGCCGCCGACACCAGCTGGCAGACTGTGAGACTTGAAGCCAGAATCTGGCTCTTCAGGGCGTCGACATCCTGCTGATCAATCAATTCATGGGTCACGGCAGGGACAGGATCCTGCCATAGCAGCTCCTCTTCGGGAACCTCAGAGCCAAGGTAACGCGAACGGGGTCCCATATCTCGGTGTGTCAACTTAAACCAAGCTCGGGCAAACGCATCCGCAAAATGGTCCGGGTTCTGGAAGAAGCGCCGAGAGATGGGAGCATAGGCGGGGTCCATCCGCATCGCCATGTCCGCCGTCGTCATGATTGGAGCATGCCGTTTTGATGGATCGTGGGCATCAGGCACATCCTGCGCACCTGCGCCCCCCTGAGGGACCCACTGATGAGCGCCAGCAGGGCTTTTGGTCAGCTCCCACTCATAGTTGAAGAGGTTCTCGAAGTAGTTGTTATCCCATTGCACTGGGTTGTTAGTCCATGCACCTTCAATACCACTGGTGATGGCATGCACACCGACCCCCGACCCCAAGCTGTTCTTCCAACCCAGGCCTTGCTCTTCAATGCTAGCCCCCTCAGGTTCACGCCCCACATGGGCTTCATCACCCGCACCGTGGCATTTACCGAACGTATGTCCACCCGCAGTGAGAGCGACCGTCTCCTCATCGTTCATCGCCATTCGCCCAAAGGTTTCGCGAATATCTCGGCCAGATGCAACGGGGTCAGGATGACCATTGGGCCCCTGCGGATTCACATAGATGAGGCCCATTTGAACCGCACCTAGCTCCCCTTCCAGCTCGCGGTCTCCGGTGTAGCGCTTGTCGCCGAGCCATTCGGTTTCAGCACCCCAGTAAATATCTTCTTCAGGCTCCCAAATGTCTTCACGACCGCCAGCAAATCCGAAGGTTTTGAAGCCCATCGACTCTAAGGCGCAGTTGCCGGCGAGGATGATCAGGTCGGCCCATGAGATCTTACAGCCGTATTTCTGCTTAATGGGCCACAGCAATCGACGGGCTTTGTCAAGATTGCCATTATCAGGCCAACTGTTAACCGGCGCAAACCTCTGATTGCCAGTACCGGCACCACCGCGACCGTCACCGATGCGATAGGTACCCGCACTGTGCCAAGCCATCCGGATGAAGAGGGGGCCATAGTGACCGTAGTCAGCGGGCCACCAGTCCTGAGACGTGTTCATAACGTCAAAGATGTCTTGCTTCACAGCAGCTAAGTCAAGGCTCTTGAATTCCTCAGCGTAGTTGAACACCTCGCCCATGGGGTTGGACTGGGGGGAATGCTGGTGGAGAATTTTCAGATTCAACTGATTCGGCCACCAATCCCGGTTTGCGGTGCCACCGCCAGCTGTAAACTTCAAAGATCCACCCATAAATGGGCATCCGCTTGCACTACTCATAGTCTCTCCTATCATGTTTTTTGGTGTGATTTTTTCGTGCTGCAAACCAATGGCACCTCCCTGGGTTAGCTGTGCCTGGCCAACAATGGGGGGCAAGCCCAAAGACTGACTCATCCGAGATCTGAGTCTCGAAAACAGTATCAGCACGCGTTCAATAACAGCCATACTGCCCTCTCTCTAGCAGAGTGCCTCTTTTGGAAGCAGGATGTTTTACTTTTATCGCATCTTCTAAGAATAATTCTTACTTGCGAATAAATAAATAAGAATAAATACTCAAATCTAGGAACGATAAACATGTATGGATGTTTACAGAGGAAAATGTTAATCTGGCCATTAATGGCTCCTGAAAGTCGAACATCAGTAATCTAAGACAGGTCGTTTTAGAGGGGGTCTTAGTGCGTCTCTGGAGGGAGCATAGATGCAACCACAGGTAGATAAAATTTTCCAAACGATGAAAGCCAAGGGCTTGAGAGTGACCCCCCAGCGATTGGCTGTTTATGCTGATTTACTGGCACGTTCAGATCATCCAACAGCAGAAGACATTTCGAGTCACCTGAATCAAGATGCGCCCATCGCTTCTCAAGCAACGGTCTATAACTCACTCCAGGCTCTACGAAAGGTGGGGCTGGTGCAAGAGGTGCTCCTAGAAGAAGGGGTCTGTCGCTATGATGCCAACCTGGAGGAGCACCATCATTTTCGATGTCAGTCTTGCGGTGAGATTGAGGATATTGCCTGGGACCTCATCCAACCCATCGATTTCAAGGCCCTCCGACCCGCTTTACAGGTCCAGAATTATCAGATCACGGTGCATGGCTATTGCGATCGCTGCCATTCGAAATAGCACAAAGCCTCTACGTGGCTGCAAAAGGGTATCCTGGGTCCCCTTTTCAAAGCGAGAAACGCATTCCTATAGGGAATGAAATTCTACGTCAGGTTAGTTTAGAGAAAGACCACTCTCATTCTTAATGATCGGCCAATATCCTCATGCTTGTTTTAGACCTAGCTGAATCCGAATAACCGTGGCCGTCATAAATAGCAAAGGACAGAGCAGAAAACCCGTCACCACAAAATGCAGCGGAAATTGAAAAACGAGCCACCACAGCAGCAGGATTCCAGTACAGGAGTCGATGTGGTCAAGAAGAAAGAAGAATGGACCGCTCTGGGCACCCGCTGGAATCTGCATCCGCCGCTTGAGAAACGAATTCGGCAGTTCCGCTAAATTACAAACAAAGCCAACCAGCAATCCATACTCAAAAGCATTGACATCTGCAAAGCTAATCCACGCTTCTGGCACCACAGGGACGTAATGTTCAAAGGCTTGAAAGCAGAAAGTCGCCAGTAGATGGGTCAGCGGTAGGCTCACAAGACCACGCCAGCGCTTGTTCTCTCCAAACCATTCTCGTTGGATAGGGTAATTTGCCCATTCCAAGAAAGAGCTTTTCCACAGATAGGATTCCAAAATACCCGCAGCAAAAAGTCCCAGCAGTAACCAGATGAGGTTAAATGAATCTTGAATCCATGGGTTGGCTGCAGCAAACATGACGGTCTCTTTAGGACAACTGATTTTAGAAGCAGACCTGATCTACTGTCCACCGGGAATGGGAACTCGCTCTAGGACAGTAACGGCATCTCTCACATCTACAGAATTTACCTGGGAAGAACAGGCAGGCTCAACATCCCTCAACCTGTTGGATATTTTGCGAGTCTCCCCTTTGCCAACGCAGGATACCATCGGTTTTGCAGTGACAGCATGTCCATTAAGACGTCGGCATTGGTGGTCCCAGGTGCAAAGACGCGTCATCGAAACCCATGAGTTTTATTGTTCGGCAGAGTTGCGATCGCAATTCCACAAAGCCTTCGCAACCTTGCTCCATGAATCACCCAAGCAGCTAGCAGTGATCGTAAATGCCGCCAGCGGTGGCCGAAAGGGAGCAAAAATATTGGAGCGCCTCCGTCCCCTCTTTGCTGCCAGCCGAACAAAATTAACGGTGGCAAAATCGGGTGACGGTCCACAGACTCGACAATTTATTCGGTCTTTGAGCTTAGCCGAGACCGATGGGCTCATGGTGGTGGGGGGAGATGGCACCGTTCATGATGTGATCAACGGCTTAATGGAACGCCCGGATGCTGCAACAGCCATTCAAACCCCCATCGGCGTAATTCCAGCGGGGACGGGCAATGGCCTCTGTCAATCGCTGTTGGCAGAGGCAGGGGAACCCTACGATGTCTTGAGTGCAGGATTTGCGATCGCAAAAGGTCACCCCCACCCCCTCGATCTACTACAAATGCAGCAAGGTGAGCAGCGATCCTATGGTTCTTTGTCACTGGCATGGGGGTTGATCAGTGACAGTGACCTAGCTTCAGACCATCTGCGTTGGTTAGGACCTCTAAGAAACGATATTTGCGCGTTGCTGTTGATTGCTCTTTTACGCTCCTACCCTGGCTATCTTGTATTTGAACAGGAAGGCAGAAAGAAGGTCATAGAGGATTCATTCATTACCCTATGGGCTATGAATGTGCCCTGGGCAACCTCCAGCATTTTAGTCGCTCCACAAGCTCAGTTAGCCGATGGCCATTTAGAGTTGCTGATGGTTCGTCGGGGTGCCTCTAGATGGCGATTAATTCAGGCTTTCCTGCAACTTGACACAGGAGGGCACATCCAGTTTCCAGAGGTTGAGTGCTTTCAAGTGCAACGCTTTCTTTTAACCCCTCATGGTCACCAGGGAACATTGGCCCTTGATGGTGAATCTGCTTCCTATGACACCACAGAAGTGCAGGTATTGCCTCAGCTAGGGCGCTTTTTTAGTTTAGTGGCAAACGACCAAAAGGCTTGAATCGTAAGCATAGGTTCTAGCCCCCTGGCTCACAGCTTGCGACTCATGACTCTCAGCAATCAAAAGACAGATGAATGCGTCATTGAGTCAAAGGCCCATAGTCTGAAACAACAAGTGAACCGGTTTCAAGCACAGTCAAAACAGGATCCAAGGGGATTATTCGCCGGCAGTCGCAGCTTTTCCTTCTCTGTAACTGTAGAAAAGTGCAATTGCCCAAAGAAGCAGCGCGAGTAATCCATCAGATGCGAGCGTCGCCCAGATGGCCCCTTTCCATGAATATCTAGGGATGAGGTAAAGATTGCCAGCAAAGTTAAAAATGGCAATCAGAACCTGAACACCACTGCGAAGACCTTGATGCCCCGCTCCCGTCAACGAATTAGCGGCAAAGTAGTGCATCGACTTTAAAAAAGGAAGGGGCGCCAACCAATACAAGACTTGTACTGAATCGGTATAGTCCTCCCCAAACAGATACGGGACGAGGGGAGCCACACAGATCAAGCCAATTCCTGCAGCCAGACCATAGCCCCCTGCCAGCGGCGTTAATCGTTTCGCATAGGCCAAGGAACTACGCATGCCAGAGGTTCCCTGTTGAAAGAACTTGGCATAGGAGGCAGCCAAAAGTGATTGGACTGGCACAAAAACCACATCAACAATACGGTAGGCAGCAGCATACAAACCTGCAGCATCGAGAGTTGCTAAGCGGGCTAACATCGCCTTATCAACATTGTTGTATATCGTCTGAGAGGAGATACCTGCAGAAAAGTAAAAGCCTTCCAAGAGCTCTGGCTTGATTCGTGCCAGTGCGAGCTTGGGGGAACCAAGATGAGTCTGAACTAGAATAACCGCAGCAGATGCAGCAACGACCGTACCCAACAAATACATGGAGGTCCAAATCATCGCATTGGGCTCAGGGAAAAGCAAAATCATAGCAATTGCAGCCACAATTCTTGTAATACCAGGAAGCAACTTAATTTGAGCCGTTTTCTTTAATTGATGAACCGCTTGAAAAGCACGCCCACAGGTCTGTAGTAACCGCAGGCAAATCAAATCAGCGAGGGCAACACAAAAGACTAACAGGGGAGAGATGGTATTCGGTAATAGGGACGGAGAGATTAAACAAATCAGTCCGATTAAGATAACCCCAGTGACAGCAATCATGAAGAGAGCATTGCCCCAATACTCGCTAAATAAGCTGGGCTCCCTAGAAACATTTTTAACAATTAAGCTGCCACTTCCTAGACTGATAAAAGGCGCAAAAATAGAGATTAAGGAAGCTGCTCCGATAAAGGCACCGTACTGGTCAGGACCGAGGGCACGAGCAATGATCACAAAATAAGCAGCCTGCAGAACGATTCTTATGCCCTGAGACATAAGCATCCACAGCGTATTTTTCATTAACTGGTTGTTACGCAAACGTCCCGTTAGCAAAGATACTTTTTCTGAAATTTTTGCTCGCATTTGATAGTACTTTGGTCAGCAGAGAATGGGGCAGAAATTGGTCTTGTTTAGACGCCTTCGAGCATTATGAACACAGACCTTAGCTAGTGGGAAATTATTTGGGGGTTCATGCCACTTCAAAAAGGCCAAAAGCCAACAGAGGCAACGGAAGGTTCAAGTCTTGATTGCACTGTTCTAGCATTTAGAACAGCGGCCGAAATCCAACGGGCTTGACGGTCACCATAAATCTTGGGTTCATCAGTGCTGTCAAAGCTGATGGGAACAATTCATGGGGCATCTGGGATAATATTTGTACAGCAGTTCAATAACAACATTGGCTTTGGCAAAATTGAGCGTTTCTGATATTGCTCCTGAGAGCATTCCATCTACTTTTGTGAGATGCAGCTTGAGAATGACTTGCAATGAGAAATAATGAGGTATCGAGAATTACATCCTTTTTAGGAATCATTTACAGCGCCTGAGCTGTAGGGCTTGAGCGCAAGATCACAATGGTAGCAACAATCGATCTGAAGAACGTCTAAAGGCTTACCTAAGATCCTCAATTAGCCCTCTCTTCAATCCCTTTAACCACAAGGATGCAGATTGATACAAGGGTAAATCTCCCTTTAGAGTTGTGGTAGTCATTCTGAGAGTAGACAGCAGCACGATGAGCGACATCAATAAATCAGGTACTTTTGCAGCTATCGACTTTGAAACTGCCGACCGTGGAGCAGACAGTGCTTGTTCGCTCGCCATTATCCGTGCCAATCGTCACCAAATTCTTGATTCCAAATACTGGCTGATTCGCCCACCTCGACGCCAATTTGAATTCAGCCATATTCACGGACTAACGTGGGCTGATGTCCAAGATCAACCCACTTTCGCTGAACTTTGGCCGCAGCTTCAAATGCAGCTCAAAGATATTGATTTTATTGCCGCCCATAACGCCAGCTTTGACCGTCGTGTCCTGCTGAGCTGTTGTCAAGCTGCCCAGATAACGCCGCCAGTCTGGAACTTTCAATGTACGGTGAAAATCGCCCGCCAAGTTTGGAGTATTTACCCGACGAAGCTACCCAATGTATGTACTGCACTGAACATCCCTCTTCAGCATCACAATGCTCTATCAGATGCTGAAGCCTGCGCCCAAATCATTATTGCTGCGGAAAATTCCCCACAGAAAGAGACTTGAGCGCAGGAAGCGAGGGATGCATTCTTAACGTCGACGCTGACGCGTTTGACTCACTTGTGCTGGAAAGGGTCCCGGCTTCACAGAGATGGTCTGTTCACGACCGTTCCGTTTAATGCCCAACTGCAACGCTGTGCCGATCTGGGTTTTCTCCACTTTGTTCTGCACTTCGGTCGCCGTTTTGACTTCAGCATCATTAATTTTTTGAATGACGTCACCCGGCTGCAAGCCCGACTGGGCGGCTGGCGATTGAGGAACGACGCGAACAATGAGGACCCCTTTATCTTCTTGAACCTGTATTTTAGAACCAGGGCTAGCGTTCAGTTGACGCTTAAGTTCTGGGGTCAAGCCTGCCATCTGAATCCCCAGAAAGGGGTGATCCACTTTACCCTTAGCCACCAGCTGATCGGCAATGCGCTGGGCTGTTTGGATGGGAATCGCAAACCCTAGGCCCTGGGCCCCCCCGCCAATGATTGCCGTATTCATACCAATCACTTGCCCCGAACGGTTGAGAAGCGGTCCACCCGAATTACCTGGGTTAATCGCAGCATCCGTTTGGATAAATCCAACCCGCTTGTCTGGCACACCAATATCACCGCTGGTTCGGCCTGTGGCACTGATAATCCCAGCTGTCACAGTGTTGTCGAGCCCGAGGGGATTACCAATTGCAATGGCCCATTCCCCGGGACGGAGTTGGTCAGAGTCGCCCATTTTCACAGCGGGTAAGTCTTTGGCATCGACTTTGATCACGGCGACATCAGTGAGTGAGTCTTGACCTAAGACCTTCCCCGAAAGATTACGTCCGTCTTTGAGCACAACGGTAACGGTATCGGCGCCATCCACCACATGCGCATTGGTCATCACTAAGCCATCAGCGCTAAAGATGAAACCGGAACCGGTCCCCCGTTCAACGCGAGATCGAGGCGCCGGTACCTGTCCTCCAAAAAAGTCACGGAAGAAAGGATCCCGAAAGATGCTGGGGGTTTGGGTCTGCACGGTGCGCGCGGAGTCAATGCGGACAACGGCAGGACCGACTTGCTCGACCGCTTTGGCAATAAAGTTGGGATCTTGTCCGGGCAATGGCAGTTGGGCCACACTAGGCTGCGGCGCCAAGCTAACAGTGGGCAAGACTTGAGTCCCGGCTAAGGTTCCCAGAGAACCCACCAATAGTAAAGAAAGATACGTTGCTGATTTGCGGATAGAAGATGTAGAAGGCATAGCGGTTAAAGCGTTATCACATCAAAATTATTGAACATATGCGTCATCCTGATCTCAACGATGGTACTGATCAGGACAGTGTCGTTGGATTTGACAGCCACTTTGCCATTCAATATCGGCTAAAAAGTTCCAGATACATCGCATGGGATTCATAGACTCTCGTATCGATAAAGATGTTTCCATTCAATGTCCGTTCCTAAACCTGTTGATCTGGAATCTGCCCGTCGAACTTTGCACACATTTTGGGGTTACGACCAGTTTCGTCATCCCCAAGAAGAGGTCGTCCGCTGCCTATTAGCGGGGCGGGATGCCCTTGTCTTGATGCCCACCGGAGCCGGCAAGTCGATTTGCTTCCAACTCCCTGCACTTCTGAAATCAGGATTGACGCTGGTGGTTTCGCCATTGGTATCTCTGATGGAGAATCAGGTACAGGAACTGCAGCAACGGCACATTAAGGCTGCGCTTTTACACAATCAGCTTTCACCCCAGTTGCGATCGCAAACCCTTCGTCGGCTCCCGCAGCTAGATCTATTATATCTTTCTCCTGAATCACTCTTGAGTAAAGCGATTTGGCCCAGGCTATGCGCACTAAAGATTCGCTACTTCATTCTTGATGAAGCCCATTGTATTAGCCAGTGGGGTCTCTCTTTTCGGCCCATCTATCGTCGATTGGGTGCGGTGCGCTCGGTGCTTCAGAAACAGCAATACCCAATTACGGTGGCAGCCTTCACGGCAACGGCAACCCCAACGATGCAACAGGAGATTCAGACTGTGTTGCGGCTGCTAAAACCCAAAGTTTTTCGTGTCAGCCCCTATCGGGCCAATTTAGATTTACGCATCCAAACAACCTGCAGCCCTGCCCACCGTCGCCGTCAAGTACTGAAGCTTGTCGACACCAAGGGAGAAAGCTCGGGGCTCATCTATACCCGCAGCCGTCGAGATAGCGAAGCGTTGGTTGACTGGCTTCGCAGTCACAAGATTCGATCATCTGCCTACCATGCAGGTCTCCCCTCAGAGCAGCGTCGCAAAATTGAGAGGGACTGGTTAACAACCGTCATACCGATCGTGGTCTGTACCAGCGCGTTTGGAATGGGCATCAACAAACCAGACTGCCGTTGGATTTGTCATCTTCACCCGCCCCTCAACCTAGCAGAATATGTGCAAGAGATAGGGCGGGCAGGGAGAGATGGTCTTCGGTCGCAGACCTTATTATTAGCCAGCGAACCCACGGGCTGGCTCGATCCGCAAGACCAACAACAGCAACGCCACTTTACACAGCAAAAACGAACACAGCAGCGGCGGGCCCAAGACCTTGCTCGAAAATTACCCAGCACAGGGAATGTCACCGTTCTCCAACAATCCTATCCAGACACCGAGATGACTCTAGCGATGTTGCACAGCGCAGGACAACTGCAATGGATTGATCCCTTTCATTACATTGTGACCGCTCAAAACCTTCGATTCTCAGAGATTCCCCGCAGTAGCATGCGGGCCTACATGCGCACCCACCAATGCCGCTGGCAGTGGATACTGAACTATTTTGGATTCCGCTCCACTACAGCCCCCTGCGGACATTGTGATCGTTGCCGCGCCAGAGCAATCTAGAATCAATGCTCCCAACAGACTTCCATGACTTGTGACAGCGGCAATGCGTAATGACGATTGATTGCAAGAAGTATCTACGGTGTGTCAGTCAAAATACGAAAGAGGGGTATCACATTTTTCTCTGACAGCTTTAATTAAAGAAAGCGAATCAGTACTCCCAAAAGACCCATGAAATAGACAGATTTTAAGCAAGATGAGTCTAAAAGGACCATGGGCAAATGCATCGGTCATTTCACTAGGAAAATGGTATAAATTGCCACAAATAGACTTTTTATGCTCGCTAGAATTTAAGAGTGAATCCTCTATCCGAGCACGATGAACTTTAGGAAGCTTCAACAGTCGTGGTAGCCCCCAGGGGAAGGAACTCAGAGACAAGAACAAGACACCACTTTCAGAACCTCAATATGGGAATTCAAGCAGTGAAATCTAACCTCTGAGGACAACTGCGAGTCCCAAAAGATTGCAGCCTCCAACGCAGAAAATCTATATCCCTAGAGCAGCATTCAGAAAAGTTCTGTAGAAGAATCAGCCGGACTCTCCTTTTGTCCTATATCATGCAAGGCAGGGGATCGAACAACCACTATTATGTAAATAACGCTTGGAAAGTTTCATCATTGCAATCCTTAATTTCTATTAATGGATGGTCCTGCCAATTTTCTCTGGCTAGGTTGATTTTGCATCCCAAACACGTCGCCTTGCTTACTGTTAACAACCCAAGCCGCACATGACCATGATCTGTCATGCGCAACAGTCGGCTGGATTACTTGATGCTTTACCCGGCATCGTTTTCTATTGCACAGATCCTGAGAGACAGACCATGGGTTATCTCAGCGAAGGGTGTTTGAAGCTCACAGGATACGATCCGCAAGAGTTGACGGCAGAGGGCTCAACCTCCTATTCAGAGATTATCCATGCAGCGGATAGATTTGCGGTTCAAAAAATTACAAGAACCGCAATAGAAGAACGGCAGGCCTACGATTCGGAATATCGCATTCAGACCAAAACGGGTCAAGAGCGGTGGTTCTGGGAGCAGGGCCAGGTGATGGTCTCACCCAATGGTGAGATGGGAATAACAGGTTTCATAACAGACATTACAGCATTCAAACAACAGCAAGCCCGTCTTCAAAGGGATGCACTTTACGATCCCCTCACGGCCCTCCCCAATCGATTGCTGTTCATGGATCGACTTGAGCATCTCATCAAACATTCACAACGCAACCCAATCCATCAATTTGCAGTTTTATTCCTAGATCTCGATCGATTCAAGGTCATCAACGATAGCCTGGGACACAGCATCGGCGACCAGCTCTTGGTTGCAGTGGCTCAGAAATTGCAAAAGCTCCTCAGGCCTGGGGATATCGTGGCCCGCCTGGGTGGCGATGAGTTTACGATGCTCGTCAATAATGTTGCCACTCCCAAAGAGGTAAATCAGATTTGCGATCGCATCCTCAAAGAGATGGCCATTCCGTACACAATTGATGGACGGGAAGTCTTTAGCACCACTAGTATTGGCATTGCCTTGAGCAGTGAACGATGCAGCCAGAGCCAACCGGAAGAACTATTACGAGATGCTGATATCGCCCTCTACCATGCGAAAGCCGCCGGTAAAGCCCGCTATGCAGTCTTCAATACCGCCATGCATCTTAAAGCTGTGGCACGATTGGATCTTGAGACCGATCTGAGGCAAGCCATTGAAAATCAAGAGTTACGGCTAAACTACCAACCCATTAGCTCCTTAGAGACCGGCAATATAGAAGGCTTTGAAGCCCTTGTCTCCTGGCAGCACCCCCAACAGGGACATGTGGGTCCCGATGATTTTTTACCGGTAGCAGAAGAAACTGGCCTGATCATACCGCTGGGCCGTTGGGTCCTAAGAGAGGCCTGCACACGACTCCGGCAATGGCGACAAATCTATCCCCATGCAAAAAGCCACTTCGTCACCGTTAACCTTTCGAGTTGCGAACTTTGCCACCCTGATCTTATTCACCAGATCCTGGACATCCTTGAAGAGACACAGCTCCCCGCTCAGTGTCTCAAGCTAGAAATCACAGAGAGTACCATCTTAGATAAAAGCGAGTTTGTACTCACACGACTGGCAGAACTGAAGAAACTGGGCATTCAGCTCTGCATTGACGACTTTGGCACCGGCTACTCCTCTCTCAGTTACCTGCAAAGCTTTCCCGTCAGTTTCTTAAAAGTTGATCGGTCATTTATTCATCAGCTAGACACCAAGGAAAATCTCGAAATTGTTCGCACAATTCTCCATTTAGCAGAGACCCTTGACCTGCAAGTTGTCGCTGAAGGAGTTGAAACGATTCAGCAACTCCTACGCCTCAGAGCATTGAACTGTCAGCACGGTCAGGGATACTTTTTGGCTCGTCCACTCACAGCCCTGCACATCGAGGACCTCCTCGAGAAAGAAGAGCTTTGGTATGAGAACAGTGGCTGCACAGCCTCTTTACCGCAGTTGATCATTAACCGAACCTCTGGACAATCCCAGATCCTGCTGGCCGGACGAACGACTTGGAGCGTTGGCAGAGCTGCGGGGAATGACATTGTCCTGACAGATCGAATGGTGTCTCGGAATCATGCCATGCTGCTTCAGCTCATGCGCACCGGCAATTTTTACTTTGTAGATTTATGGAGCCGAAATGGCTCTTACCTTGATGGACAAAGGGTCTCTACACCTCAGCTCCTGAAAGATGGGGATCGCATTCAGTTGGGCACAACAAAACTAGAGTTTCGTCTCGCTCCCTCTATCCCAAATCACAACCTACAGCATCTATCAACGAAGTCCGTATTGCTGATTCAAACATCCCACGCTCAGGGGGACATTTGGCAGCACTTATTAGCTGCACAGGGCCTAGACGTGCTATGGCAAATGGCAGACATCCAGGTCGTCCCCACGCTGGAACAGCTCAAATTCTGCAAAGGCAATTTACCAGATTTACTTATTCTTGATCTCAAAACGTTAGAACCAAACGCTGATGTTTTTTGGGACTGGTATCAGCACTACACTCACCTGCCATTGATCTTGACCCATGAGCCTCAGACCACAACACCCAACGCAGCCATCAAAGATTTAAGCCCGAGCCATATTGTAGA
>CALFCG010000048.1 GCA_937951315.1 uncultured cyanobacterium
CTCTACCACTGAGCTACCGAGGATAGCGAATCTTATCCTAACGATAACTCGCACCTTTTGGCAAGAGATTAAGCCCCTTTGAGACAACAAATTTTAGTCTTTCTAGCAAAACCTTTGGTGGAAAAGCTTTTTAGAGATCAAGATTAGGATTTAAAAATCAGACGATTCAGAGGATTGAGCCTGACGTGATGATAGCCAGTTCTTACCCACACGAATCGTCAGATCGGAGCGCAGATCACCGGTGGAATTCGCATCCAACTCACTTTCATCCACCAGAGGCTGTACATACTTAGCAGCATCCAAGTCCCCCCATTGGGGAATCACCTGTGTTGTTGCTAAAATTTGCGGCCATTCATCATCCAAAGACACACGATAGAAGCCCTGCTCATTCAGGTACTCCAGCATTTTCGTGCCCCCTTCAGGGTCGCCCGAAGCATTCTGAATCGAGATGCGTACAGTATCGACGTAGGAACGCTCCGTCTCATCATCATCCGCGCGATATGCATCGGGATCCGGCAAGACATCGAAATAGGATTCCATGATCCGATTTCTGCCGCGATTGCTCATGATCCAATAGCTATATTCGTATTCTTCTGGAAAACTGAAGCGGCCGGGCAGTAAAACCATTTTGAGCTGTTCTGGTTTGAGCTGCAAGCCAAACTGCATAAGGGCGAGCATCTCCCCCACACTCAGATCGGTGTCGATATTCTTTTTCACAACCTCAAGCAATTGAGGCAGTTTCGTCAGGGTTGCAGGATTTGCCAACTTTTTCTGCAGAGCCTTGACCAATACCTGCTGGCGTTGGGCCCGTCCAATATCGCCCAAGTTATCATTGCGAAACCGAGTGAAGCCCTCAGCCTGATAACCATCTAAAGTCTGTAGACCCGGTTCTAAATCAATGCTGAGCCGCTGGGTTTTATCTTCATATTCCATGCGGTGCGGTACAAAGACTTCCACACCACCCACAACGTCAACCAACTCTCGAAAAGCGCCGGTGCTAACCCGCACATGGCGATCAATGGGAACCTCATTGAGGATGTCACTGACGACTTCGCTGGCGAGTTCGGCACCTCCGTAGTAGTTAGCAGCATTAATCTTATCAACACCCACATCCGGGATCCTGACCCGGGTATCGCGGGGAATAGAGAGGAGGCTGACACCTTTGGCCTTCGGATCAACACGGGCCAAGAGCATGGTGTCGGTACGACTCTTAAAAGGATCAAGAGAGCCATCTTCTTCTTCATCCCCGATGTTGACGTCAACCCCCATCACCAAAACATTGACGGGGCGAGAAAGACCATACTGCAAGCCAGAACTGAATAAATTAATCGGAGCAGCAGCATCGTTGGATAGGCCTGGAATAAAACGGAGAGGCGTGACTAAGGCAATCGTGGCGCCAATACCGGCGGAGATACTGGTGACAAACGTGAAGGTTAGGCCCCACGTTAACCACCGCATGGTCGTTCCCAGACGTGCGGGCTGTTGCATACCCTGTGGCCGTGGCTGCCTCTGACCCGAACCGGATAATTTAGACCCCATCGCTGTGAAGACTCCTCTGCCGCCACTGATCGTTGAGGCGGTATGTGTTTGTGGTTAAGACGTTACTGAATACTTCCAGTTCCCTGGAAGATGACGGTATGATTCTACACAATTAAGTCAATACGACAAGTCTGTCGTTAAATTCCGAAACGCAATCTATACAGGACGTCTATACATGCAAGCTGTCATCATTGCTGGTGGAAAGGGAACCCGACTGCAGCCCCTCACCTTTGGCTCCCCGAAACCGATGCTGCCCATTTTGGACCGCCCCTTTTTGAGTTGGATGGTGGAGCGCTGTCAGCAGGCAGGAATTACGGACATTTTGATGAATATTCGCTATCAGGCGGAGCAGATTCAAGACTATTTTGGAGATGGCAAAGATTTCGGGGTCAATATTCGCTACGTCATTGAAGAAACCGCTCTCGATACAGCGGGCGCGATGAAGCTGGCTGAGCCTTATTACACGGGGGAGTCGCTGATTGTCTTCAACGCGGATATTCTCACAGACCTCGATTTAGGAGCTTTGATTGCAGCCCACAAACAATCTCAGGCAAAGGCCACGCTGACGCTAACGCGAGTCGAAGATCCAACAGCCTTTGGGCTAGTGGAGCGGGCAGCGGACGGCTCGGTGGTGGCGTTCCGGGAAAAGCCAACGGCAGAGGAAGCGGCACAGCTGGGGATTGATACGGTGAATGCAGGCACCTATATTCTGGAACCCGATATTTTTGCCCAATATCCTGATAATCAACCCTTAAGTTTTGAACGGACGGTCTTCCCGGATCTACTGACTCAGCAGCATCGGGTCACAGGGTTTATTTGGGATGGCTATTGGATGGACCTCGGAACACCTGCGAAGTACGTGCAGGGGCAAGTGGATATGCTCACGGGTAAGATGCCCTATGCGCTGTCAGAGTTTGCAACGGAGAAAGCTCCGACGGTTTGGGTGGCGAATTCGGCAACGGTAGACCCGAGCGCAACCTTGAATGGGCCTTGTTTGATTTGCGATCGCACCCGCTTAGGCCCCAATACCGTGATCCCTGCGAACACCGTTGTGGGTGCCCATTCCCTGATCGATCGCGAACTCTCCTCCGGATTTTATACACCGGGAACCCTCGCCATCTAGGAACGCTTGAGCATCAGCTCCGCTAACTCTAAGAAGCCATGCTGTTCGGGTTGAGATGCGATCGCACTGGGCGCAAACTGCATATCTTCTAGGTAATTAGCCACGTTCGCCACCCCCACCGAATAGGGAAACACCCCTGGGTCAAACAGTTCATCGTCATTGGGACTATCCCCAATCGTGATCAGTTGCTCAGGGGAACGTTGTATATCGTTTATACATAGATGCTTCTTCAACACCTCTAGCAATCCTGTTTGTTTGTTCTGCCCTAAGGGTTTGATGTGACATTGAACATTGCTGTATACAAACCCCCATCCTCCATCTGTACACATCTGCTTCATCCGATGGAGATCATCTGTGGCAAATCCGGGGTTGGCATAGGTCCAGTCCGTCACCCGAAAGGCATTGTCTGCCGCCACTTCAATGGCGGGGAATTCTGTTTTGAGCTGGGTAAACATCGCTGCAAGCTTTTGCCGATGGACAACTCGATCTGGAATCGGTGACAGCAGCACACCCACCGGATCGAGATGGGGACTGTAGAATAAGCCACCGTTTTCTGCGATCGCACCCACAATCGGCAAATAATAGGCCAGCCCATTCACCCAGCCCGCCGATCTTCCCGTGGTCATCAGGACAGTCACCCCTGCCTGTTTCAGATGAAAGAGGGTCTGCAGCAAATCCCCCGTTATTTTTTCATCCAGCGTGAGGGTGCCATCCATATCGGTGGCAATCAGATCAAGGGCAGCGGGCCAATGGGGAAAAGCGTCAGAAAGCAACGGAATCGTCATGGGCTGTCGTGAGGAGTACAATCAAAGTCCTACAGTGCTTTCGTCACAGACTGCAAGGGGCCAAGGCTACAAAGGCAAGAAAAATCATGGTTTCAATGTCGGCTGAGTTACGCACTCAGCTCTCCAGCCCGCTCAAAATCGGCAATATCAGCGTCAATAGCCGAGTCCTCCAGTCTCCATTGTCTGGCGTGACAGACCTGGTTTTTCGGCGCTTGGTCCGCCGCTATGCCCCCGAATCAATGTTGTATACCGAGATGGTTCACGCTAGCCAAGTCCGTCACCTGAGCGAACTGCCTCAAATCATGGAGGTCGATCCCCATGAAGAACCGATCAGCGTTCAGCTTTTTGACTGTCGCCCTGACTTTCTCGCCGAAGCAGCCCAAATGGCCGTCAACGAAGGGGCCAACACCGTCGATATCAACATGGGCTGTCCTGTGAATAAAATCACAAAGAAAGGCGGCGGCTCCTCGCT
Source organism: uncultured cyanobacterium (assembly GCA_937951315.1). Taxonomy (GTDB): domain Bacteria; phylum Cyanobacteriota; class Cyanobacteriia; order Thermosynechococcales; family Thermosynechococcaceae; genus RCC1774. The sequence goes on from CALFCG010000048.1 coordinate 3,920, forward strand.
CCTGAGAGATCCTGAGACCGCCGAGGCCATCGTTCGCTCTGTCGTCGAAGCGGTCGATGTTCCAGTAACGGTCAAAACACGCATTGGCTGGACCGATGAGGAAATCACCATCCTTGACTTCGCCCAGCGGATGCAAGATGCCGGGGCTCAAATGATCACCGTTCATGGAAGAACGCGATCGCAAGGCTATAAAGGCCCCGCACAATGGAACTGGATTCGGCAGGTGAAAGAAATTCTGTCGATCCCTGTGATTGCCAATGGAGATATTAACTGCGTGGAATCTGCTCTCCAGTGCCTTTCAGAAACAGGTGCCGATGGTGTCATGTGCTCGCGAGGGACGTTAGGCTATCCGTTTTTAGTGGGCGAAATCGACTATTTTTTGAAAACAGGCCAGTACAAATGTCCTCCAACCACCATAGAACGCCTCCAATGTGCCCGTGAACATTTACAGGCCTTATGGGAATACAAAGGTCAACGCGGCATCCATCAGGCTCGTAAACATATGACCTGGTACGTGAAAGGCTTCACTGGTGCTTCAGAGCTGCGCGACCAGTTATGTCAAATCAATACGGTAGAAGAAGGTCAGACTTTACTTGATGCTGCCATAACTCAGCTCACGCCAGCATAAAAGCACTATTGCTTCTTCTGTCTCTCTTCTTCACGTATCTTGCGAGCAAGGGCCGTTTCGGAATTACTATATTCAATTTTTGCGAGCGTCGCAGCGGCTTCATGGCGTTTAACAACCTGCTTCGGCTTCAGACTTTTGACTGTCCCAAATGCCCGTGCACCATTCTTTCTCACACGATCTTGCCAAATATAGCCTGTGTATCTTTCATCAATTTGATCCGCATCAGAAAATTTGAAATAGTGAAGGTTTTCCTGAGGCTTATAGTCTTTACCCGTATCTAAGCCCACTTTAAGGACAATCATTTCTTCACGGGTGATTTGCTTATCGGGTTGAAACGTTTTGTCGTCGTACCCCACGGCATAGCCAGCATTCGCAAAGGCCTGCACATACTTGTAGGCGGGGTGACTCGCACTAATATCCGTAAATTCCGGGTCAAAATTCGGGGCCAAACGAAGCTGATCGTCGTCAGACCGAATGGCATTGTTGGCATGAAACATCCAAGTCAGATACTCACCCCGCGTAATCGGATCATAGGGTCGGAATTGATCGTCAGTCTCTTTAAAGACTTCAAGCTGATTAAGCGTTGAGATAAATTTCTGGGTTGGTAGATCCGCAATATCAGCAAACTCTGCAGGTTTCCCGCTTAACTCCTCTGTCTCTGATTCCTCTAAATCACTGTCACTAACCGCAGGCGTCTCTTTCACGTCGACGTTTGATGTCGTCGAAGCAGCACTCACCTCTTTAGGGAAAAGACTCTCACCATCTGCAACCTCCTCGGTCGGGGAGGGTTCAACCCGTGGTGTTGAAGCCTGTTCAGAAGTCGAACTGAAGCCACAACCACCCATTAGCAAAAAGTTCAGCAAAAGAAAGAATTGCAAAACTCTTCTTGGGGATGTGGATCCGGTCTCAATAGCAGGAAGGTCGTTAAAAGATCCAATTCTCATACGTTGTGTGATGCTAGGAATCATTAAAGATTGCGAACAATAGACTAAATTTGTGTTTTCAGTATGCTGCAGCTGCGGCCTTATGACTGTGAGTAGTATTGGCGTTTTATTGTATTCGTGATCACATTTTAAAGAAAGGTAATCTCTCTAAATAACATGCAACTTATCGGTTAGAGTCGGGCTATTTCGAAGTCACAGGAGAAAAAAACACTTCTCTTCTGACGTACTAAGACAACAATCAGTACGTAGCTTTGACAGCTCAGATTGCCTCTTTTCAAAGTGATAAAAGAGGGGCAGAAAGTCGCATACATCATTGCAAGGCCGACCTAGACAACAATAAAACTAGAATGCGCCATACATAAAAGGACCATCCCTAGAAGGGCACCAGAACGGCTTGCTTGACCGCTTCTAGATTCGGAAAGGGCTAAAGGACAGACCACCTTGAGCATTCTTAGAAACTCGGCCCTTTGGGCAGATCGAGAATCGAGAGCCCCAGGAATTCGTGACTTTCCGCTGTATGGAATAACGGATGTTTCTTAAATCGTTTTTACCTCGCTCCTTTTACCCTGCATCTGCACCTCAAAGCTAAGCGCTTTATTGGCTCAGCTATGGGCCTGCACCCAATACTCTTTCTTTGGCTCAGGGAAAAATTAGACAGATATCAGAACAAGTTCAGCAAAATTTTAGGGGGTGCCATTTAGAGTAAAGGCTTAGAGAGATAGATCTCTGGTACGCCTACCAAGATTTCATCTCTTTAATGTTTGAACATCAAACCTTTGTGCATTTCGTTCACTGAAAAAGCATTGAGGGGGGAGACGGCTCATCAGTTCTCTAGGGGTGAAAAGAGTCAATAACAGCCATACCCGTTATACCCAGTTTCCCAATACTTCACTTGAACAATCTCGGGACTCAATGTAGCGGTTCTTGATGGCCCACCATCTCAACAGGCCATGGCCAATGCCATGAAAATTCTATATCAACATTCGATATAGCAAAGAAATCAGATTTAAAGAGACATAACTGGACATCACAATGCAATTATCCTCGCCACCAGCAACACGTTCCTCTTGGGTAGGACCAGACTCTTACTTTGATTGGTTAGATAGTTGTAAGACCCACAACAAAGAAGCAGGCTTTGATGTTGTCTTAATCACACATCCCAGAGATGAAGACGATTTACCTCGCATGTTTCCTTGGAGTAAGCATTTAGAACGCCATGAACGCGCATCTTTAACAAAACATCTAAAACCAGCCTTAGGTGAAGCCATCGAAACCGAAGCGTTGCGGGTCGGGATTCTGTTCTTACCTCTCTATGCCAAAGACATGATTCATCCCTCAACTAGAGCTGCTAGCCGCAAAGTTCTAGAAGAAGGGCTAAAAATGGCACACCAGGTTGGCGCACGACTCGTCTGCTTAGGGGGATTGACCGGTGCCCTCTCCCTCTATGGTCGGAAGTTAGCCCCACTGGCAACAGAGTTAGGCATTGTTCTCACGACAGGCCATGCTGTAACAGCGATCTCTGTGTTTGAGACCTACCGTAGAACCCTGACTGATTTAGAGATTGATCCGACCGATTCAACAATGGTGGTCCTCGGAGCAGGGAGTGTTGGTGGTGCCTTTGCCCGGCTAATGCTACAACAATCTCGATGTCCCAAAAAGCTCGTTCTGGTCGATAAGCCCTCTCGCCAAGAACACCTGATCTCTGTCTGTCAATCCCTGCAAGAATATACATCAAAGACAGAGATATCCTTTGAACTCACCGAATCAAGCGGTGAGCTTCTGCCAGATAGCATCTGCTACGACTGCACGTTCTTAGTCACAGCAGTGAGTACAGCTAATGTCGTGGATATTAACCGAGTTGCCCCCAGAACCGTTCTGATTGATGATAGCCAACCCTACTGCTGGGATCGTGAACAGGCATGGCAAAGATGCCGAACCGATCACGACATTATTCCATGCGAGGCCGGTCTGATTGACTGCAGCAATATTGGCTACCGTTCCCGTTTCCCCTTTGATTTTGCTGAGCAGGATCAATACGGTGCATCCAGTACATCATGGTCTTGTCTTGCAGAGGGTCTATTGCTCGCCCTGCAAAGCGACCTACCAACAACCATCGGAGAGCCAAGTATCGAGAGTATCCTCAAGTATCACAAGGCATTTCAGCATTATGAGTTCGGTGCCGCAACACTGCAATGTGGTCAAAATAAGCTCCCGATTCAAACCTTGAAAAAGATGTTTGTCTAAAGAGTGCCAACCACAGAGATAGGAACAGTTAGTTAAGCATCATCCATCCCGTGGAGTAGACCTGTATCGGAACAATAGTCCAGAGTTTTTTGAGCGGGTCTAGCCCAACGATTGGTGATGGATACGATCTTGTTCTTTATCAGCCCATGAGGCTGGATCCTCAATCGGTTCTAGATGCGTCATCACATCTGTTCCAGGTAGCTCATGGTTGATGTGAACCTCCAGTTCATCACACAGCGCATGTCCCTGCTGCACCGTCCAATTGCCCGGAACCAGCACATGAAAAGCGACAAAATTGC
>CALFCG010000049.1 GCA_937951315.1 uncultured cyanobacterium
TATGTGTATGGTGATGCGCGGAGTCCAAAAGCCAGGTTCTTGGACGGTGACCAGTTCAATGTTAGGGGTTTTCAAGGATGAGCAAAAGACCAGAGAGGAGTTTCTAAATCTGATTCGGCACCGGCAAAATTTCTAAATGACGTTCACCCTCTTTGTTAATTTAATCGGATGTAAAAAAGCATTCGGTCTGCTGGATTGAGATAAGTCTGGGGAATCCTACTCTCGGAGATGCATGATTCTTCTGCGTCTCTTGTGATGAAAACTATCCTTCCTCTAAAGCTGATCATGCATGTAACTGATATCAAGCTAGTTGATCAAAGACGTTCTCAGCATCAGCACATATGGGCTCGAGCCAGTCTTGCCGTTCTGGGTGTTTTTCTTGTTCTCGGTGCTTTGAGTAAGACTTCTAGCGCAGAACCTCCGCGTCACCTGCAGCGTCTACTAACGACCCGTTTTTGCCACAAGTGCAATCTTAACAAAGCTAATCTAGCCAATCAGAATCTTCAAGGTGTTCGTTTAACTCAGACAAAGCTCAAGCGAGCTGATCTCAGAGGGGCTGATCTGAAATTTGCTATTTTATACAATGTGAACTTGAAAAAAGCTGATCTCACAGGGGCCGATTTGACGGGGGCAACCCTACAGAAAGTCAACATTAAGGGCGCTATCTTAGATGGGGCAAAGATGCCTACTAATTTCCGTCCCGATAGATAGAAAGATGCTGAAAGGCTAGCCCATCAACTCAATTGAGAGCGTGCTGCTGCGCGCATGACTTCAACGGGGACCGCTTTCCTAAGCCAAATTTCTAGCGCCGCCGCACCTTGCTGTACTAGCATTTCTAGTCCATTGATGGTCTGATGGCCCAGCGTTGTCGCATCCTTGAGAAATTGAGTGGGGTTCGGTGTATAGATCAGGTCGTATGCGATCGCATCTTTCGGGAGCTGTTGCAGTTGATCCATCGTCACTGGTGACTGATTGATCTGTGGATACATACCCACAGGAGTCGTGTTCACCAAGAGAATTGTTTCAGCGAGATGTTCGGGCAACACATCCCATTGATGTACATGGATGGGGTTGGATGGAATGGCTGTTAAGAACTCTGCCTTGAGCTGTTCTAGCTTGGCAACATTGCGTCCAAAGACCTGAACTTTTTCGCAGTTGAGCTGAAGGCAGGCTGCAATGACAGCCCTTGCTGCACCACCGCTCCCTAAAATCGATACAGTACTTTGTGTCCAGTCATGGGGCTGTGCTTCAAGCGGCGAGAGGAATCCTTGAATATCTGTGTTGGTGCCAGCCCATCCTTGCTCTATACGCCAGACCGTATTAACTGCCCCCACAGCCTTTGCGGTTGCGGAAACATCGTAGAGCAGCGGCATAATTGCTTGCTTGTGGGGAATGGTGACATTAAAGCCTTGACAGCCAATGTTGGCCAAGCCTTGAATGGCCGACTTTAAGTTCGCAGGCTCTATGTGTAGAGGGACATAAACATAGGGAAGAACCTCTTGGGCCAATGCTGATAGAGCAGCATTGTGCATGACTGGGGAGAGAGAATGCTCAATGGGGCACCCAATCACCCCCAGCAGTTGAGTGGATCCGGAGACAATTGCGGTCATAGATTTAGCCCGTCGCCTCCGGTGTGCCAATTCAATGTCTAAACTGCCTCGAAATCTTTCTCACCCGTGCGGATACGGACTGTCTGCTCTACTGGGCTGATAAAGATTTTGCCATCACCAATCTCGCCGGTACGAGCTGCTCCGACAATTTTATCTACCACTACATCTGCTTGATCATCTTCAACAACGATTTCGATCTTCAGCTTTTGCAAAAACTCAACAGTATATTCTGAGCCACGGTAGCGTTCTGTTTGCCCTTTTTGCCGACCAAAACCTCGCACTTCAGAGACCGTCATCCCTACGACTCCTGCATTGACCAGGGCGATCTTGACTTCATCCAGCTTGAAGGGACGAATAATTGCCTCAACTTTTTTCAATTGCTATCTCCAGTTCACTACGGTTTTTTATTATCTAATACAACTGTTTCTATCACTGTCTTTTGGTGCGTACTTGTAGCAAATCATACCGTTTGGAGTTTAAGCTTGACCCTATTCAACATATATTAATCTTTAGAAGTAAAAAATAAGTACTAAAAAGCGGTGGAGTATTGCACCACTCCACCGCTTTTGGTGCCTTTGATACCCGGGTTAATCTCGACCGTTAATTGCAATCAAGAGTCGCAGGATAAATACAAACAGGTTGATGTAGGTTAAGTACATCGACATGGCTGCTGGTAGATATTGCTCATCGGTGTAGGTCCGAGGCAGAACATAAAAGTCTACAACAGCGGCTCCCACAAAGAGAACGACACCAATACCCGAAATGGCAATTTCAAGCCACCCTGGGGTGTAGACGCCGAAAACTGCACATAATACTTGGGCAACCATCACCACAACAAGAGCGATGATTCCCAGCTGAATCGTCTTGGTCAATGCAAATCCGTCTTCATCAGATAGGTTTGAACCTACTGACCGAGCCATAATAAACGTGGCCCCACAGGATAAAGCCGCAATCCCCATCCCCATCAGGCCTACCCCAGGGGTGCGGAGTGCGAGGCTGACTAAGCCAGCTAAGGTATAGCCCGAAAGTAGCCCGTAGGTTGCCAGCATTGGGAGTGCTGTGGAGTTGTTACCTCTAGCAGCAACGCCTTGAGCGACAAAAAATAGAGCAATTTCAGCAATAAAGGCGATCCAGAAAGTGCCCATGAAGAGATCTGGGCGTGTCTGAATGACACCTAAACCGCCCCAGGTGCCAATGGCGGTTAAAACTAACCCGCCCCCAACAAAGGGAAGCGCGTTTTTAATCACGTTTGGGCCGACCAGGGCACCTTGCTGTGCCTCTCGTATGGCTTCACGGAAATTACTTGTGTTACTCACGGATTTCCTCTTTGTTTATAAACGCATTAAATTCTACTACTGATATTTTGCCTTAAGTCTCTTCTTAATGCCTTGTTCAGGGGGTAGAGATCTCCGATCTGAGTCAGACATCCACAAGTTTCTTAAACACAATCAAGTTCTGAATGAATGTCTCTAAAAGCTTTCTAGACTGGCTGTTTTGAACTGTAAAGCAAGTTTGCGTATATTTACGTCCGTGTTAACGCTGAGTTCTCCTATTGGCTGATTGGAAAAGTCCCGTAATTTAACGATGGTGGAGCCAAAGATATTTCTTGATAATGAATTCTCATAGGGCTTTATCAACGTTCTCCAAAAACTATGGCTTACCAAACTACTCTTCAATCTCAATCCATGGAGCTTCTGGTTTCTTACCAGCAAGAGCCTTCGGTCCGCCTCAGAAACCGCCTTGTTCGCCTCAATATGGGGTTAGTTCGTAAGGTGGCGCACCGTCTGGCGAATCAATGTGCAGAGCCCTATGAAGATTTAGAGCAATGTGGATACCTTGGCTTGATTACAGCTATCGAGCGCTTTGATCCGACCCAAGGTTATGCCTTTAGTTCCTTTGCGGTCCCGTACATACGAGGCGAAATTCTCCACTTCCTTAGAGATCGTGCCAACACTGTTCGCGTTCCCCGTCGCTGGCAACAGCTCAGTCGTGAGGGAGCGAAGGTTCGCCAGGCGTTAGTGATGGAGCTGGGACGTCAACCCAGTGACCAAGAGATTGCTGATGCGCTGAAACTCTCGATGAATGAGTGGCGGTCTGTTAAGCTTGCTGCCTCCAATCGAACGCCTCTCAGTTTGAATGCTCGGGTTTCTTCGAGCCACCATCAGCAGTCCGAGTCTGCGATGACCTTGGGCGATACGCTCATGGATGCTCACTACCAGAACTTGCAAGTCAATGAAGAAGATCGGATTGAATTGCAGCATGCCCTCAATCAGCTAGAAGACAAGACTCGCGAGATGATTGAGTCCGTCTTTTTGCACCACCTCTCCCGTCAGGAAGTGGCCAAGCGCATTGGGGTCAGCCCAGTGACCGTTACTCGCCGCATTCGAAAAGGAATTGATGAGCTGATGGATTTGCTTCAGCATCCTGTTCAGATTCAGCCTGAGGTTTCTTAACGGATCCTGCGTCTAATAATTAAATCGCTTTTTAACCGACTCTCCTTCTATATCCCCCAGGCTTGAATAAGCCTGGGGGATTTTCTCTGGACGAAGTCATTGTCCAAAGGATTTCTAGTCACCGCTTCGGAGCTTGTCAAGAACGCTTTGGTCTTCCATGGTGGAGGCGTCGCCAACCAGTTCTTCGCCACTGGCTAGGTTGCGGAGGAATCGACGGATGATCTTCCCTGATCGGGTCTTGGGTAAAGCATCTGCAAATTGGATTTCGCCGGGACGTGCGATCGCACCGATCTCTCCCACAACATGCTGTTTGAGTTCTGCCTTTAGTTCATCACTGGGGCTATGGGTGCCCTCAAGGGTGACAAAGGCAAAGACATCTTCCCCCTTGAGATCATCCTTCCGACCAACGACTGCAGCCTCTGCAACGGCTGAATGAGAGACCAATGCTGATTCAATTTCCATGGTGCCGAGACGGTGACCGGAGACGTTAATCACATCATCGACTCGACCCATAATCCAGAAATAACCGTCTGAATCGCGGCGGACACCATCTCCCGCAAAATATACATAGTTGCCATCTTTCGGGGGAATATGCTCCCAATAGGTGCGGCGAAAGCGATCATCATCCTTGTATACCGTCCGCATCATGCTCGGCCAAGGATGCTTCACAATCAGGTAACCGCCGTCGTTGTCAGCCACGGGATTGCCCTCTAGATCGACAACATCAGCAAGGATCCCTGGGAACGGTCGGGTGGCGGAACCGGGTTTGGTTGGTGTGGCTCCGGGTAGGGGCGTAATCATGAAACCGCCGGTTTCGGTTTGCCACCAGGTATCTACAATGGGACAGCGCTCTTTCCCAATGACTTTGTGGTACCACATCCAGGCTTCGGGATTGATGGGTTCCCCGACGCTGCCCAGCAAACGCAGAGAGGATAGGTCACGACTATTGGGATGCTTGTCCCCCAGCTTGATAAAGGCACGAATGGCCGTTGGGGCGGTATAAAAAATATTGACACCGTATTTTTCCACCACGTCCCAGAAACAACCGGGGTTAGAAGGGCGGGGTACGCCTTCATACATGAGGCTGGTGGCTCCATTGGAGAGGGGGCCATAGACAATATAGCTGTGCCCGGTAATCCAGCCGACATCTGCCGTACACCAGTAAACGTCTGTATCTTGGAGGTCAAAGGCCCATTTAAGGGTCATATGTGTATACAGGTTGTATCCCGCAGTGGTATGGACCACACCCTTGGGTTTACCGGTGGTGCCGCTGGTATACAGGATAAACAGCATATCTTCGCTGTCCATCGGTTCGGGGGGGCAATCACCGGAGGCCTTGGGCTGTAGGTCATGCCACCAGTGATCGCGGCCAGCTTGCATGGCGATATCTTCTTGGGTTCGCTGAACCACCAAGACATTCTCAACAGAAGGAACGCTATTGTTCTCTAGGGCTTTGTCCACTGCCGGTTTCAGGGAAATGGTTTTGTCTTTTCGAAAGCCGCCATCTGCTGTAATCACAAGCTTGGCTTCGGCATCCTTGAGACGATCTTTGAGGGCTTCGGCACTGAATCCCCCGAAGATCACGGTGTGGGGAGCACCAATGCGTGCACAGGCTAACATTGCGATCGCAGCTTCTGGCACCATCGGCATGTAAATTCCGACCCGGTCCCCTTTGGTCACGCCCAGATCTTTGAGGACGTTGGCTGTCTGACAAACCTCTCGATGGAGCTGAGCATAGGTGTAGGTGCGGGAATCGCCAGGTTCTCCTTCCCAGATCAAGGCTGCCTTATTGCGTCTCCAGGTTTTGAGATGGCGGTCTAAACAGTTGTAGGTAATGTTCATTTTGCCGCCCACAAACCATTTGGCAAAGGGGGGGTGCCAGTCTAGAACTTGGTCCCATTTCTCGAACCAGTCCAGTTCCTGTTCTGCAAGTTCTGCCCAGAATGCTGCTGGATCTGCCTCTGCCTTGGCATAAAGCTGCTCATATTGCTCCATACCGTTGACATGGGCTGCCTGGGAAAAATCTGCAGGGGGCTGAAACAGTCGCTGTTCCTGAAGAATTGATTCGATGGTGGGTTGTGACATGGCCCTAACGTAAATCCTGTGCGCTCTGAGGTTATCTTCTTATGTTTCTATCGGAGGCCGCTCCTAAATGCGCTGAATTTCGTGAATCTTTAAGATTAGCTAGATCCTAAGACGCCTCTCAGGCATCTTTAAACTGGAAAGGCTAGTCTAAAGGTACGACAGGGACGAGCGCCCCTAAGGAGATTCTGATGGCAACATCACAGCGATTGAGCACCCCTCTTCTACTGTTAGCCCTTTGCATGATGGCTATCGGGTTACGTCCTGCTCATGCACAGAGTATCCCTGATCCTGTGATTCAGGGTTTCTTGGGGGATCAAAACTCCAGACAATTTTTCAAGGAGGGGCGGATACAGCTAGACAAAGAGATTCAACGCCTTGAAATGTTTGATCAAATGTCCCTTGATCAACTGTTAGACGTCAATCCCAATGCCTTTCTTCAGGACGAAGAGCTTCTAAAACTGGAGTCAACGGCCCAACCGGAAGATGTGGGTGAGCGTCAGCCCTAACGATCTGCTGCCGGAGGGTTGGGTTGAGTTTGGGATGAAGAAGAACTGTCAGGTTTTAGGGGCAAGGATTGCGTTTGGTTCTCTGCCAACATATTTTTTAGCTCTTTGAGTACTCTCTCCTGTTCCTTTTGGGTGGTCTCAAGCTGATTCAAGCTGATGAGTAACCTTTCGTGGAGCTTTTCTTCTTTCCCTGATTTGCGATCAAGCTTGGGCTCTTTAAGGGCCATTTTCGGTAAATTTAAGGACTGAGATGATTTTGCCAAGAGCCATTGCAGAAGGAGGTAGGGAGACTTCACGATCAGCAGTAAGAGCTGTTTGATGACCTTGCTGACGAGCCCTAAAATACCCTGAGCGGTGACCAACAGCACAAGTACAGTCACCACCATTACCAGGGGATGCGAGAGCCACCAGGTGATATTGAGGTAGGGTTCGGTCCCCTCACCGAGAGAACGCGTCAGTAAGGTTTGCCATAGGTGTGTGGCCATATGCTGCGTCACAGAATATTGTTCCCCAACTATAGCGAGACTTCTGAGACGGTTTGGGGGGGATTGGTCTCGGCAACAGAGGCCGGTGGTAAGCGAAGTTGGAGCCTTGGCTGCCCCATGCCGTAGGTCAGACGATAGCTCCAGGCTAGCAGGCGATGCCATAGCCGGGGCCAGCGTGTCTCGATGGGTTCCTGCCAGCGCAGTAGCAACTCAGGCAGCCAGCTGCTAAATAGGAACGACATCAAAGTGGCCCAGGTAAATGTTATGTAGGTGCCCACCCAGTGGAAGAAATCGGTCCACCCCATGGATTGCACAACCCAGATCGGAATCATGGGATTGCGCCAACCTGCAATTAGAGCATTTCGGGTCATAAAAGACCAGCTGCCTCGATCCTTGATAAAGTCGTCTACTTTCTGGGGTGATTCTTCGGTGAGGACGCCAAAAAAGGTATTCAAGGTTGAGTTGATCCAGTTGGGAGCTAGTTTTGACTCTGGGGGCACCATCATGCCACGGGAGAAGATCCAGGTTACAGCAAGGTTGTCTTGATAGGCATTTATGCGACTGAGGTCATTACCCGTGAGTAAGTCATTCTTGAGGGCGACGTCCAGTAAATGCGTTACGCGGGGCAGATTGCGGACCAGAGAGCCAAAGCCTGTGAAGATGAGGGGAGAGTTGAGAGAGGCTGAGTCGCCAATGGAGAGGATGCGATCGCATCCTGGTGGTCGGTCTCCCGCATTGCGGCTAAAACGCCCTGGGATATATCCGAAAGCCGCCTTTTGCCATTCCAACTCTTCTAAATCACAGCGACGGTACTGGGGTAGACAATGGAAGAAATCCTCAAATAGCCCCAGCAAGGAACCTGGATTGTCGGGTCTAATCTGGTGGTAATAGAACAGATAAATCGTCAAATCCTGCTCATGACCTGGAAACATTTCCCAAATCAGCTGTCGCCCACGACTGATATCACCGTTGGTGAGGAGGGGCTCTCCATAGTCATGGTCCCAAACGCCCGGGGCGAATCCATTCTTCACCACGCCGCCAATGGTGGGGCATACACTGTCGAAGGCCTGGCCTGGATTAATCTGCTGAGCAATGCGTGACGCCGTCCCCATCGCATCGATTAACAACCGCGATTCTAGGTGCATCACTTGATCTGTCTCACGATTCCTGGCTCGAATCGTAACCTTATCCTTTTCAAGGTAGGCCTGCTCAAACTCAGTGAGTTCGAAGATCTGCCCGCCCGCTGCCGTTAACTTTTCACCACAGAGCTGGAGAAGGCGATCGCAATCCAT
>CALFCG010000050.1 GCA_937951315.1 uncultured cyanobacterium
TAGATAATTCGCTGATCAACGCCAGGCACAGTTAGGGTCAAGACGGGTAACTTATTCGTGGCATCAAAGTCTGGCGCATTAGATAATAGGTTTTGGTTAGCATCAGGTTCGATCCGCTCAGCCTGTCTAACCTCTGCAGCAATAAACTCAAGGGAGCGATTGAGTTCAATCCTTCTTTCATTTTGGGCACCACTGTCAGAACTAGAACTCAACATCGATGTAAGCCCGACACCACTGACGCCAACGACTGTTGCTGTCAAAGCTCCAGCCACCAGAAGTTCAGTGAGCGTAAACCCGTTTTTTGCATTTGAAGATAAAGCGAGTTTAAAAGTCATAAAAAATGAACTCAGCATGGCAACTCGTGAAAATCAAAAAATGAAACCCCAATCCCCGCTCTCTGAGACAAATATTTAGAATAGAATTTTAACAGCGAGCAAATTCGTTCAACCCAAAAAGATATCGATTATCGTAAGTGATAACAGAACATGAGTAGACGGCTCTGAGTCATATCCTACAATTGGAGATTATTATATCGGACTCCCTTGCTTCCCAAAGGGACTGCCCCCAGGAAAGTGAAGACATTCTAGGCCACGCTAAGTTAAGGTAATCATAGGAATAGCTTCCGACACGGCCCTTGGAGGATGCTCGCGTGCAATGTCCATTCTGTCAGAATACTGATAGCAGAGTTTTGGAGTCTCGTTCTGCCGAGTCGGGTCAAAGCGTTCGCAGGCGGCGAGAATGTTTGCAGTGCGATCGTAGATTTACCACCTATGAACGGATTGAGTTTGTCCCCATTACCGTGGTTAAGAGAGATGGGGAACGGGAGTCTTTTGATCGTTCAAAGCTTCTGAGGGGTGTTGTAACGGCCTGCGAAAAAACGGGAATTACTCCGACACGCATTGAAGCCTTAGTCGATGATATAGAAGCTGAATTACAGCAGCGATCGACCCGAGATGTAACAAGCACGGAAATTGGTAAGGCAGTCCTGAAAAGCCTGAAGAAGTTAAGTGAAGTCGCCTATGTACGGTTTGCTTCTGTTTATCGTCAGTTCCAAGGTATTTCCGATTTTATTGACGAACTAAATCAACTGCAAGATCCTGAGAACCCTTCATTGCCACCTCAAACATCTGAAGTGACTGAACCGTTGGCATTCATTGCTCAACCCTAATAGAAGCGTTATCTGCTCAATGCCAAGTTAGCAATGTTTGACAAAGACACTTGATTCCTGAAAAGAGTCACCTTAAGTGATCGGAGGGGCCCGAAGATACGCTAGAATGATAGACTTAGCGCGGAAACTAAATAGTTCTTTAAATTAGCACTACCGCTTCTATACGCTCCTAACATTCAGGTTCACACCTACACTATGGGGAGGCGTCACCACTACGGAGAAAAAAACTAGGAAACTTTAGTATGGTCAATCAGCAAACATCAGCACCCGACGTGGGTTTTACTCACGAAGATTTTGCAGCTCTACTCGATCAATATGATTACCACTTTAATACTGGGGATGTTGTCCCTGGTACGGTATTCAGCCTAGAGCCAAGGGGCGCTCTGATTGATATTGGTGCTAAGACAGCGGCATACATCCCGATTCAGGAGATGTCTATTAACCGGATCGAGAATCCGGAAGAGGTGTTGCAGTCCCTAGAAATGCGAGAGTTCTTCATTCTTGCAGATGAGAATGAAGATGGTCAGCTTACTCTCTCAATTCGACGTATTGAGTATATGCGTGCCTGGGAGCGGGTCCGTCAGCTTCAAGAAGAAGATGCAACTGTTCGGTCGGCTGTTTTTGCCACAAACCGAGGGGGAGCCCTGGTTCGTATCGAAGGTCTGCGTGGTTTTATTCCTGGTTCACACATCAGCACCCGGTCAGCGAAGGAAGAGCTCATCGGTGAAGATTTGCCCCTCAAATTTTTAGAGGTTGACGAAGAACGTAATCGATTGGTTCTGAGTCATCGACGCGCTTTGGTTGAGCGTAAGATGAATCGTCTTGAAGTTGGCGAAGTTGTAGTTGGGACTGTTCGAGGTATCAAGCCTTACGGTGCCTTCATCGATATTGGTGGTGTCAGTGGTCTGCTGCACATTTCAGAGATTTCCCACGATCATATTGATACGCCTCATAGTGTTTTCGGCGTTAATGATCAGCTAAAAGTGATGATTATTGACCTGGATGCGGAGCGTGGACGTATTTCACTCTCAACCAAGCAGCTTGAACCCGAGCCCGGTGATATGGTTAAGAACCCTCAGATTGTCTTCGATAAGGCTGAGGAAATGGCTGCCAAGTATCGAGAAGAGGTGTTGGCTAAGCGTCAGCAAGCTGAACAGCCCCAGGAAGTTGAGGTTGAGACAGAAGAAGAAGTCGCAGCTGTTTAATCCTTCCCTAGGTTTCAACGACTGTGATGAATCGACGCCCTCGACTTGCAATCACACTTGGGGATCCGGCAGGTATTGGGCCTGAAGTGATCCTCAAGGCTTTGGCACAAGAATCGCGAGAGTGTGATGTCACAGTGTTTGGCCACAGGGCTCTTCTCACTAGCTGTTATCAAGAACTCATCAATCAAAGCGCTCAGGACTACATTAATCCTGAGCGTTTGTTGATCTTTGATCTGGAACATCCGATTGCTTTTCAACTTGGGCACCCCTCTGTTAAGACAGGAGCAGCGAGCTTTACCTATGTGAAAACGGCCATTGATCAGACGTTATCCGGAGAGTTTGATGCTGTGGTGACGGGACCCATTGCTAAATCGGTCTGGAAGCAGGCGGGACACCATTACGCTGGACAGACCGAATTACTAGCTGAATGTGCGGGTGTTAAACGCTTTGGCATGATGTTTGTAGCCCGATCACCCCATACTCAGTGGCAGTTGAGATCGTTGCTAGCAACAACCCATATTCCTTTGGCTGATGTTCCTCGACAATTGACGCCTGCTTTGCTTTCACGCAAGTTAGATTTATTGCTGGATTGCTTGGCTCGTGATTTTGGATTGACGAAGCCTAGAGTGGCGATCTCAGGTCTAAATCCCCATAGCGGTGAACAGGGGCAGCTGGGGCGCGAAGAGCTGGAGTGGATCACCCCTTGGGTAGAGGAGATGAGATCGCAACATCCCCAGATCACCTTAGACGGCCCTATTCCTCCAGATACAATGTGGGTTAAACCCGGTCAAGCTTGGTTTGGCCCTGGTATCGATGCTGCCCATGATGCTTATCTCGCTCTCTACCATGATCAGGGCTTAATTCCCGTGAAATTAATGGCCTTTGATCGTGCTGTTAACACCACAATTGGGCTTCCCTTTGTGCGAACCTCTCCCGACCACGGAACAGCTTTCGATATAGCAGGCCAGGGAGTAGCCGATGCCACCAGTATGGGAGCTGCCATCGATTTAGCCATTGAGCTTGTCAATCAGAAACATAAGACTCATTCCGAAAGCGAAGACTCTCCATGAGCTTAGGATGCATCCTGAAAGGTCATCTATCGCATCACCGATATGGGCGAATTGCCACCGAAACAGGGCAAAAACAGTGGAATACACGCTTTGCCTTGGGCATCATAGTTTCAGAACTATATTTTCTGTCGGAGATGCGATGAATACAAGTTCAGCCGGAGTATATGCTCGATAGTCTTATCCATCAGACCTATCGAATTCTGCTAGCTTTCTTAATCGGCAGCTCCATTACTGGTGGGATAGATGCGACAGCCCAGGCTGCAGATACCAAACAGCGTGTCTTAGTTATCCACTCATACCATAATGATTTGCCTTGGACCAACGGCCTTAAAGTCGGACTAAACGACGGCTTTAGTAAGCGGACTGCCGTTACAGAAATTTATCATGAGTTTCTTGATGCAAAACGTATCCCCAATCTTTTGCATGGAAAAACCTTCCTACAGCAATTGGCTCTCAAGTATCAAAAACAGCCCATTGATCTGCTCATCGTTTCTGATGACCCTGCCCTTCAGCTGATATTAAAGAATCGATCGTCTTTCCCTGCCGATTTACCTGTGGTGTATTTGGGCATTAATAAGGTTGATCCACAACTTCTAAATACTCCCAATATGACAGGGGTGTTTGAAGTGCATAGCACGACAGAAACAGCATTAGGAGCACTAAAACAAACAAACAGTCAAAATCTTATTATTCTCAATGACACAACAGAAACTGGGAAAGCAAACCTCGGGGGAATTGAGAACTTAAGAAAGCAAGTGAATGCTCCGAATAACATCGTAATCTTGAACGATGTGACGCCCGAGCAGATAGAAAAGGAAATTAGTCTATATCCTAGTCACTGGCCAATATTACTCCTAGGGCAGCTTCGCCAAGACCATTCAGGGGGAGCACTGATCAGTTTTAAAGAGACAGCTCAAATCGCTAGAGAAACCCTACCCAACCCACTCTATACCGTTTCCACTACATTTCTTGGCCATGGTGTTGTCGGAGGAAAAGTTCTAGATGCCGAATATCATGCTCAACAAACTGTTGATTTAGCAAAACAGGTTCTTGCGAACAATAATGCGAGTACTATCACTCCGATTACCAATGCAAAAACAGTATGGATTTTTGACTATCAGGAGCTTAAGCGATTTAGATTTAGTAGAGATGCTCTACCAGCAGGAAGCAAGCTCATTAATAAAGAACTGTCCTTCTATGAGCGTTATAGTAATTTAGTTTGGATAACGCTAGGGGCTTTTTTGACAGCTTTATTGATTATCCTTCTTCTAATGGAAGTTATACGCAGACGCGAGATAGAAGAGAAACTACTGCGTGAGAATGAAAGGCGCTATAAAGATTTAGCTGAGGCTGGTGCCAATATTTTTTGGGAGCTTGATGCACATCTCTCCCTTATCTATCTTTCGGGTGATACACAAGCTTTCAGTGAAAAAGAACCCAAAGAACTCTTAGGAAAATCATTTCAGTCAGTTGTGGTTGATGATCCAAGGATTGATTTTGATTGGGATATATTTTTACAGCTCTTTCAATCTCATCAAAACATCCAAGATTTTATCTTTCGCGTTCATGAAGGTCATGAGGCCCTTCGTCTATTTAAGCTAAGTGGTAAACCTATCCTTGGTTTCGATAAAGTATTGCTTGGTTATCGTGGTATTTTGCGTGAAATAACGAAAGAATACCAAATCTCTGAAACACTGGCTTATCAAGCAACTTATGATTGGCTAACGGGATTAGTTAATCGATACTCATTTAATGATCATTTGCAGGAAATCATGCAGCATTGCCAATCTTCCGGACTACAGGCTGTGCTGTGCTACCTTGATTTGGACCAATTTAAGATTCTTAATGACACGGCAGGACATCATGCTGGAGACCAGTTATTAATTGAGCTTTCTGATGTCATTCGGGCATCCATGCGAGAGTCAGATATTTTAGGTCGCCTAGGTGGGGATGAATTCGGGTTGATTATAGAGGGCTGTTCCTTACACACAGCTCGAGAAATCTGTGAAACACTCATTTCAGATATTCAAGCCTATCGTTTTCACTGGGAAGATCTGCAGTTCTCAGTTGGATGCAGTATAGGTGTGGTCCCCATCTTAAATAACTCCGCTGATATGGCCGACCTGCTAAGCCGAGCAGACCTCGCCTGCTACAAAGCCAAAGACCTCGGACGCGGAAGAGTGTACATTGACACACCTGGTGATTTAGATCTAAGCAGTGATCAATCTGTCATGACACGCATTGCGAACCTGACACAGTCCATTGAAGAAAATCACTTTTTCCTAGTAAAACAAAAAATTCAGGCTCTTGCGAGTCCCAGGTCCGCTGTAGAGCACTTTGAAGTCTTACTTCGATTTCGGGACCATACAAATACGATTGTTTCACCTGGGGAATTTATCCCGGCAATGGAACGCTATGGTGTCATCAGTATTATCGATCGTTGGGTATTAAAGACAGTTCTGAATCAATTGCAGAATGATACGTCTGATGCCGTCTTTTCCATCAATATTTCAGGAGTTAGTCTTAGTGATGAACGCTTTCTTGAGCATGCTATACATCTGATTCATGAGTCGCAGATTCCTGGTAAACGTTTGTGTTTTGAAATTAC
>CALFCG010000051.1 GCA_937951315.1 uncultured cyanobacterium
GTGGGCTGCAAGAAGGGTTTGAGATCCGCTTGGCTGCTAAAAACGAGGGCAATGGTGGTTGCGATCGCAAGTGAGAACACCACCCGCAACACCACAATCTCAGGCTGATCTCGAAAGGCCGTCCAGGTTGCCCAAATCACCACCGGGTTAATCGTAGGCGCTGCCAACAGAAATCCAATCGCCACCGGAGCTGAAACACCCTGCATAATCAATCGCCGCGCCACCGGCACATTGCCACATTCGCAAACCGGGAACAGGAAGCCAAAGAGGCTCCCCGACAATGCACCCAGTAAGGGATTTTTAGGAAAGAGCGTGATTAGCTTTTTCTCATCGACGAACAGCAGCAGTAGACCAGACACCAGCACCCCTAAAATGAGAAAGGGCATGGCCTCCGCAAGCAAACTGAAAAAGAGCGTCAATGCACTCCCAAACTGCTCCATTCAATTCCATCCAGACATTTCGGCAACTCCAGAGTCTAGGGTAGCGCAAGGGTAAGGTCATCCTCCTAAAATAAGGCAGGAAGTCAGTAGATGGGTATATGAAACGAGTCCAGCCCCTTGACCGCAGTGCAATCGCACTTATGGCCATTCTCTTCACGTTGATTGTCTTATTATTGCTCTCAGGCGATCGCACCGTTCCCCAAGTCCGGGACTTTAACTGGAACAACCAACAGGTAGGTGTTGAAAACACAGCCTTTACGTTGGAGTTCAACCGAGCGATGGATTGGGATCAGGTGGGAGGCAACCTCAAGATTGATCCAACGCTAGATGGAAAGGTGAGCTGGTCAGGGCGCCGTTTAGCCTATACCCTCACCGATCCAATGCCCTACGGCACTGAGTTTCAGGTTCAGCTGGCAAATATCCCTGAAGCGAATCGGGGTCCAAGCCATCAACCGAAGATGATGCAGCCCTTTGATGGAAAGTTTCAGAGTCGAGATCGCGCCTTCGTCTATTTGGGCGTCAATGGCAAAGAAGCGGGACGCCTGATTCTGCGCAACCTCACCAAGAATGAGAAGACCGTTTTAACCCCAGCCAATTTATACGTCCTTGATTATCGAATGTACCCCTTGGGCGATCGCATCCTCTTTGCCGCCAACGATCTCAAAGTCCAAGAGCAGCACGACTTTAATCCCCAGCTCTATACCGTAACAACGGGACTCCAGGTTGATGCCCCCGATCTGCCCCCAACACCCGCTTCGGCCCCTGGAAAAACGAAGCTAGTCCTTGACAACGAAAAATACCAGATCCTCAAATTTGAGCTATCGCAGGATGGTGAGCGGCTGATTGTACAACGGGGCCTGCACCGGGGAGAAAGAGTCGGAGCAGTCTCCCTATGGCAGATCAAAGATGGTTCCACCCAGCAGCTCGAAGGGGTCACGGGAGGAGACTTTCTGATTGCCCCCGACAGCAATACGCTTGTGATTGCCCAGGGACAGGGCATTGCCCTTCTCCCGCTCGACAATCAGCAGTCCCTTGAACCCTTGGGCTTTTTACCTCAGTTCGGTGTTGTCCTCAGCTTTGCCCAGGATGGCAGTGCAGCGACCATGCTGAAATTCAACCAAGACTACAGCCGCTCT
This sequence comes from uncultured cyanobacterium, assembly GCA_937951315.1. Lineage (GTDB taxonomy): Bacteria > Cyanobacteriota > Cyanobacteriia > Thermosynechococcales > Thermosynechococcaceae > RCC1774. The sequence continues at coordinate 1,577 of CALFCG010000051.1, forward strand.
TTATTCTTAGTCACCAATCAGGGCGTTCAGAGAGAGCTATTGAAGACAAAAGGGTCAATTCTTCGCACAGCCTTTGGCCCTCAGAAACAGTCCCTCTACTGTCTACTCACTCAAGTCCAGTCGGAGGCAGACACTTCAGAAACCCCGAGTTCCGCGACGATTGATGAGGAAGATTATTTGGAGATCCCCTATCTCGCCAAGATTGATATCGCCTCTGGTCAACTCACTAAGCTCCTGAATCTTGTCCCCCAGAATCAAACCAACATCAGTCTGGCTCCTGACGGTTCAGCGATTCTTTTTGACCAAGTGAATACCGAAGGCGTTCAAGAAAGCAGTACGCTCAAGATCCTTCCTTTAGACACGAAGACTCCGAGACCTGATTTAGTGGCTGCGGGACAAAATCCTGTTTGGCTCCCATAAAGCATAAGGGTGAAATGTTTTGCCGATGTGTCTCTTATTAAGCCAAACAGTCTTGAAGTTGTTGTCTCAATTCCTGAGCATCTAAATCACGACCAATCAGCACGAGTTGCGTTCTAGGTGTCGTGGGCCAATCATCGGAGTCCATGGTGTAGCGCTTGCCGCTGAGCTGAAAAATATAGCGCGGGGCAACCGCCTCAAACCAGAGAAACCCCTTAGCCCGAAAGACGTTCTCTGATAATTGCTCGCTCAACCAAGTTTGAAATTTTTCGAGGTCAAAGGGGCGATCGTTCTCAAAGGCCACCGATAAAAAACCGTCGTTGGCAAGGTGGTCGGAGTGATGGTGGTGATCGTGGCCGTGATGGTCATGGTGATCATGATCGTGGGCAGCTTCAGCAAGCGCTTTCGCTTCTGCGGCATAGCGATCAGGGCGAAACAGATCGGTGTCTAGAATCAACGGAAGTGGCACTTGACTGTGTTGCGATCGCAAGATCCGTGCCCCCCATTTCTGTTCTCTAATCCACCGCTCTAAATCTTCTACCTGTTGAGTCGGAGCTAAGTCAGTCTTATTGAGGACAATAATATCGCCATAGGCAACCTGGTTCAGAGCAGCTTCACTCTTAAAGTGTTGTGGGGAAAAGACTTCAGCATCCACTAACGTCAAGATGGAATCGAGATGGGTTAAATCGCGCAGCGGCGGCCCCATAAATGTAAGCGCCAAGGGCAGCGGATCTGCGACCCCCGTCGTTTCGACCACCAGGTGATCCACTTTCTCGTCCCGCTCCAAAATGCTGTAGACCGCTTCGACAAGATCATCATTAATGGTGCAGCAGATACAGCCATTGCTTAACTGCACCATATCTGAGTCCACAGAAACCAAGAGCTGACTATCAATATCGATATCGCCCAATTCATTAACCAACACCGCCACTTTCAGATCTTGGCAGTTATGGAGAATGTGATTGAGCAGCATCGTCTTACCGCTACCAAGAAAGCCCGTGATGATCGTGACCGGCATCCCTCGCTTGGGCAGATGCAGATCGGCTTGAGTTAGATCTTGCTGTGCGGGTGATTGAATCAAGGGTTAACTCCGACTGAGGTTAAGGGTTTTGCTCTATGGGCATCAGCTGCAGGGCCAAGTGCTGCAGGGTTGTGAAAATGTTGTAGAACCCGTTGCTCCGCGACGGGGTGAGACTGACATTGAGACCGGTCTGTTCAATAAAGGCTGGGGAGAGCTGAACAATGCGTTCTGGCGATAATCCACTCAACCCTTCAATCAATAAACCCACCAGCCCTTTGGTAATCTGAGCGTCGGAATCTCCTTGAAAGTGAACCAGACCGTCGATCAAAGTGGCGGTGATATAGACCTGAGACACACAGCCTACAACTTTATTACAGGGCTGTTTATCGGCTTCTGGGAAGGGGGGCAATCTCTTGGCGAACCAGAGCAGATATTCATACCGTCGCTTGGGATCAGAGATCTGCTCAAAGCGCCGCACAATCTTGGCAAGGGCTTGTGGTAGAGACGAGTCAGCACTGTTTGACATGAGTGAATAGGGGACTTTTGGATTCCAATCGCCACAGCTAGAATGATAATCATTATCACACAATTTACAAGGAAGATAGTAAGAGATTGCTGGCAAGACTGTGTTAGCGAGAGGCTCTTATATCGGGAGACTCATGGCCATGCTGACTCTGTGAGCCTTGCAAGGCAAAGCCCTTCGCCTTACCGTATTTCACGGTCTTGAAGGTAATGTGATTGTTGGCAGGATTATAAAGTGTATAGGTGGCCTGTCCTAAAATCCGCCCCACGTTGCCCACACCGACAACGCGGCGGGGGCTGCGCCCTTGCTCTTTAGGTGCCTGTGTGCCCTCTAAGGTCACGATTGTGGAACAGAGGTCACTCGGTTCAATCCAACATTCAAAGGCTAATCCTGAGCGGCCACAGAATAAGTTTTTGGCATCAGCGCGAATCAGGCGATCGCACAGTTGAATCGCAGGCATATCCGGCGTGAGTTCATCGGCGTAGCCCACTGTGCTGCCGTGAATCAAGAGACAGTCAAGTTCGTGAAATCCAAAGTGAAGCGATCTCATCCACTCCACCGACTCCCGTGAGACCGATTCAAAGAGGTGCTGTGCCGTATCTGCCCCCTCTTGGGCGATCAGCTCTGGTGCATCGGGTAATCCACCCAACAAGTACAAATTAAAGCACTGCTCCTCCCACCAACCGATACAAACTTGGGGCTCTAATTCCCCAGTGCGCGGAGACTGAAGCCGTTGCACCACGGCCCTATTGTCACCCTTGAGTCCAACAACATCGCCCAAAACATAGAGTTCGGCAACCGAATCGCGCTGTCGCCGAATATCATCCAGCAACGCCTCATAGGCGACTAGATTACCCTCAATTCCGCTTAAAATAGCCCATTGTTCCATGTTTGACTGCCTCAATTTTGACTCACTACCGTTGACAGACATGATTGGGATCATCGGCTCGTTCGGCGAACTCCATCCCCCGTGCCAATCGCCATGCAAAAATGGGCGGCAACCCCTGCTCGACAATAGCTAAGCAGGTCTTCTGATAGTCATAGGGCACCTCACGGAGGGTCACCTGTTTTGAATCAGTGTCGTAGAGGACATAGGTTGCATTGGGGCGTCCATGACGAGGTTCTCCCACCGATCCTGCATTGATAATCCGCTTCAGAGAAACCGTGGACTGCTTCTGCGTCTCTGCCTGTCCAGGTTGATGCACACGCATCGAGAGTTTCCCCCCCTCTAAATCACGCACGTAGGGAACGTGGGTATGGCCGCAGAACAAGACATCTGCTCCGGTGGATAACACCCGTTCCAGAGCAGCAAACCCATCCATACTAGGGAGTAGATACTCATGTTGGCTATTGGGGCTACCGTGAACAAAGGCTAGATTTTCGGCTTGCAATGTGATCGGCAGATTTGCTAGATACTCCCGCACCTCTGGATGAATGACTTGATCTGTCCATTCATGGGCTTGCTTCCCTCGCTTTTCAGCCAACTGTGAAGGATAACTACAATCACAGGCATTGAGACCATCGACAATATCCTCGTCCCAGCAGCCCTGACAGGTGGGAATATCAAGGGAACGGATCATCTCAACCACTGCATTGGGATGAGGACCGTAGCCCACCAGATCGCCCAGACAGTAAATCTGATCGGTTTTGTGGCGATCTATATCAGAGAGCACCGCATTGAGCGCCTCATAGTTACCATGAATGCAGGACATCACTGCGAGCTTCATACGGCAATCTCCTCTTCGACTGGATTTAAGGTTTTATATTGCTGCTGATAAGAGGCAATCATGTCATCGGCTAAACTCCCATCCAATAGGGTCTGAGCAATCAGCTTTTGCTCTAGGTTGTAGCCCGTGACTTCAATGCCGCTCAAGCGATGGGGACGTCCCTCCAGCCAACGGGGAATATTCAGCTCTGTATATTCGATGCCCTCTAGCCCTGCGACAAAATCAATGTAGAGGGCTTGTCCATCGGGCATCTCAAAAATGCCTTTTAACCGATGGACCTTACCGTAGGCTCCCCCTGTCAATTCAACCAACACCACTTCTAAACTAGGCGGATCAAAGACCTGTCCCTGGAGCGGCGTGTGCCATAGTTCAGGCTGTTTAACCGCATCAAGCATCGCAATATCATTTCCCAGGACAATTTCATCGGCCCATTCATGCCATTCAGACTCTTGGAGATAAGGCGGCACGACAGCCACTTGATGACAGGGCAACGCACTGAGCAGCGGGGACTCTAAACTCAAATGAAAACCCAGTTCAAGATACACAACAGCCCCGTCTGGCAGCGAAGACAACACCTGTTGAGCCTGCTGATCAGGAATCACCTGTACTTCAGGAAAGCCATAGCCTAGCCGCATCAGGTCCACAGAGATCGTGTCCAATCCGGGATAGAAATAAAATAGTGGAGCCGTTTGATCTTTGAAACTTTGCTGAATCCAGGTGGTTTTACCACTCCCGCTGGGGCCAGCGACGGCAATGAACGAGGGATTATTCATGGGGACAATGGGTCATACGAGACAGTAATGGAGCTGGTCCTGTAACTGTTCTGAATCTAAGTTGCGACCAATACACACCAGTTGATTGTGGGGCGAGTGCAACCAAGACTCATCCTGAAACTGGCTCCGTTTACCGCTCAACTGGAAAAGATGCCGATGGGGGCTTTCTGCAAACCAGAGAACACCCTTCGCACGAAAGACTTCTGTCGGTATTTGGTAGTCCAGAAACTGCTGAAATTTTTTGAGGACGAAGGGGCGATCGCTCTCAAAGGACACTGCGGCAAAGCCCTCATTCGATAAATGGGGAGGGGCCGACGAAACGCTTTCCGAGAGTGCATCGGCGTAGAGGTTGACATCTAAAACACTGGGTAACGGAACTTGACCATGGCTCATGCGTAGCACCCTTGCTTGAGACTTGAGACCGTTAATCTCAGCCTCCAAGCGATTGAGATGCTCCTCATCAACGAGATCGGTCTTGTTCAGAAGAATAATGTCTCCATGCTGAATCTGGGACAGAGCCGTCCGACTGTGAAAGTGCTCAGCGGTAAACGTTTCTGCATCTACCACCGTCAGCACTGCATCGAGGCGAGTCAGGCTCCAGAGTTCACTAACTCGAAAGGTGAGCATGATGGGATAGGGATCTGCCACCCCGGAGGTTTCTAAGAGAATCGCCTCCAACCCTGGCTTACCCGCAGCCACTTGCATATAGTCGTAGGCCAACACCCGCCTCAGCGCCCTTAGAAAGTCTTCCTTAACCTGGCAGCACACACAGCCGTTACTGAGGGCAACGATGTCTTCATCAACGGTCACTAGAATTTGGCTATCAATATCGATTGCCCCAAACTCATTGACAAAAACGGCCACTCGCCGATCTGCAAGATGACCCAGCAGATGATTGAGCAGAGTGGTTTTACCGCTGCCCAAAAACCCCGTGATAATGGTGACGGGCAGACGTTTCTCAAACTGTCCAGGGAGAGAAAGCATGATGCACTCTTGCAGAGGAAATAGTCATCAACGAATCGCAGCCGCATGAGCAACGAGATTGAAAAACTCTTGGCGGGTGCGGGCATCACCGGCAAATACGCCTCGCATGGCACTCGTCGAGGTCCAAGAGCCAGGTTTTTGAACCCCCCGCATCACCATGCACATGTGGGTGGCTTCGACAACAACGGCCACACCTTGAGGCTTGAGCAGTCCCTGCAAGGCATCGGCAATCTGTGCAGTCAACCGCTCTTGCACCTGTAGTCGACGGGCATACATCTCACAGATGCGGGCAATTTTAGACAGACCAATGACTTTGCCGTTGGGAATATAGGCAACATGGGCTTTACCCAAAATGGGCAAAATGTGGTGTTCACAAGAGCTAAACAGATCAATATCGCGCACCAAAACCATCTCGTCTAGGTTTTCGGAAAAGACGGCCCCATTGAGCAACTCATCCAGGGACATTTGATACCCAGAGGTCAGAAACTTCAAAGATTTGACGACTCGTTTGGGGGTATCTCGCAACCCCTCTCGATCGGGATCTTCCCCCATGCCCAGCAGCAATGTGCGGACAGCTTCCCGCATTTGCTCCTCTGAGACGACGGGCTGGGTTTCAGTGGTTATCCGGGGGGCAGGGCATCGAGCGGAATTGCAGTAACTGGGGACATAAAGAGACCTTTCAACGGACAAGACGAGAGCGATGTCATCGAGCATGACTCGACTGGAGCAAGGGTGATGGATGACGTTCATCAGATATAATGATAATCATTCTCACCCATTTTGCAAATCGACTGTTTTGAATTCTCTATGCCCCTGTCTAGCGAGAGGTGGAAACCCATCCCCTTAGTCTTCGGACTCGACAGACAGGAGAGCAGGAACCGTGAATACGTTGTGAGCTGACCGAAAAAATGCAGTCAGCCATTGATCACAAAACAACAGATATGGACAAGTTCCACAAGATCGCCAGCGCTGAAATAAAACTTGGCAAAAGAGAATTTTTGTTGAAGCCTCACACTGTTTCGCCGACCTAAGATATGATAACGATTATCATTTTTGACTTTTTATGGTTCTCGCTCCG
>CALFCG010000052.1 GCA_937951315.1 uncultured cyanobacterium
TCCCTTTAGTAAAATAAAAAGTTGCCAGATAACTTGTATGAGTTCGCCAACCAGCATTTGGGTCATCTACCCAGTGGTAGTATTCGGAATTATCTTTAGACGGCTTGTCAAAAAGAGGTTCTGGCACTTCAACGATTAAACCTTCAGCAACAGAAGGATTCGATTCCAGTCGACCACTATTATGGAAACTCGAGGTTCCCAAAAACTGTATTTTCGGTTTATTTTGTGAAGCGCTCAAATTATTATACTCATTGATAAGATCAAATCCAGCCTGAACTTGATTTACCCCGGGTGCTAAAATAACACAATTTCTAAGTTCACTTTCCAAGCTAGGTTTTGGGAAAAATTGCAGAAGTCGGTCAAGCTCATTTTCACTAGATTCTCCATTATTCTCAGTTTGAGAAAATTTCATAAATCCGTAATTATAATCTTTGTTTCTCTTAAAACTCTCAAACAAATCTATACTATATCTATCATTTTCATCGTAAACAATTACATTTTTACCAGAACATCTCTTCGTCGCCTTAATATATCTGGAGAAAAGATTAGCAATGTCTTGGTTTGACGCAACCACACGAAAAAAGAGAGCGTACTCATCTAGCTTTGTACTAGAACTTGTGGGAGTTATTATCGGAATTTGAATTTTATCTCTGTCATAAATTTTAATTGCAGCTTCACTAGAAGTGCTAGATCTATGTCCAACAACACCAATAAGGTTAACTACATTCTCATTAAATTTATGTTCAACAGTATCTAAATCAGATAACGTATTCATTTCCGATAACTTTGTGGCAATTTTTTCTGATGTAACCTCATCACTCTTATCAAATGTTAAAATGATTATTATTCGTTTATCATTATTTTTATTGAATTCGTCTTGAGCTACTGCAACACCTCTTACTATATTTTTTGCAACAATTTCTTCTTCAGTTGGTATAGGAACAGCAATAAAATAGACTTTAGAAGGTAATTTTTGCTGATAGATTAAAGCTTCAGCATTATTTTTAAAGATTAATGCTGTAGGTATTTTATGTATTTCGTCCAGGGAGTTTGAAAATTTCTCTTTTGCATTCTCTAATTTCTTAGTATATTGAGCTCCTCGAGCTTTTAAGGCCTCCTCAAAGGAATGGATCCCCTTGCGGAAGTTTGAGTTTTGTGCTTCTTTTGGAATATTAAGAATTTCTTCCTGGCCTATTGTCATAATCAATTTCTCTTCATCCTGTTCAGAAGGTAGTACTGGCCCTTCTGTAGATTTTGGAATGTTTTGATCATCTATGGCAACCTTGAATGGGGGAAAATTTGAAATAAAAAGAAGTGCAGTGATGACTATCCCTGACAAAAAAAATATGTTATTTGTTTGAGAAATTGCTTTAAGAATTTTTACTGATAAACCAGGGTTATCTGTAAAATTTGGTCGCGTACTATTCCCTGACTGTATTGTCGAGTGTTCGCTCTCCTTTAACATGCTGCTTCGTTGCAGTTCAATTGCCTCGATTAACTTCTCAAAACCATTCGGTTTCCAATAATCAACCTTATGATAGTTGCGCAAAGATAATCCATGCTCTCTTTGTTTCAAGTCGGGAATTTTACATTCTTCAAATTTTAGTGGAATTAAATAGATAGTCCCTTCAGGCAAGTCGGCACATAGATCCAATGCTTCACGAAGTTCACGCTGTACATATCCTCTCTTGGTTACCGAATGCTGGGTCAAGCAGGCAAGAAAGAAATCACTAGTCCTCAATGTCCGTGTGATTTCGTCCTGCCAGTTCTGTCCTGGCAGTAGGTCTTCTTCATCCATCCAAGGACGATAACCAGCTGCTTGTAATTTTTGATATAGCTTTCTAACTTGGGGTTTGTCTTCCTTCGCATGGGCCAAGAATATCTGCAAATCTGACTTAGCTTTCATGGAGCTTTCAATCCCTTTTGTCTTTTCATATATAAAGACATTTGCCCTAGTGAGCAAATCAGCTAGTTTACTGTTTCGCCTTGATAGGTTGGATTACTTCAAAAATATAATAATTATTGCGATCCCTCACCATTCTCCTTCAGCCAGATGAACGTGGATAAAGTTTATCATTATTTTTCTTTCAATTCTAAATCTAGTCTTGCATGAACAGTCGTTCACTATTTTTTTCAAAATGAATATAATATGCTCCTGCATTTCTGATTGAGTTAAAATTCTGATGAACTGAGAAGGTTAGAAAATCGTGGATTGTTGGGGACTCATTTTACAAAGTTCATGAGATTTGCAAGGTTATTTTATAGTGGCAGAGAATTACTCCCAACCGAACGATGAGGATGAGTCATAGCAACCCTGATTGAGACCTATCAAGCAAGTATCTGATTTTCGTCAAACCCGAGGCAAGTCATATCCTCTAACGCTTCTATTGCTGCTCATAGTGATGGGGATGCTTGCGGGTTATTTAGGCTACCCTAACGTCCCTTGCATACGTTTGCTCACGAACACCAACAATGATTGTGCCACCTGTTGGTTTTGAGCAGTAGCAGGTTCCGTCCCGCTAAACTTTTCAGCGGGTGATGATGGGGCTGGACTTTGTGGCCCTCAGTGATGCATTTGAAACATGGATGTTGTTGCAACAAGCGATTCATTTACCCGATCTCCCTATTGTTGCCATGGACTGCATGCATTCGTCAGCCACTGGCAGATGAAAATGGCAAACAACGCTATTTGCTCAGCCTCAAGCTCGCTATGACAATGGCAATCACTAGGGTGCATTTAAAATCGATTCCATTGGCCCAAGGATATTCTCATTTGCGAGGATGACCAACAACTTGAAGATCCACAAATGCTCCTTAATGTCTCGCTTTTTAGTACTATGGCTATCAACGTGCTCAGGCTAAACGGTTTCCAATCGCTCAAAACCACCCTAACAAAGCTTGCTAGCAGGGTTGATAAAATTTTTTCGTTGCAAACTTGAAACAGCCCTGACAATACACTAAGAAAGCCTCACTTATTAATGCGATTCTCAGCGGTATTTATGGTAGGGAATGGCACGTCAGGGACGTCCTTGCCCAGAAAGGAACAAAGCTGTGGCCAACCATCCCCATTATCCCAACAAACCTTTAAAAGCTTATTTGGACGATCTCGAAAGTAATCGTCGATTTCTTGATTATGTGCTTCGTACTTGGCAAGATATTCGGATTCATGCCCTTGAGGCATTGCGTAACCAAAGAAATCTTCTCGACCAAAGGTTGGCCCAAAACACTCAGCATGACGCAGCATGCTATTCAACCAAATTTCTGCACTTGATCTAATCGTCAGGATAAAACGGCTATTGGGATATTGACGATCAAGGTGGCGATAGATTAATGGATAGGGCCAGTCTTCAAAGCTATCGTACTGGTCAACCCAGCGATAGACAAGATTCAAACGCTTTTCTCGAACATAACTGAGTAATTCCCTCCGCTGTTCATGTGTATGTTTATATCCTAATATTTCCAAAGCAGAACCTAGACTTGTTGTTCCTGTCTTTAGGTTTCCGACGCCGAATATCTTCTCTTTTTTTCGATTTCCATTGCCAATCAGCTGCTGCATCAGATCACTTCTATCCTGGTCATTTAAATAGAGTTCCCAGAAGTTAGATCAATATTTAAGGCTGAGTGAATAAAAATATATTCCAGGATAGATCTGGTTAAACTCTAAACGCTCGAATGAAAAGAGGGTCCCATCTCAAGAGGTAGTAGGGTTGCAAAACCGATCATTCTTACGGCATAAAGAATCAGAAAATATTGTTCTCTACCACGCAGTCAATTTAAGCCCAAGGAAAATCTAAATAACATTGTAAATATCTCAGTTTTCAATTGTAGGCAAATAGTGATGAGCCTCAAAAATGCAAGAAAGTAGGAGAATTTCAGGTAAATAGGACATCATTGTTTGTTTCAATTCGTAATGCTTATCAAGCACTTGCATAATTCTATTCAGTTCACCTGAACTATATAAAGAGGTGAGTATTGTCACTGGCCCTATGACCACCATTTACTCAGTGTGATTAGATGAACCACATCTCAATCAGAACTTATATAAATGTTCTGCGGAGAAACTAGTTCTACAAACCTGCTGTTAAAAAAAGAGACGGGAAACACCCGTACCTCAAAAATTTGCTGCCCATAATTATTCAATTTACTGCCTAAATCGAATTTAGGTTCAAATTTTTTGACAAGAAAGATTTCTGGATAAATATTCTTATTCAACAATCAGTATGGAGGATATAAAATGTCTCGTAAGCAATGGCACCAGCTATTGACCCCCCTTTCTTTAGTGAAGCTACTGCAGTTCAGGAATCGACTACGGGAAAATAACCTCCACGATACCGCCGAGATCAAACCCAACAACAACCTTCCGAAGCCTGAACCGAGTCTTGATGGGCGCCACTTGAATGCACGAACCGATGACGGTAGCTTCAATGATCTGGAGCATCCTGAAATGGGCATGGCAGGTACGCGATTTGGCCGCAATGTGTCGCTCAGAGATGCTTTTCCTGATGGGCCCTCCATTTTAGAGCCCAATCCTCGAACTATCAGCCGCCAACTGATGACGAGAGATGAATTTAGGCCTGCGACTATTTTGAATGTCTTAGCTGCGGCCTGGATTCAATTTGAGAACCATGACTGGTTTTCCCATGGCGACAATCAAACTAAGAAAAAGTTTGAATTGCCACTTACAGATGATGATGATTGGCCCCAAGAGCATCGTCCATTAGAGATTGGTCAAACCGCCATTGATGAATCGCGTGGAGACGGTAGCAGCTCAGCGCCCCCCACATTTATCAACCATGTCACCCATTGGTGGGATGGATCGCAGATCTATGGCAGTGATAGTGAAACGGTAGACAAACTTCGCTCCCACTCAGACGGCAAGTTGATTATTGGCAACGATGGTCTCTTGCCTCTTGATGACACCGGTGTTGATTCCACTGGCTTTAATGACAACTGGTGGGTGGGACTGACGCTACTCCATACGTTATTCGCCAAAGAACATAATGTTATTTGCGATCGCCTCAAACATGAATACCCTGATTGGTCCGATGAACAGCTATTTGATCATGCCCGTCTAATCAATGCGGCCTTGACGGCAAAAATCCATACTGCAGAATGGACCCCTGCGATCTTGCCCCACCCGGCAACAGACATCGCCCTCAACGTAAATTGGGCCGGGTTCCTGGGGGAAGATTTCAGATATATATTTGGTCGCATTGGCGAAGGGGAACTGCTGAGCGGCATTCCCGGCTCACCGACAGAGCAACATTCTGCCCCCTATTACCTCACGGAAGAGTTTGTCTCGGTCTACCGGATGCATCCACTGATTCCGGATGATTATCAGTACTACAACCTAGACGGGAAGCTCCTGCAGGAGAAAGACTTCTTTGAATCCTCCGGCAAACGCACCCGAGCCATCGTGGAAGAAGTGGGGATGGAAAACTTGTTCTACTCCTTAGGCATTGCCCATCCCGGAGCGGTGACCCTACATAACTTTCCGCGTTTTCTGCAGATGCATAAACGGGACAACGGTGAGGTTTTTGATCTGGCGGCAGTAGATATTTTGCGCGATCGCGAACGGGGTGTACCTCGCTACAACCGCTTTCGAGATTTACTGGGGCGGGGTCGCGTAAACAGCTTCGAAGAAATCTCTAGCAATCCGGTTTGGGTCAAGGAATTACGTGAAGCCTACAACAATGACATCGACAGCGTGGATTTGATGGTGGGCATGTTTGCTGAAGATTTACCAGAGGGCTTTGGCTTCAGTGATACCGCATTTCGAGTGTTTATTTTGATGGCCTCACGCCGACTGAAAAGCGATCGCTTCTTTAGCAAAGACTACCGAGCCGAAATTTATACCCCCTTTGGCCTGGAGTATATCTATCGCAACAACATGCGAACGATCTTAAAACGGCACTATCCCAAATTAGAGCCGGCCCTGGTCGGTGTCTCCAACGCTTTTGCCCCCTGGCGCAACCTCAATTTTTAGAGCAAGACCATGATCAATTCAATCAAGCTTCAAAACTTTTGGCCACAGGCCCGTGCCTTTGCCCCTTTGCCTTCAGACTATGCCAATTGGTCCGCTCAACAGAAGCAAGTATTTCTCTGGAATGACCGGATTCTCTCCTCTACCTATGTACAAAATCCCCCTCTACAACGTATAGATATTGTCGGGTTATTGTTGACCGCGCTCACTATCAAAATGGATCGGCGAGAGGATGAAGCACCTCGTCGTTGGCGAAAAGCCATTCATGCTCACGGTTCCGTGGCAAAAATCAGATTTATTGCCGCTGCAGATAGTCCCTATACAGGGTTGTTCAAGGGTGTGGATCATGGATTATTGAGAGCCTCTGTAACAGGAGATCCAAGCGATCGCGGATTTGCACCGGGTCTGGCCATCAAGTTATTTGCAGATGGGAAGCCGTCCGGAAATTTTTCGGCTTTGGTTTCTCTATCGGGACAGGGGCAAAACCACAACTTCTTTGCCAATGAACTGTCCAACATAGTGCCGGTGGTGAATGAGTTCGGTCCCAAAGTAACCAACCTAATTTTTCGCCGGGTGACAAAATATCCCACCCGCATTGACCTGAGGCATTTAGGCAGCCTTACCCAAAAAGGAGTGAAAGAGGAACAGGCTCACACACCAACCCAGGTCTTTCTGGTTCCGAATCCAGCGCTAAAGTTTGCCGAAGCCCCCCATGACTTTAGGGATGACTTTGCCAGCATTGAAAGCGGCACTCGGTTGTTGTCGCTTTACGCCGTCAATCCTCTGGACAAGATAGAAGAAGAGATCGGCACCGCCCCCTATCGCCAACAGGCCCAATGTATTGGGTATCTAGAAACCACCTCCAACTTTGTGACCTCCTTCTACGGGGATAGCCAGCTCTTCTTTCGGCATCAGCGATTTCGGAATCGGTAGTTTGTGAAGCTGCAGTTAAGGACAATCAACATGCCCCAAGACATCATTTTTCGACCCTTACAGTGGCGGAATCTCACAGTCAAAAACCGGCTTTTTCGCTCCAGTATCTCGGGCCGTTGGGATAACTACGATGGTTCCGGCACCCAAGCCCGCATCAACTGGGAAGAACAATTTGCCCAAGGTGGCGTCGGTGCGATTATCTCCTCCTATACCCCCATCCATATCGAAGGTCGGATTGTTCCCAATGCGGCCATGATCGACTCCGACCAACGCATCCCGTTTTGGAAGAAGGTGGGCGAGACGGTCCACCAGTATGACTGCAAATTTATTTTGCAGCTCAGTCATGCGGGCCGTCAGCGCGATATCGATGGCGTTGAGAATACCTATCCCGGGTCCTTCCGACCCACCCCCGCCCTCAGCGCCACCCATAAATCAGAACAGATTCATGGGTTTGGATGTCGGAATATGACCCAAGCTGAAATTCAGCAAACAGTTCAGCGCTTTGCGGATGGCGCCCGCCGTGCCCGCGAAGCAGGACTGGATGGGGTTGAGCTTCATAGTTCTCATGGATATCTGATCACACAGTTCCTCAGCTCCGGTATCAACACCCGCACTGATGAGTACGGTGGTTCTCTAGAAAATCGCTATCGATTCCTAAAAGAAATCGTGCTGGCAATTCGCCAAGAAGTCGGCCATGATTTCCACCTCCAGGCCAAGATCAGCGCCGTAGATTACAACAATGTTTTGCCGTGGGAAAAGC
>CALFCG010000053.1 GCA_937951315.1 uncultured cyanobacterium
CCTTATCTTATATGGGAGTTGATTATGCTCAGGGCTATTATTTTGACCGTGCCAAACCATTGGATCAGGTGTTAGATTGGTCTCTACCCAGATCTCTAAATCTGGTGTAAAGCTCAAGAAATGACTCTGCCCAAGCGTGACGGAAGAGTGGTGCGAGCAGATGAGATTTGTGTGTCAAGAAAAGGCTGCAAACCTCATCAAGATGAAAGTAAGTTAAATAAATTAACCATAAATTAAGTTTTTATAGAGTGATATGTATAGTAGGTTCTATTTGTAAAGCTTAGGAACAATAGACATGATCAGCATTTCGGGGGGAATGCGGACTCAAGAGCACGTGGACATTGGTGCTAGCTCTGAGTCTGCATTGGTTGAAAAATTTAGGGCAAAACTATTAGGGGCTCCGCGCGCGCTATGTCAGAGTCAACCGTGGGTGATAGTTACTCCAATACAAAATGCCCATGTGCTTCTGTCGGTTTACCACTCCTTAAAAAAACAAGGAGTCTTCGATGATTGGCCCCGTGCTTTTTTCGAAGTACGCCAGAATGCTGGGATCTGTGTTTTTGCACTTCTACCCTTGAGCGAAAAGGATAAAAAAATCGACTTCTCTCGTGATTTAAGTTCTAGTGCATCACCTGATGAACTCAGAAAGATCCTGAAATAAGTGTGCGTAATTCTTGTTAGAACTTAGGGGATTAATCTACAGCATTAGTATTTATGTAGCTCCTGGGGGGCTAAAGAAGCTTCCCTCGCTACCCTCAAGTCTCTTTTTTCTCGGACCCCGGTCCTATTTCCTCACAATCGAGTTTAATGCTTGTCTGAGCTCATCAGGCTCTACGGGTTTCTTCAGCCGTATGATTTTTTCTAGGTTCTTAGGGAGGGTGTATTTTGAGTCATATCCCGTTGTGAATAGAAAGGGAATACCTTGAGCGATAAGTTCTTCGGCAATAGGAAAACTTGTTTCTTTTTTGAGATCAATATCTAAAATTCCTAAGGTGTATTTTTTGCTTTTTAAGAGTTCGAGGGCAGCATTGACTCTGGGAACTGTGTCGATTTCTTGGAAGCCAAGAGATTTGATCATCTCTTCCTGCTCTAGGGCGATAAGCATATTATCTTCAACGATGAGGACTCTTTCACTCCCTAGTTCTAGAGTTTCAGCTGGATCTGGAGATGGCGAAATTTCTAAATTGCTATCCTGAGAATTCCACAACAGTAACTCATTGGGAATCCAAAACTTAGCTTCTACTCCTTGGGGGGCAAAGTTTAGCGTTGACTTTCCCTCAAACTCATAGACGATGGAATTTTCAATTAGCTTGCGACCGAATCCGTTGTGCTTCGGCGGTTTCACCTTGGGACCGTTGCACTCTTGCCAGGATAAGGCCAATCCACCATTGTCGAGATTCCACGTCACGTTCACTTGACCGCTTGGAATAGATAAAGCACCATATTTGGCTGCATTTGAGACTAACTCATGGAGCATCAGTACAAAGGAAGGGACAAAATTGGCCTTGAGACCCACATTCGGCCCGGATAATTTGATTCTGTCCTTTGATTCTGCTAGGTAGGGGCGCACTTCTATCTTGAGTAGCTCTTCTAGTTGGGGCCATTCGAGTCCGTGACCTGCGACTAAATCGTGGGCCGAGGAAAGGGCGGCAATTCGCTTTTCTAGGGTGTAGGTATATTCGGAGACCGATTTTGCCGACTCCTTGGTTTGTCGGGTGATGGATCGAATCAGGGCCAGAATGTTTTTGACGCGATGATTCAGTTCAGCGATGAGTAAGTCCTGTTGTCGTTGTTGCTTTAAAGCTTCTTGCTCAATCCCTTCTAGTTGACTAATCGCTAAATATAGTAGACCTGTTCGTAGTTGCAGGGCGGTCTCAATATTGTTCGGAGTCCAGGGTGGACAGTGGCCAGTCACCATCTCTATATATTCTGCAAAGGAGGCTCTTGGTTGGAGACGAGGACCTTGGGGGCCTTCAAGAATCTCATGTTTGGGATTGCCGCCCCAGCGAACTTTAGAGGCAACTTCGTTACGGAAGAAAATAAGATAGAGCTGTTCAAGTTCAGAAATTCTGATGATCAAAGCTCCGGCTGCTTTTCCTCGTTTGGCTTGATCCGAAGATATGATGACTTGCTTCAGTTGCTCAATGGGCACAATATCCATTGTTGATTCTGCATCACACAATTGGAGCAAATCTAGGATGAAGGCATTATTAGGGGTATCGTAGCGGGTTTCGATTTGTTGTTGATCAATGATGGCTATACCATCTGCTTCCATCAAAGAGCCAAAGGTCTGCCAAATTGTATCCGCAGACTGGATAAAGTTGAAGGCTTCCCTGGGTGTTTCTAAGAGATAACCAATGGTTGACGAAATCTTTTTACTTGCTTGCAGTTTTTCTCTGGCGAGTACTTGCTGAAAATTTAAGGAAAAAAGGTGACTGAAAAGTTCACAACTCGAACGCAGGTCAGCCGTCAGAAGTTTAGGGCTGTGATGGTGACAGGCAAAAAATCCCCAGAGTTTCCCTTGGACAACGATAGCAATGGTCATACTGGCACTGACCCCCATGTTGGTTAAATATTCCACATGAATGGGGGAGACCCCACGTAGGTAAGCCAGTGATAAATCTAGGGGGCTCTGATCAGTTTCTTGATTGAGAATCTGAACTGACGTGGTGTTGATATTTTCTAGGGTCCGTACAGGCATTTTCAAGGCCAAGTCCTTGGCAGACTGGGACACGTCAGAGTGGGGATATCGTAGCCCAAGAAATGACTCGTAGTCGCTAGCGCAAGATTCAGCAATCACTTCTCCAGCCCCATCCTGCAGAAATCGATAGGCCATGACTCTGCCAAATTGAGTTGTATGCCGCAGAACCGTGACAGCAAGTTGCAGCATCCTGTCAGATTCCATCTCTTTTTGGAGATGCCCTAGCATCGATTGAGCACGGGTTATGGCGTTGTCTTTTGGAGATTCATCAGAGTTTAAGAACTCTAACTCTATAATGAGTCGATCATGACTGCGGTGCAGACTGGTACCAAAAATTGTGCCGCCCAACTCTTGATGCCCAAGACGTTGACGTTGACTCTTTATGGTATGGGAACTCGCTGCATTTCTCAGCTCGTGGATAAGTGTTGAAGATAGCACTTGGGAGACGGGTTGTCCCAGCAAGCTACTGGGTACATCATTTGCAAAATTATCTGAAACATGGGTAATGGTTTCAAGGGCTAAATCTGTGGCAATTAGGCTGCCAAAGGACTGAATTGTTCCTGGAATATGTATAGGCTCACGATCGCATTTAGAGATTGCTAAAGCAACGGGATCGATCTGACTCATGGTGGATCTCTTCCTTTAATTGACGCAAACTCTGCTAAGTTTCAACTGCAATTTTTGATTCAATACACCCTCAAGCCTTAAAGATATGATTTTCTGGTGTCAAACTTCAAATAGATGAGCTCTATTTAATGCAGGTAGGTATCTATAAATTTTGACTATTATATTGGAAAATAAGAACAAAATGCAGAAAAATTATAAGGCTTGTTCTGTTCTAGACTATCTCTCAACTGCATAGGAGTACAACTTTTTCCTCTCCACAAAGTGAAATTTGATTGGAAATAATCTGAGTCTGAATGTGAGATAATCTGTAATACTTTCTTAAAATACTTCTATCTAATTCTCGGGAATGCTTGAGGAGACTGATAATGTGAATGTCTAGATTACTCTGAGTTTTGTGGGGACTTTACTACAAAATTTAAGGAGACTTCTGTATAGATTATGGCAAGATGGCGACCATTCTGATTCTCGAAGACAATATTGAACTTTCGCTGCAATGGAAAATTTTACTTGAGTCATATGAGCATCATGTTCAATGTACATCTAATGTTGATGAGGCTTTCGCTTTAGTTGAGCAACTGAAGCCAGATTTAATCATTGTGGACATGCTCATTCGTCATGGCAAGCAGCTTCAAGTAGAAGGTGGTTTGACGCTCATAACTAGACTTAAGCTTTATACTGACTTTAATCGACCGATTCTTGGTGTGAGTGGCTTTACGAAAGGGCGCTATGTTCAGAATACGCCTCTTGAAGTTGCCAAGCAGCTTGGTATTTCTAAGGCTATATACAAACCGATTGCACCTGAGACTTTCTTGGAATTAGTTCAAGATTTGCTCAATCCGAGCGAGTCTTGAACTTAATACAAAGTTTAGCCGTAAGGTCATTTTTTCTGTTGGATCGTTTCGTCATATTAGAGATATCCAAATAATTTTGCTCTCAGGGCTATGGTTTGTTGACGCTAGCCGAGTCTTAGAACGAAAAACCTTTCCACAGGCAGGAGTTTTATTCAGAGGCATCTTGATCCTGTGGTTTAAGTGTTGCATATAGATGAGTCCACCCTCTATCCTGCTGCTCCTGAAAA
>CALFCG010000054.1 GCA_937951315.1 uncultured cyanobacterium
ATCAATGAAGTCTGTTCTCAAACCTTTGTTGCGATCGCAAATAAAGCCCTTCTCACCGATGTGGTTCGCTACAGTGGCGCCATCGGCATCCTGGCAGAAGCCATTCGCTGCAGCCTAGAAGCTCGGCAGCTCCCCACTCTCACCACCAATCTCAATACAGAGCAAACCGAAGGAACCGTGGTCTTAAAATCCTCAGATTGGGAGCGGCAGTTAGTGCGAGCCTTTAGTTGCGATCGCTCTCAAGCCGATCCAGATTATGTGCGGGCATTGGCCTATACAAATAAGCGTGTCAACGCTCTAAACGGTCAGATTCGAGATGCCATTTTTGGCAGTGAAGTCCCCCGATTTGTTCCAGACGAACGTTTAATTGCCATGCATCCCATCTTTGGCAACGAAGAAGAGATCCTGATGCAGACCTCCTCTGAATGCATTGTCGAAGAAGCCAGGGAAGACGAGTCCCAAGGCTGGCGAATCTGGTGTTTGTTTGTTGAGAACGATGCCAACCTGGTGTTTACCCTGCGCGTACTCCATGAATCAGAGCAAGGGCGACTGAAGAGAGAGTTAAACAAACTCGCAGAGGCCAAGCAGTGGCAAGAGTTCTGGGCTTTAAAGCAGCGCTTTGCCAATGTGAACTACAGCTACGCCCTCACCATCCATAAATCTCAGGGCTCCACCTTTCAGAATGTCTTTATTGATCTGCCAGATACCCTACGCAATCGCAACATTAGAGAACGGAATCAACTGCTCTATGTAGCCGTCACCCGAGCGGCAAAACGCCTCTTTATCAAGACTCCATAGAGAGAACGCGACGAATCTCATCGGTCTGAAAGCCAATCGCCATCGGTTGCCGCACCTGGGGAATCACACAAACATCATAGAGTTCCGTCACGATGCCTTCTATCCGCAGCCAGTGAACAATATCACCAGTTCGCAAATCAACAACCAGCAGGCCACATCGGGCGACAGCATCCTTTTCTGCCAACCGGTCGTCTAGAGGCAAGCCAGAAAAAGTTTTGTTATCCCGTGGCTTTGAGAGACCTAAAATCGCGAAGTTACCGCTGAAGGCACAGCCCCGCAGATAGCCAGGACAAAAGGTAACCGGCTGAAATTTGCCCTCATCGAGGTCAATATAGCCAAACTCCCCCTGCCCAGAATTCAGTACCCAGAGTCGATCTTGATACCACCGGGGCGAATGGGGCATCGCCAAACCCGTGCAGAGAATCTCATGACTCGCCACATCAATCACACAACCGCCATCACGGCGTCTATCACGCCAACCATCAGCAACATCACTTTGACTCACGGCTGTGACATAGGCCGGCTCGCCATTACGCATCGCCAAGCCATTGAGGTGACAGCGGTCTTCTGCAGCCAATCGAGAAATAAAAGGCGGCTGCCACAGGGGCTTAAAACTATGGGTCGAACTGACGGTGGCGAGGCAACCAAACAGAGTATTGACAAAGACGAGTGGATCAGGACCATTGACCTGCTGCCAGGGAGACGGCGGTCGTAACTCTGTAGAGCTAGAGGAGTCTAATACGCCCAAGTCATGTACATCTAAATCGCCCGTAACATAGCCCACCTGCGGCACATATAAACAGTCATAGCCTTGGTGCTGCTGACCCGGTTCGAGGGCATTTTCGAACCGCCACAGTTGGTAGAGCGTACTCAGATAGAGAGTGGACTGGCTCGTCCACAGTCCCATACAGCGTTCAAAAGTCCGCTCAAAAACCGATAGCTTTCCTGAAGGTTGTCGACCAATCCAAAAAACTTTACCGGCTTGATAGGTCGTAAAAGCAAGGCTCACAGATTGTTCCGCCAGCCAAGCCGTGAACTGTCGTGACGTGTTCAGCTCCAATTGCGGTTGAGGGGCAGCAGAGGCTTGGGACATGGCACTCAGCATTCGATAGATGGACTGTTCTTGACCTTATCGCAATCTGCATCGGCATCATTTTCATGCCGGAAAAGTAAAACCATCCAAGATCACTGGGCACTCTATATAAATGGAGCACCGCAGACATTGACCCGCAGCAATACCACAGCATTTAGATAAACAGAGTCCACCTTCGGACTGGCAGGGAACTTCCCTAGCCAGTATTTTCTGCGTTCTGCACGCATCCTTCGCCCTATTACTCAAGAATCACAACGATGACACAATCTTCCCCAACTCTTTCTACGTTCAACGACTCCGATTCAGCAGGAGGAGAGGGAAGGGGAGACAGCACCGAATTTTCAATACAAAGTGACACCACTCTCAAGAGCAGTGAACCCCTCACAAGCAAGGTCCCCCTCGCGGAACTCAATGGCGCTAGCGAGAACGTAGCCCCAGAACTCGACCTCAACAGCAGCAACAGCGCAGTCGGCGGCTTCTTCCTCACCAGTAGTGATGGCACAGAAGGGGGGCGCAGCGTCAGTAACGCAGGAGATATTAATGGCGATGGTCTTGACGACATCATCATTGGTAACGATCGAGGCAATCCCAATGGCAACCGTTCTGGTGAAAGCTATGTCGTCTTTGGAAACGCCAATGGCTTCAGCAGCAGTTTGAATCTCACCGCCCTCGATGGCACCGATGGTTTTGTCATTAAAGGCATTGATCCACTAGACAACTCCGGTCGTGCAGTCAGCCATGCCGGGGATGTCAATGATGATGGTATTGATGACCTCATTATTGGGGCAAACGGAGGAGATCCCAATGGCAGCTACTCGGGAGAAAGCTATGTGGTTTTCGGAAATGCCAATGGCTTCGCCAGCAGCTTCAACCTTGACGACCTGGATGGAAGCAACGGATTTTCCATTAACGGTATTGATGCATTTGACAACTCCGGTGGTTCGGTCAGCAGTGCCGGGGATATCAACGGTGATGGTATTGATGACCTGATTATTGGGGCCAAAGGTGGAGACCCCAATGGCATCAATTCAGGCGAGAGCTATATCGTCTTCGGCAAGTCTAATGGCTTCGCCAGCAGCTTAAACCTCTCTGATCTCAACGGTACCAATGGTTTAGTCATCAACGGCATAGATAGTTACGATACTGCTGGGCATGTGGTGAGCAGTGCCGGAGATATCAATGGTGATGGCATAGGTGATCTCATTATCGGGGCAGCTTATGCCAAACCCAATGGCAACTATTCAGGCGAAAGCTATGTGGTTTTTGGGAATGCTATCGGCTTCGGCAGCAGCTTAAACCTCTCTGACCTAGATGGCACGAATGGTTTTGTCATTAACGGCATTGATTCAACAGATTTCTCTGGTCGCTCCCTGAGCAGTGCCGGAGATATCAATGATGACGGTATTGATGACCTCGTTATCGGAGCCCCCTTCGCCGATCCCAATGGCGACAATTCCGGCGAAAGCTATGTGGTTTTCGGCAATGCTAAAGGCTTCGGCAGCCGCTTGAATCTCTCTGACTTAGACGGCACCAATGGATTTGTCATTAACGGTATAGATAGCGCCGACACTTCCGGTCGTTCCGTGAGTAATGCAGGGGATATCAATGGTGATGGTGTAGATGACCTCATTATTGGGGCAAACGGTGGTGATCCCAATGGCGACGGTTCTGGCGAGAGTTATGTGATCTTCGGCAACACCAATAGCTTCAGCAGCAGCTTGAACCTTTCCGACCTCAACGGAACCAATGGGTTTGTCATTCACGGCATTCAGAATGGCGAGGGTTCGGGTTATGCCGTTAGCAGTGCTGGCGACATTAACGGCGATGGCATGGACGACCTCCTGATCGGGGCACCCTATGCTGCCCCCACGGACAATCATGGAACAAGCTATGTGGTATTTGGCAGCTCTGATATCGGTGCGCGAGGCATTGTAAAACTCTCAGATTTGGACAGCAGCGATTTTGCTGGCATTGATTTTAGTACGACCTTTACGGGTGACCCGGTCCTCATCATCGATAGTGATCTCAGCATCACCGACGTAGATTCCAGCACCTTGTCAGAAGCCACCATCACCATCAACAATCGCTTAGATGGTTTAGCCGAGTTCCTCAAGGTTGAGACAGATGGCACCAGCATCACCGGCACCTATGACGATGGGACTGGCATTCTAACCCTCCGCGGTATTGACACCCTAGAAAATTATCAGCAGGTATTGCGCACCCTCACCTACAGCAACACAGCTCCCACAGGCAAAGGCAGAACCTTTACATTTAGCCTCAATGATGGCGAAGCCCTCAACAATATCAGTACGCTGGCTACAACAACCCTAACGTTTGAAAATTTACCCAGCAGCGGTGCCGATCAGCTTTCCGGCAGCGCAGGCAACGACAATATCCAAGGTTTCGAAGGGAACGATCGTCTAGCTTCGGGCAATGGCAATGACGTACTAGATGGCGGTCTCGATAACGACACCCTTGAAGGACAAGGGGGAAATGACACGCTCCTTGGCGGAGATGGCCTTGACGTACTTAGAGGGGGTACCGGTGGCGATTCTTTGGATGGCGGTCTCGATAACGACACCCTTGAAGGACAAGGGGGGAATGATACACTCCTTGGCGGCATCGGCAATGATTCCCTAGTGGGCGCTTCGGGGAACGATTTTCTGCAGGGTGGTGAGGGCGCAGATATCCTCAGTGGTGGTGGCAACAATGACACCCTTGAAGGACAAGCGGGCAATGATACACTCCAGGGCAATAGCGGTCTCGACTCCCTGCGAGGGGGAGCGGGGGACGATTCCCTTCAAGGGGGTTTGGCTAATGATTCGCTAGATGGGGGCAGTGAAAACGACACCCTTGAGGGACAAGCAGGCTTTGATGTCTTGATCGGGGGCAGCGGCGATGATCTGCTGGTAGGTGGCTCAGACAATGACACACTCACAGGCTGTATTGGGGCTGATAGATTTCGATTTGATGTCGGCGTCAATCGTCAAGGCATCGATACAATCACGGACTTTGATAGTGAGGATGTCCTGGAATTGAGTCAATCAGTGTTTGGCTTGAGTCAAGGGATGGGTACCCAGATTGTCGCTGGCGAGTTTGCCTCAGTGAGTAGCTTAGCCTCGGCAGAGACCAGTGGCGCACGGATCGTTTATAACAGCAATGATGGCAACCTATATTGCAATACAAACGGCTCTGAAGCGGGCTTTGGAACAGGCGGAAAGTTCGCAGATCTAGCTCCTAACGTTAATCTTACAGCTAACGATATTGAGCTCATTGCTTAAGATCGGCATCCTTAACAGTCGCTAAAACGCAACAAAAATGGCAGTAGATTGATTCACAGATTTACTGCCATTTTTGTTGCGAAACGATGAGCACGCTCCCTCCCCCCTACCAACAGGAACAATTGATGAAAAAAGCATCATATCAGCGACAGTTTTACACTGAATAAAAAGTCGTCACAATTAATTCATTTCACTTTTAGAATAAAAAAATCCATTCTTGTTCTAGACAACAGAATTCAAGCAAACAGCAAAAAGAATCAGTACTTAATCTTAAGAAGACAACAAAAACACCCAATCAAAAAACTTTGCGCGGAGAATTAAAACCTATATCCGAAAAGGGTTCTCTGTATACTTTGCGTGTTTATACGGAGACGGATCTCCGTATAAATGCGGAGACTTTGAAACAACAATGGCTTAAATTCAGAAAAGTTCAGTATTTTAACGATGTTGTGGAAAAAGCCATACCCCCATAATGATTTCTCATAGGGCGTTATCTACATTTCT
>CALFCG010000055.1 GCA_937951315.1 uncultured cyanobacterium
GGATGGTCTGCCGACCATTGATGGAGCGCGACCTTGAGAGACGTTATCACTTGGTCACAATCAGGAGGATAAGGATCTCTAAATTGAGGGACGAGTCGTTCGCAAAAGTCCGATGCAATTGAAAACTCCAATCCATCTCCCAACCCCCGCACCCCTTCAGCTAACGAACCGGGTTCATTCCCCCAGCGAGCCGCAGTCTGAATCGCTTCTTCCACCGAATTAACCGGCTGCTCATCACGCTCAAGGAGGACAAACGCTTGCGCAGAAGGCCCACACAGCGCAAGTCCCCCCAAAAGTCCTAACCCGAGTAACTCAAACCTATGTAATGGGATCATGCACTGTGACTAATTTAGTTCCATCCGGGAAAGTCGCCTCCACCTGCACCTCATGAATCATCTCTGGAATCCCTTCCATCACGTCATCTCGCGTCAATAACGTTGTGCCATAGCTCATCAGATCGGCCACCGTGCGGCCATCTCGAGCCCCTTCTAAAATCGCAGCAGACAAAAAGGCGACAGCCTCAGGATGGTTGAGCTTCAGCCCTCGATCCTTACGCCGCTCCGCCAGCAACGCCGCCGTAAACAGCATCAGCTTATCCTTCTCTTGGGGAGTTAATTGCATAGGTCACCTCGCTAAAAGATTTGCCAAACTCTGGGCGGGCAAGCTGGACGGTTCCAAGTCGCCGACCGAATCAGATTCCATACCTGTGTAAACCATTGTCGGGCCTCTAAGCTAGAGTGACCACGATAACGACACAGTAATCCTTGCTGCAGTCGCGTCACGCCCACCCCCTGAGGCTCCGCCCCCAGTTGTCGAACCTGAGTTACAAAATCTGCAGTCACCGCTTGCCCGACCCAAGCAAAACTCCCAACCACCGGACAGCCTGCTAAGCCATGGGGACTGCTCCAGGTTTCTAAACAACCCGGTAACCATTGTCGGTCAATCCAAAGCGGTCGCCCCTGCTGCCAGACCTCGGTTTGCGATCGCCAATTCCCGTCCACAAATTGTTCATTTCTCGCACTTCGGCCAAATCGTGTGATTTCCCAGCCCAACCAGCTCGCACCAGGACTCAATTCAACCCTGAGATTTTGACGATAGACCGCCTGATTAAACACAATCGTCTCCTGCGGTAGCCATTCTAAAAGAGCATCCGGCTCGACATGAATGAGGACATCTTGCTGAGCCTCTAAACCATTCGAACGATAGATTTTATTGGCCGCCGCTGTCGTCAGAAGCACATGGCTATGGGGTCGCAGCTGCACATCAATGGCAAGCCGATCGCCCCCCACCACACCGCCTGCTGTATGCAACATGACACTGTGACAAACCTGGGGTCCCTCAGGGTAGAAAGGACGCTGAACTTTTAGCGGTGCCTGAGCCCGACAATATTGAACCTTCGTGCCGTCTTGGCACCCATATCTTAACTGTAGTTTTCCCTGCCAACCTGGCGAGATAGAAGGTGAAGACAAAGGAACTGTGATCACGGCATACATCAAGCACAATAGCTAAAACTAGCATTGCTGACGACGGTTATCTACGGTACAGACCGCAAACCCATGAAACACAAAACCTTTACCTCATTAGCGAGCAAGCTGTGAAGCCCAGCCCATAAAAGATAGCGAGACGAGACACAGCGGCAGAATCCACACTGGATGACCTTTGCCTCTGACAATCAAAAGCACCGCTAGTACGGCGGGTAGAATCACCCCCAGCTCAATCCCTAAATTTTGGTAGAGCAGATGATTGCCGAGCTGTAGCCGTCCAGCGCTGGGTAAAATTCCGAACGGCAGCTTACATAACACCGGGGAGAGGGGCCACAGTAACGGCAGCGGCGTGCCCCCCACCAGTAAATCCAGCATCAAATGGGAAAGCCCTGCTAAAGCAACCTGCCACCCCTGAAATAGTTGCAAGCGTTGCCCCCTTATCTTCAACCCTCGCAACTCAGCCACCTGAGACCCTTTACGTTGCTGGGACGGCCAGAACAGGAGCCACAATAAAGTCGCCGTCGGCAACAAAAGGCTCGCCACCATGGAATGAGTAATTCGGAGCCCCTGATGCTGGCTCGCCTGTAGCGATGGGATCACATAGTCAATATCAGGCGCAAGGGCAAGGATAACCAACCAGCCGATCCAAGGCAGAGAAACATTCCGCGGCCGCCCAACAGCAACCACAGAAATGGCCGTGAGGCTATGGCCAATAAATGAGGACATTTTCTAAGACGATCCAGAAGCATCAAGCATAGTGTTCAATGAGCCCCTAAAACCGTCCCACCGACAGAGCATCAAGAAGCTGCATCCCAACAGTTCCACCAGTCTAGGCTACGGGACAAGGTCATGATGCGGGTTTTGAATCTACAACCTGGAGACAGTCTCAGGTCACAAAATGTCATGAAAACCAATGAAGGTGGGTACTTTAAAGCTAGAGAAGATAAGCGGTTGGAAGACTTGAACCATCCTCCATTTCTTACCGCTAGTCACCTTCAGCTTCCCCCCATTTTTAAGCAGTGCTTCGCCCTTCAGTTAAGAGGGTTAAACGGAGCTATCTGCAACATTTAGCTACAAATCAATCGAAACTGCGCAATTTGAATTGAGTTTTATTGCTGCAGAGATCGATTGGTGGCAGCTTGACGTCTTTTTTTAATGCCAGTCCTGCAGATCTTTTATTGCCACCATGACTTCGGAAACCATAACCTGCTGCCAACTTTTTGATCTGGGACTCAGTGACTATCAAGTCCGTTATCTCACACAAAATTTGACACCTGTGAGCGTTGAGCAAGGTAACTCTCTCTATAGTCTGAGAGAGATCATTGTTGCAGTGCGTCATTATCTCAATTCAAACCGGCTACCTCCGCTACACCGCGAGGCCGTGAACGAGGCACTCAAATCCCTACTGCAGCAACTCGATAACGTCGTTGTTGCACCATTTGGCCTCACCCGCGACCAACAAATTGGCTTTCACATTCAAAAACTACTCCGTACTCAAACTTCTTTTCTAGAAACGCCCTCACTACACACGGAGCCAGCCAATGTCGTGATGCAAGCCGAGAACTATGCCGAAGTGATTCCGCTACAGCAGCCGATTGCGATCGCGATCGAAACGAGTGAACAAACTAGCCAAAATGCCTAGCAATCTAGAGCACAGCAACAGGCACAGAATGGATTGACGACATCCAGCATCAAACTGCTGCCTGCCCACCAGGATTCGATGGCGAGAGCCACACGTTGAGCAGGCGAGGGAAATTCTAATGGCAGCTGTCACAACTTTCATCGGCCACTTACAACAGATCGCGAGCATTAGCCGAGACCTCATATCAAGAATTTTCGAACTTGACGGCACTGTCCGACGGCTCATAAAAGCAGAGGGAAAAAATACATCATAGAAACATAGAGAACAATTCTCCAGGCTTCCACTTCATGCTGAGACGCCCTCTCTTGCCTGCACCAGCTGCGATCAGCACCTTGCAAGCCTTGAGCAGCCTGCTCCTAGCCCACAAGCTCGACCGTCAGGATTCAGCTTGAAAATAATCTTGAACAATTTGGACAATGCGATTGGCTGCCTGCCCGTCGCCAAAGGGGTTCACAGCCGTTGCCATTTTGTCATAGTTACTGGCGTCACCCAGGAGTTGAGCCGCACTCTCTGCAATCTGCGTCGTATCAGTCCCGATCAGTTGGGCGGTACCGGCCTCGACTGCTTCTGGACGTTCTGTCGTTTCTCGCAACACCAATACGGGCTTCCCTAAACTCGGGGCTTCTTCCTGCAAGCCACCAGAGTCGGTGAGCAACAGATGACAACGCTGAATCGCGCCGACCAAGTTACTGTAGTCGAGAGGTTCTGTCAGAAAAACTCGAGGATGTTCTCCTAAAAGAGCTTGCAGAGGTTCTCGAACCGTTGGATTACGGTGGAGAGGCAAGACAAAGGCAGTGTCAGGAAATTGCTCCAGGATTTTCAGAAAGCCTTGGGCAATCTGTTGTAATGATGATCCCCAGTTTTCGCGGCGGTGAACAGTGGCTAACAAAACCCGATACTGTGCCCAATCAAGGTTGGGGATCGGGCATTCGGGCTGGGTATCTGCAACTTTCAACAGAGCATCAATGACGGTATTACCCGTCTGATGAATAGAACCGGTCACGCCCGATTTTTCCAGATTACCGACAGCACGGGTGGTGGGGGCAAAGTGAAGCTGGGTAATTTGAGATACAAGGCGGCGGTTGGCTTCTTCTGGATAGGGATTGAGTAAGTCGTCCGTTCGCAGTCCGGCCTCAACATGACCCACAGGGATCTGCTGGTAAAAAGCAGCGAGGGCAGCCGCAAAGGCCGTCGTGGTATCTCCCTGAACAATCACAAGATCGGGCTTGAGATCTTGAAACAGGCCTTGTAGTCCTTGGAGACTACGGCAGGTAATGTCAGAGAGCGTTTGCTTGGCAGACATAATATCTAAATCATGGTCGGCCTGCAGCTGAAAAAGGGCCATGACCTGATCCACCATTTCTCGATGCTGCCCCGTCAGGACAACCTGGGTGAGAAAACGGTCTGAGCTTTGGAATGCCTGAATCACAGGGGCAAGCTTAATGGCCTCAGGACGAGTTCCGAGGGTAATGCAGATCCGGGTGGGGGAGTTAGGCATGGAAGTACGGCAATGGGTTTGCCCCAAGCGTACGGGAGAATGAACCGCTTAATCAACCAGTTGACCACACCTAAAAAAGAGCGGAGAGGGCCGATCTGCTAGATCGGCCCTCTCCGCTACTCTATATATCTCGGGAATCTCTGCAAATGAAGTGAACAGAGACCGAAGCTTATACGTTGCGATCGCAAGTCAAAGGGCAAGCCGCATAAACTGGGCTGTGCTGAGGATTAGCTCGACCGTTAAGCCAGCTCAACCACCGAACCTGATGAGGGTGAATACCCTTTAGCGTCAACATCGCAGCTCCAGCAATAATCGCGAGAACATTAGCTGAGAGGATTCCGCCTGCCACAAGAACCACTGCACTCATGGGAAGCACCGCCTGCAGTGCAATTGCCACAAGGGAACCAAACGTCACCATTAATACAACAACAGGAAAGCCAACCACGAGCCAACAAACTGTCAAGGTGAAGGTCCAGACCAAGAAGCTCTTAACCTGGAGGGCTAGAGAAGGTCGTTTTAAATGAGGAGCTTGAGAAAGCATGATATAAAATCCTCCCGCAAAAGTATATAAAGTCTAAAATCGCTTTTCTTCAATTCAAGTTTTTTTAGTATATAGAATGATCCCCACGAGAATGGGCTTTGGTTTAACAATGTTTACATTCAGATTGCCATTCATTACAAATTCTTGAAGCTTATATCTGGTATTCCGTAGAGAAGATTACAGAAAAGCAGTGCAACAACAAGAACAGGAAAAACAGCGAACATAGGTCACATCTAATTTACTTGCTTGACATCCATTTTCAGCACGCTCTGTCGGCTCTCAACGTCAGCCCCAGTCAGAGGGGGGATCAGTCATCACTGGAGAAATTAGCTTGAATTGATGCTATTTTTGTCAGCTTATTTTTGATAAATGAGTTGAGCAAAAAATATTGGATACATCATTAGAGCAAGATTTAAAAACCAAGTGAGTATAAATCACTACAAAAAGCTCATATTATGATGCATCTATTATTTAGAGACGGGATAATTAAGAGTGAGTATTAATAACTACCTCTATTCGTAGAATGGGTATGAAACTTGAGCAGAGATCACACTACAGACGTATAGAGCCTATCTCCCTGTTAACCTCTAGACGTCACCAAGCATCCTCTTTTTGCAAACTGTGTCCACCCATCATTCATGGGGGCAGACCACCCACCGGGTCCTGAAAGTCATATCCGTCCCCTAAGCTGTCCACAATTAAGGTACTGCACATTCATCCCCCAGTCTTAGCCCAAGCTGTTGGGTTCAGGGCAACTAGATGAATAAGTAACGTTATTAACGTAGGTAGGCTATGACTGATTATCAATCCACTCCAGTACCCCCACCCCCACCTTTTCAGACCCCTCCAAACCCTGATACCACCACACACATCAACCCAGAGGCACCGACTCAGCTTAAACAGCCAGTCAATCCAGAAGCGCCGACCCAACTCAAACCGCAAGTCAACCCAGAGACGCCAACCCAGCTCAAACAGAACGATCTGACCTCAGCCACTCAGACCATCAGTCTGCCCCCTCCCTCTGGCACCATCCTCAATCCGCAACATTTGGCAGAGTCCACCCAGGCAATGCCACCCACCCAACGCACTAACCCCAGCGGTATCACTCTCAAAAGTCTGGTCCAGCAAGCCTTTGAACACAACTTTTCTGATATTCATCTGGGTGTGGGCGAAGTCCCCCGATTTCGAGATCGGGGTCGTCTAGAAGCAGCCCAATATCCCGTCACGGATGAAGATACCTTCCAGTCCTGGCTAGAGGAAATCCTCACACCAGAACAAATCCACCAATTTCGCACAGAGCTGGAGTACGATGGCGCCACCCAGTACGACGGTATGGCCCGTGTGCGGATCAATGTCTTTGTCTCCCTCAAGGGACCAGCAATGGTGCTGCGACTGATTCCCCTGCGCATTTTGACCCTCGACGAACTCAATATGCCCCTTGTCTTTCAAGATTTGTGCCACTATCACAAAGGCTTGATTCTCGTGACGGGCCCCACGGGTTCCGGTAAGTCCACAACCTTAGCGGCGATGGTGGACTATATCAATAGTGAAATGCCGAAACACATCATCTCCATTGAAGACCCCGTGGAATTTGTCCACCAGAGTAAGCAATCGATGATTCGGCAGCGGGAAGTGGGCATTCATACCCACGAATTCGAGAACGCCCTCAAGGCATCGCTTCGAGAAGATCCAGATGTGATCTTGATTGGAGAGATGCGGGACCGCATCACCGTCAATACCGCCCTTAAAGCAGCACAAACCGGTCACCTCGTCTTTGGCACCCTGCATACCAACAGTGCCGTCAAAACCATTGAACGGATGCTGAACATCTTCAAACCCGAAGAACAGGCCCCCATGCGAGTGCAGGTCGCTGAATCCTTAGTGGGCGTTATTGCACAATCACTATTGCGGACGACCGATGGTAAACGCGCCGCCATCCATGAAGTGATGATCAACACCGATGCCGTTAAGGATTACATTCTGCGGGGTGACGTCGAAGAGATTGAAGCCATCATTCCCCAATGTACCTATGACGGCATGATGACGATGAATCAATGTATTTACCAACTTTACGAAGAAGGTCGCATTGATGAAGAAACCGCACTTGAGAACTCACCGAAACCCAATGAAATGGCACAGATCCTGCGAGGTCGAATTTAAGCCATGCCATACAGAGGGCTAAACTAACGCTAGCCCTCTATGATCAACCCAGACTCTTGTGGTTTTCCCTCTTTCCACTCCTCCTGCACCCAGAGCATCCTACAAAGGCTTAGCCCTGGTCACCCCTGGAGGAGATTTAGTCTACGTCATTGATCCGAGTAAACAGCAGCATTGGCACGCTCACCTCTGTAACGTACTGCAACAGAGGCTTAACTTACCTGCAGCCCCCCTATTTTTAACCCCATCCCATACCGCAACCGTCGATCGCTGGATTGATCCACACTCCCAGAAGCAACGTGTCGTCGCTGAGGCTTATCCACAAGCATGGCGCTATCGGGTCTTTTTTCAAACCATTTTTGATGTCCCCATGCACCAGTGGCGACAGATCACGACCGTTGACCCAGGCAATGATAGCGGTGTGGTACAGAGCTACCGTGAAAAATTCCCGCAGCTCTGGCAATCTCATAACTTGATCATTCGAGCTGACACTCCTCCCCAGCCAGACTATCAGCCGTTACCTCCCAATATGAGACAAGAGCCCCAAGCCTACGTTTTACATCTGTTTATTGCCCGACACAGTCGCAGCACAGCCCAAACCTTAGAGGTATTGCATCAAGTTTTAGAGCAAGCATTAACCGATCCTTACACCCTCAAGATTATTGATGTCACACAGCACCCCGAGCAAGCAGAGTCGGCCCAAGTTCTCGCAACCCCTACCCTTGTTAGAGTTTGGCCCCAACCCATTCAGAAAATTGTCGGTCGCCTGGATCAAACAAGAATTCTCAAGCTATTGACCATTTAAACCGTGCCGGGAGCGAGAGCCTGTTCAGCAGCATACGTCGCCCCTTTAAACAAAGCATCGTGAGCGTTAACACGACACAGATTGGTATTGCGAAGGATGGCACGACACAGGTTCGCCTTGTGCAGATTGACTTCTAAGAGATTTGCCCAGCTCAGGTTGGCCTCAATTAGATTGCTACCGGCTAAATTAGCATGATAAAAATTAGCCATTGAGAGATTCGCTTGCATTAAATTGGCCTGCAAAAAGTCAGCGAAGCGGCCTTCCGATCCCTTGAGACTGGCCCGGGTAAGGTTAGCGCGTCGGATGATAGCCTTAGAAAAATTAGCGCGGTCGCATCTTGCTTCGACAAGCTTTGTCTTATACAGATCGGCTCCTTCTAAACTCGCCTGCTGCAAATCAGCCTGTTCTAGATTTGCATTCATCATATCGGCCATCCGTAGGTTCGCTCTCCGGAGAGAAGCCCGAGATAGATGCGCATTCTTAAGGTTGGCCCCCTCCAAATTGGCTCCATCGAGCTTAACGCCAGTGAGGTTCGCAAATTCAAAGCTCGCACCGCTCAAATCAGCACCCGAGAGATCCGGCTGCACATCTGTAAAACTAGATCGCCAAAGGTTCCAAGCATCAGCGCCCTGACGAAGATGTTCGAGGTGTTCTAAATTGGCCATGCGAAAACCCAGCGACCCTGTATCGCTGCCCTGTATAAAAGTCAGTTTTAATGACGCCTAAGACTGACGCTGTCGGCGAATACTAAAGTTGGTCTGGATGAGCCCTTCCTGAAGGGGCTCGCCAATTTCACGCTCCATCTTGATAACTTTTTGAGCTAAGTACTCAATCGTGCGTCGCTTGACCCAGCCGCGCTCGACGATAATATCTCCGAACCGCATGCCTGTCGCTTTCTGATCGTTGAGAGCAACCTCAACCTGCGAATCTGTCAGTAGTCCCGCATCGATTAAATAACCTCCTAAGCGCTTAGACAGGGGATCGTACGGCAACATAAGCTACAGATTTAAGTTGTGAACTGGACTTGAGAGCTAAAGTGACTCTCCCTAAGGGACAGTCTAACCCCGATCGTAAAGCCTCAACTTAGGAATGCCCAATTTGAGACCTGGATTGATCAAGTATTGTCATTTTAGAAGATGCCCCACTCAACTTTGACGATTGCCATGGGACAGGCTCACGATAGACAGAAACCCTATGCCAAATCCAGCTCGGCGAGTAACGTGTCATGCAGCTCAAAGTTGGCCGTCACGGTTTGAACATCATCTAAATCTTCAAGGACATCCATGAGTTTGAGCAGCTTCTGCGCTGCATCTCGTTCGACCACATCAACGGTATTATTGGCCAACCAGCGTGTCTCTGATTCTTTGACCGCATAGCCTTGCAGCTGGAGCGGCTCGGCAATTTTCTCCAGGTCGTTGGGATGTGTGCACACTTCCACAAGACTCTCTTCCGTATCGTCCAAAATTTCGTAGGACTCAGCCCCTAGCTCTAACAGCATTTCGAGAAAAGCCTCTTCATCTTCAAGGGGACCCGCAAGGGTAATCATGCCTTTGGATTCAAACATCCAGCCAACGCAGCCCATGTCTCCGAGGTTACCGCCATGCTTGCTGAAGGCTGAACGCAGGTCAGCAGCAGTGCGGTTGCGGTTGTCGGTGAGGGCTTCAATCAAAATGGCCACACCACTGGGACCATAGCCTTCGTATTGAATCTCTTCCCAGTTGTCATCAGCGCCAAGTTGGCCAGAGCCCTTGGCGATCGCACGTTCGATATTGTCATTGGGAATCCCAGCGGCTTTGGCTTTCTCAATGGCCCAGCGCAGTTGGAAGTTCGCGGCGGGATCAGGGAGTCCATTGCGAGCCGCCACAATCATCGCTCGCGACAGGCGCGCAAAAACCTTGCCTTTTTTAGCATCTACCCTCGCCTTTTGACGCTTGATATTGGCCCATTTACTATGTCCTGCCATCTGTTCTAAAAACGCCTAGGTCGTGTACTCTGCATTAATTTTGACGTAGTCATAGCTTAGATCGCAGCCCCAAGCTGTGCCAGTCCCCTCTCCATCCCCCACCTGCACGGCAATAATCACCGGATCCTGCTTCAGCTTTTCACTGGCAGCAGCCTGATCAAACTGTTGTGGGGTCCCTTGCTTGAGCAGCACAAACTCTCCGATTTGAATATTTAATTTATCGGCATCAAACCGAACCCCGGCCCGACCCGCAGCCATCGCAATCCGTCCCCAGTTGGGGTCTCGACCAAACACGGCTGATTTGACCAGCATCGATCCAGCAATCGTCCGAGCAATTTGACGAGCCCCCTGATGATCTGTGGCTCCGCTCACCTGAACTTCTATCAAGCAGGTGGCTCCTTCACCATCCCGGGCAATTTTTTTCGCCAAACGCTGACAAACTTCCGTGAGCATCGCTTCCAAGCGCTCTGCCTCTAGCCCCATCTCAGTAATCGCAGGGGTTCGAGACTGGCCATTGGTTAGCGCCAGCAACATATCATTGGTACTGGTATCGCCATCGACCGTTACTTGGTTAAAGCTGCGGTCTGCTGCCCGACGGACCATTTGCTGCCAAAGGGAAGGCGCAACAGCAGCATCACAGGTAACGAAGGCCAGCATGGTCGCCATATCCGGGTGAATCATGCCAGAACCTTTAGCAATCCCCCCCACCCGTACAACTCGCTCCCCGACGTCCATTTCTAGGGCGACCGATTTTTCCACGAGGTCAGTGGTCATAATGGCTTGATTCGCTGCGCCTGAGCCGGTATCAGAAAGGTCCGCCACCAGCTGGGGCAAGGCAGCCTGCACTTTTTCCAACGGAATGAGTGTGCCAATCACCCCGGTCGAGGCAATTAAGACTGATTCAGGGGAAACACCCAGGGCTTGGGCAACCCACTGGGCTTTTTCGACGACGGCTACGGCACCCGCTTCTCCTGTGGCGGCGTTGGCCTGTCC
>CALFCG010000056.1 GCA_937951315.1 uncultured cyanobacterium
GGTTGTACTGCATCATCACCGTATTCCTTCAATAAAGTATCGATAACCTCAGCAATCTTCTTCCTGGCCTCGCGAGCATTGTCTTGCAACGCAATCGACTCGTTGTTGCCTTTCAAAATTGATCGCCAGTTCGTTTTATCGGTCATTAGTTTTGCCAACTCGACTTCGACAAGTCCCGATAAATGGCGAGTTTTTACCAGATAGATGGGCAACGCTTCAGTCGCACCTTGATCCATCCAGCGTGTTGGAATCTGTGACTTGCGCGTGATGCCCACCTTTAAAGCTGATGTATTCGCTAGGTAGACAACATGATCGACCATGCAATGACGTTCGCCCCATTCTGGCTCTCGACAAGTCCCTTGGTGATAGTGACATTGTTCTGGCTTCAAGATGCACATATCGCAGGCTGCCAGTTTTTTCATACAGGGATAACAGTAGCCCTGCGAAAAACTCTTCTTGGTTTTTCGGCCACAATTTTGACAATAAATTTGCCCGGAGAACTCAAGCTCCAGATGCTGGTCAAGCAGAGCATTTAAGGGGAGTGACTGGTCCCCAACGGGTAACGCATACTCGACAACCTCGTTGAGGTTCGTTGTCATTTTGCGCAAGGTACCTTGCATATTCATATGTCCGAAGTGAGTCCCCTATCGATAATGAGTGAAGACATTGAGATGTTGGCAATCCTCAAAATATCTCATGATGGTCACAAGATTCATTGAGCCTCAGGCTGACTGGCAGTGGCAGCAAGGGGCGATGGTCCCAGAAGCAGTCTGCGCCAGCGGTTCATGGCTGCAGCTAACTCAAACACCCTGAACCTCGTCAAATCTCCCTGCGGAATAGTGCTAAGTGCATCAAAGTCCTCAGCGTCAATAAATGACATTGCTCGGTATAGCGATTCAGAGAAAGACTCCTCTTGCAGCTGGAACCCGAGTATTGTAGTTGCAACGGCCCTCAATTGGCCCTTCTCGACAAATTGCTCCACCGCTCTGAGATCAATCGCTTCCTTATCCAGGGTGATTACATCTAGATCACGCACCTGATATTTAATGGGTTTACCGCGATGCTTTAACCCTAAACTCTCTGGGGTCAGCATTCGTGTTGAGATCGCTCCAAACTGCTCTCCACCCTCATGGGATCGCACCGTCGGATATTGTTTCACCAAGGCTTTCGCCTGCTCAGTGACATCGTAGGGCAGATAGTTCTCTAATGAGATCGCAACATCAGCCACATCAAAATAATCCCCACTGCCGCCCATCACCAGAATGGTGGAGACACCGTATTGTGTATAAAGTTGCTGGATTTTATCCACCAATGGCGTGATGGGTTCTTTATCCTTGGCAATCAAAGCTTGCATTCTGCGATCGCGAATCATCAAATTCGTCGCCGAAGTATCTTCATCGATCAGCAGCAGCTTAGCCCCCAACTCCAAAGCCTCAATGATATTGGCTGCCTGAGAAGTACTGCCGCTGGCATTTTGGGTGGAGAAATGTGAAGTCGAACGTCCCTGCGGCAAATGATTGATAAATGGTGAAATATCCACCCCAGAGACACTCCGGCCATCCTCCGCTCGAATCTTAACGGCATCAGGATGGGTCACCACACATTCTCGACCATCGCCAGGGATATGGTTGTAGATGCCGCGCTCAATTGCCTTGAGCACCGTAGACTTGCCGTGATAGCCTCCCCCCACCATCAGTGTCACGCCAGCCGGCATCCCCATCCCCCGAATTCGTCCCTGATGCGGACAGTCAAATTCCACCTGCAAACTCGCTGGGCTTTGAAAAGGAACGGCGTTGGGCAAGGGTCGATCATCAACGCCACTGCGACGGGGAAGAATCGCCCCATTAGCAATAAAAGCCACAAGCTTCCGGGCTGGCAATTGCTGACGGAGCCAATCTGCATCTTCAGCCGTTTCGATGTGGTCCAACAAATCGACAGGATCCAGTTGGTCATAATGGAGGGTTTCAGCCACCAACTTCGGAATCTGCTCGCACAGCATCTCAGCGGCCTGCTTGCCAGCAATACGGCGACCAAAAGCAGGAAGGCCCACCACAAAGCGGATTTCGATACAATCCTCGGTCACAAAGGCCGAGGTGCGTTCTAGGACTTGTTGGGAGGGGGACGCAATCCGAAGCAATCCACTCTTTCCACTCCCCCGACGCGATTGCAGCGATGGCATGGCTCGCTCAACTTGTCGCGTGAGATAGTCCCGCAAGGCAATAGCTCGACTGTGATTGCAAAATAGATCGACCGGGAATTGTGCAACCGTCTGCGGTACCTGCACCCGACATTGGCTAGGTGATGCAAACGGGTCACCTTGAACCCGATCAATCAAAAGCCTAAAACCCGGAAAATCATGTCGACCACGAATCGCCTGATAGGCGCGGTATCCTTGTTGATCCAACTGCAATAGTGTTTGGTGCAAAGTGAATTGCATCACCATAATAAAGTTGTTATTCAGGACGTCTCATTCATACCCCATAATGAGTGGAGCCAGTTCCGCTGTTGGTTTGATTCAAAAGGATTGGGCCGTAGAACAACAACAGATAAAGGCAGAAATATCGCAATCAAAAATGGGAGTAGCGTATTATCCTGGCATCATAGTTTGCATCGCCTCAGCATCATATCCCCAAGGTTATTTATGGCAAAGAATAACAAGTCCTCAGAGGAAAAAGATCAAGACCGTTTTGGAGGAGTGGGTCCCATAGCATCCAAGAAATTAACCGGCTGGAATCATGAGCACGTCCAGGCATTAACGCTATTAAATTGGGTTGGATACGGCCTCCTAATTTTTTTCTTGGTTGACATCATCGAGATTTTCCACGCTCCCCGGTTTATGAATCCAGCCTGGGAACTGGAAACCCTCGGGAAGTTAACAGAGCGAATTGCTGTTCCGTTAATCGGTTTTGGGCTTGTCTTTCTCGGCGGTCTCGATAAACGGGGGGATCTAGAACGGTCCTGGGTGAAGTTTTTATCTTGGGTAACGCTACTGGCAGCCATCATCTTCTTTCTGTGGGTTCCCCTGGGAATTGTGGATACCATCCGGATCAACCGGGCCATGCAATCCCAAATCACAACGCAACTGGACAAGCAAACGGAGCAGGCCGAAGGCCAAGTTACCGTCATCAAACAAGAGCTAGATAAAGTCGCTAGTCCAGAGGACTTGAAAGCATTTCTGAATAAACTCAACCTCAAGGGGCAAGCCCAGGAAGTCGAAGACCCCCAGCAGGTCGCTCCGATCAAAACCCAAATTTCGGCCATGCTAGATAACCGCATCAGCAATCTTGATGTTCAGGCCCAAACGGCGCTGACCACCCAACGCACCACACTAATCAAACGGTCCCTCAAATGGAATCTCAATAGTCTCGTTTCCAGCGCCCTATTTTATTGTTTTTGGCGGGGAACCCGCTGGGCAAGACGGCAGCACCGATAGGCCAGCAGATCTGATGCGGTTCTTCCTTTGCTTCCCTTTTCTGGCTCTGCTGCTCCCGAGTTGCACCCTTGTCTCGCCCCCCTCACCGTCTAATAATCTATCTCCAACCCAACGTGTGCCCTTTGAATATGAGGGTGGCCACATCTATCTCCAAGCCAGCCTCAATGGCTCTCCACTCCGCTGGTTTATTCTCGATAGTGGCTCGACCCATACCTTGATTAACCAGTCACAGGCACAGTCGTTAGGTCTCAAATCTCAAAGTACCGTAGAGATTAAAGGCATCGGCACAAAAAAAACACCTGCAACATTGAGTTCAGGGGTCGCGTTTAATTTAGCAGGGGTAACCTGGGCAAGCTCAGAAGTACTGGTGGTACCCCCGTCATTTTTGACGCCGCTGCAACAATACTTTGGCCGAGAATTTAGCGGCATTATTGGGGCTGACCTATTCGAGCAATTTGTGACTAAGGTGGACTATAGTGAGCAGGTTTTACATCTATCCGATGCACAGACCTATCGCTATCAGGGGACTGGCGACAAAATCCCACTGAAGCTGCGCAACGGAAAGCCCTATATTCAAAGCACCCTCTGGCCCAGCTCAGACCAGTCTTTCAAAAGTCAATTGCTCGTCGATCTAGGCAGCGGGGCAGCACTAGACATCAATGAACCCGTCACGCCTAAGCTCCATCAATGGCTGAGGCAAACCCCTGCCTTACCGCGATTAACCCTGGGGGCGGGCGGAGAAAAGGCTGTCCGCATTGGCCGGCTTCAGCAACTAGAGATCGGCAATCTGAAGTTAGAGAAACCGATCACAGAATTTAGCCTGGGACAACCCCGCCCTCAAAAGAAGATATCAGGGCGGATCGGGAGCCAAATCTTAAGCCAATTTCAGGTCACGCTGGACTATCAGCGGAAACACATGATCTTAGAATCTCCCTCTCAAAAGAAGGGGTCAAGTCACTATGATATGAGCGGTCTATGGCTCAAAACACAAGGCAAACCCTTTGATCAGGTTTGGGTCGATCGGGTCTTTGCCAACTCTCCAGCAGCTAAAGCAGATATCAGAGCAGGCGATCGCATCCTTGCCATCAATAATCAGCCAGTAGAAAAGTTCTCGCTGGCTCAAGTGCGTTCTCAACTCAAACAACCCGGCCAGGTGGTGGAACTCCAGATCCAGCGCCAGCAAACAAAGCTGACGGTGAAGCTTACGCTGAAACCACTGATTTAGGCCGCAGATACGGCATTTTGGGGCTTCGGCAGGGGTAGAGTCCAATAGAAGGTTGCACCTTGACCCGCTGCAGAATCACACCAGATATGCCCACCATGTCGAGCAACAATACAACGCGCCATTGCAAGCCCAATGCCATGGCCGTCGTCCTCTGGGGCCAACTGCTGAAAAGGCGTGAACACCTCTTCACAATGCTGCATATTGAAGCCGATACCGTTATCTCTAACAAAGTAAACACGTTGCTCTTCAACAGGCTTTTGACTTACATCTGGAAGATCAGAGGACTGACAAATCCCCACTTCAACGCTGGCAGACTGACTAGTTTGTGTAAATTTCCAGGAATTATCTAAGAGCTGATCCAGCAGCATCCAGAGAAGCCGGGAATCTCCCTGGACTAAGACTTGGGGCGCAATCTCAACGGCAACTTTGCGTTCAGGGTGCTCAATTTTGAGCTGAGAGATGATCATTTTGGCCGTCGAACTCAGATCAACAGATTGAATCTGAATGGGACTGTGGCTCAGCTGAGCCAGTTGCAGCAAGCCCTCAAAGACATCTCCCATGTGCTGGCTATAGTCCTGGATCATACCCAGGTAGCGGGTGACTTTCTCATCTTCTTTATTCAGACTGGCATTGAGCAAAGCGCAGGCGGTCTTGATTCCAGCCAGAGGATTTCGCAGATCGTGGGCAATGGTGTTATTAAAGGCCGCTAGATCTGCATTCACAGTCGCTAGCTGCTGGGCCTGTCGATTGAGTTCTAGATTGCTTCGCTCCAGCTCAAGGGTCCGCAGACGGAGCGCTTCATCTGTGCGCTGTCGTTCAATGGCGTAGCGGATGGAGCGCACCAGCACTTCTTGGGTAATCTGCCCCTTAACTAAATAATCCTGGGCTCCTTGATTGACAGCGTGCGTCGCCAGGGTCTCATCATTGGTGCCGGTCAAAATCACAACGGGGACGGACGGGACTTCCTTCTCCAGCTGCTCAAGACTTTGTAAGCCATGACTATCTGGCAGGGAAAGGTCTAACAAAATCACTCGAAACGATTGCTGCTTTAAGGCTGCGATCGCATCTTGCAGTCGTTCAACATGTTGTAGCTGGAACCGATTAGATGACGAGGTACTCACGACGCCTAACATTCCTTGAATCAGAAAGGCGTCTCCGGCATTATCCTCCACCATCAGCACAGAGATGACATCCGGATCACCTGAAGCATCCGATAGAGGTTGAGCTATCACTGAATTAAGCACCATAGCGAATCACAGAAGTTAGCAAACATCACAATCGAGTTTTAGAACGGGACGTTCTGGAACAACGGGGCAAAGAAGCCCAAACTAGCCAAAATTGCTCTAAAGCCAGCATCAATGTCGCAGAGTCCTGCAGCGTGAGCGGCTTCGTCAAGTAACAGTTAGCATGCAAACGGTAACAGCGTAAAACATCTTGCTCAGAACTAGATGTTGACATCACAATCACAGGAAGATGCATCAGTTCCGGATCGGTTTTTATCTGGCTCAACACCTCATAGCCATTCATCTGGGGCAAGTTGAGATCCAGGAGCATCAGGTCAGGAAGTTGAACCGCCTCGCGGAGAAAACGTAGCGCATCTTTACCGTGAGAAACTTGATGCAGCAATGTAGCCGGTCGCTGCAGAAGCGCGTGGCTAACCAAGAAGGCATCTCCCGGATTATCTTCTACCAATAGGATTTCAACGGACGGCTCGTTCATGACTAAATCTTATGCTGGCCTTAGGTTACACAAAAGAACATGCAATCCTACCAAAAGGCGCAAAAGTTCTAACAAAAGGGTCCTTATCCTTAGACGACGGACGTTCGCCACGAAAGTTCACTTCGGAAGGGTAAAGTAAAATGTCGAACCTTCTCCCAGCTCTGACACCACCCAAATTTTGCCGCCCAATTGCTCCACAATTTTGCTGCAAATTGCTAATCCGATCCCTGTCCCTGGATATTCTTGCTTCGTATGCAGCCGCTGAAAAATCATAAAGATCCGCTCAGCATTGTCGGCCTCCATCCCAATGCCGTTATCACGCACGAAAAAGAGCCAGTGATCTTTCTGCTCCTCGGCCCCAACCTCAATTTGTGGCGGGGAATCGCTGCGATATTTGATCGCATTCCCTAGCAAATTTTGCCAAAGCTGCTGCAGCCGCAGGCGATCACTGACCAATGTGGGCAGCGACCCTTGATGAATCACCGCTTGACTTTCAGCAATCGCCATCTGCAAGTTTGCCTTGGCCGCCTCTAAAACTAAGCCACAATCTAGAGGGAGTAGGGTATTTCTCTGGGTACCCACCCGCGAGTAGGCCAATAAATCATCAATCAGTTTCTGCATTCGGGTGGCGCCATCGACTGCGAATGCAATCATCCGATCAGCATTCTCATCTAGCTGGCCAGAATAGCTTTGGGCCAAAAGCTGGGTAAAACTGGTCACCATCCGCAGCGGCTCTTTCAAATCATGGGACGCCACATAGGCAAACTGCTCTAACTCACGATTCGAACGCGTTAACTCGGCATTGGCTTGCTGGAGCTGTTGCTCAACCTGCTTCAGCTCTGTGACGTCAATAATCACAGCCAAAAATCGTTCTGTTTCACCATAGATATCTTTGTCTGCAATTGCAGACAACAACACATCCATCACCTCGCCAGCTTGGGTCACAAACTGACAGGGGACCTTTTGCATGAAGCCCTGCTCATAGAGCTGGGGCAGGAAGCGTTCTCGGGCTTGCTGCCGTGACTCCGGGGTGAGGAATTCAATTGAACGTCGTCCCAAGACTTCCTGGCGTTGGTAGCCCATCTTATCCAACCAGTAGTTGCTCACACTGATCAGCTCCCCTTGGGTATCAATGGAATGCAACATCACGGGTGTATTGTCGTAAATCGTTCGATAGCGGGCTTCACTTTGGCGCAAGTCGTCTTCGGCCTGTTTGCGATCGCAAATATCGCGGGCCACCCAAAGGACCGTACTATCAGACATCAGCGAAACACTGGCCGTAAACCAAAGTTGCCGATCATCCACCTGCAGACTGTACTCAAAATCTACCGACTGGCCTGTCGTCAGAACCTTCTGCACCTGGACAATCCAGTCGTTTTCATCACCATCCCAGAGCGATTGGACCGTTTGCGTCACAGGATCACATTCAAAGTCTTCATAGATGGGGGGATCCGTGGGCGCAATTTCAATATCGGTAATCTTGCCATCCTTCAGCTTGCACATCAGCACCACATCGTTCATGGCATCGAAGACCGCACGCATCTGTTGCTCAGAACTACGGAGTCTAGCTTCAAGCAACTGGCGATCACGCGTATCTCGCTGCAGTCTTTGAACCTCGGCCCGCTTACATTCATCGAGTTCGATCTCTAGCTGCTGATTTAGCTGCAGCAACACCGTCGGGCTAGGGAGGGCAAGAACCTTGGGCACCTCCGAGAACAGTGCGCACACGGCAAAGCCTGCAATGATAGCGTCAGCAACCTTGATCACCTCGACGAATAAATGAACCGAAGCACCCGCCCCCCACAGGGTCAACAAATGAGTCGTGCCGCTAGCCAGCAGAAGCAGAGCGAACAGCATCCAAAGTCGACGAAAAGGCACATCTCTGCGCCGACGCACAAAGTAGAGCAGAGAGAACGCCAGCGCGTAGCAAGACAGCATCATCAGGACAACAGAAGCCCCATGCAACCCACTCCCCCCTCCGACCCAAAAGACGGTTAAGGGTGAAATCTGGGCCTGCAAGCACAGAACATTCTGCATCAAATCCAGCATGAGAGACTCCGCAACCGGCACTTTGTCTGGGCGTAGGGTACACCGCAAAGCAGCAAACTTTCCGCACGATTACCCTCTAAAAAGAGGTTATTGTTTTTATTAAAGATACAATTAGGCTAATTTCAATACGATTCCATTTCACGGATTGTGCTAGGAAATCCCTTTTTTGTGAAAGCCTGTTGAACTTAAAATTAAGCCCGGCCAGCCTCTCTATCATCCCCCCCAATGTGACTAGGATTGATTTCAACTCATATGTTTTCCTTCCATCGTTCCAATCATTTTTCTCACTTCGTCTCTATAACGCTTGTAGGTATTAGCTTGGTAGCCTGTACCGGTGCTGAGGGGGAAGACACTGTTCGCACTGAAACCACCTCTGCAGTTAGCTCAAAGCTATCTGGAACGATTGCAGTTGACGGCTCCAGTACCGTATTCCCGATTACTGAAGCGATGGCCCAGGAGTTTCAGTTGACCAACAATGGGGTAAAGATCACAGTAGACA
This sequence comes from uncultured cyanobacterium, assembly GCA_937951315.1. Classification (GTDB taxonomy): domain Bacteria; phylum Cyanobacteriota; class Cyanobacteriia; order Thermosynechococcales; family Thermosynechococcaceae; genus RCC1774. Next base: position 8,926 of record CALFCG010000056.1, read on the forward strand.
TATCGGGAACCGGGGGAGGCTTTAAGAAATTTTGTGCCGGAGAAACCGATATCTCCAATGCCTCCCGTCTGATCAAAGACCAGGAAAAAGAATTATGTAAAGCAAAGGGCATCGAGTTCATTGAGCTTCCCATTGGGTTTGATGCCTTGTCTGTTGTTGTCAACCGCAAAAATTACTGGGCGAAATGCCTATCCGTCGAAGAGCTACAGAAAATCTGGGGGCCAGCCGCCGAGGGCAAAATCAAAAACTGGAGTCAAGTCCGCGACGGTTTCCCAAGCACACCGATCGTTCTCTTCGGACCTGGTCAGGACTCTGGCACGTTGGACTACTTCACCAAGGCAGTCAACGGCACAGAAGGGGCAACCCGTTCTGACTTTGAAGACAGCGAAGATGACAACACGCTTGCCGCTGGCATTCAACAGACCAAAGGAGCTTTCGGCTACTTTGGCTATGCCTACTTTACAAAGCACAGAGATAAGCTGAATGCGGTTGAGATTGACAGGGGCAACGGTTGTATTCCCCCTAACCCTGAAACGGTGCTTGCTGGGACCTATAATCCTTTGGCTCGACTCATTTTTATCTATGTGAAAAAAACGGCGATAGAACGTCCAGAAGTCAAGGCATTCGTTGAGTTCTATATGAATAAGGAAAAAGAGAACTTAGTCACGGCAGTAGGGAATATCCCCTTACCCAACGATATGTATGGGAAGGCTCAAAAACGCCTCTCAGATCGAGTCACAGGCAGTAATGTAGATGCCTTATTCTAAAGCGCGAGAAAGACCACAGCCCAGATCCCAATCTTCGCCATCCGAGGTTGAATCTAGTCCGGGTTCATTCCTCGTTGCTTGCAACAAAGAACAATCATCACAATCCAAACCGACGGATTGGGAGTGAAACATCTTCCATAATCCCGCCTGTGTACAGCGGGGGTGTTGATTACATTAAGCCATTGGAAGTCTCTCTCCCGCTTTGCTCCAGCCAATACTTTGATCGTGCAGAAGCAAATGGAACAGCAGAGGTCTGCCCCCGCCGCTTGAGCTTGCCGACTCACGCTCCAACACCATTAGAATCATAGAGAGGTCTGCTTTTAGAAGTTTCCAGGATTTCAGAGCAGGGATCGGGTTACGCAATTAGTATGAGTTCAGTTCAACCTTTTCACCGACGCGAGCAATCTTGGAGCCCCTATGTCAACCCAAACGTCCCCTCTTAGCTCAGCCCTTGTATTGGTTGCTGGTGCAACGGGTGGGGTCGGACAGCTCGCGGTCGGACAACTTGTCGAGCAAGGTATTCCAGTCCGAGCCT
>CALFCG010000057.1 GCA_937951315.1 uncultured cyanobacterium
GGCTTTCTTGAACCTTCGAATCAACTGAAATTTGTCACCGATCAGCGCAGTGCCAAGATTGAGGAAATTCATCACTGTCACTGGACTGAAGCCTGCTGGTATTTCCCCAAAACACGAGAGCAATTCCGCATCTCAGGCCAACTCCACCTCATTGATCACACCTGTATTCACGAACCTCTGCAACACCAGCGTCACTTAACCTGGCAATCCCTATCAGAGGCAGCTCAAGCCCAATTCACATGGCCTAGGCCGGGGGCTCCATTGCCAGAGCATTCTCCAGCAACCAAGGCAGTCAAAAGAGAAAAGCCCCTCCCCACATTTTGTTTACTCTTACTGGAACCCGATCGGGTCGATCATCTAGAGCTACGCGGAATGCCACAGCAACGATGCCTCTACCAACTCGAATCCTCTGGCCAATGGTCTGTTGAAGCCGTCAACCCTTAATAAAATCTCAATATCCCGCCCCAGAACTGCAACCAAGGGCATCATAAAGAAACGAAATTCACTGATTCTGAAAGACACGCCCTTGATTTACTTTCACTAAAATTTAATACACGTGGTGATGTTGTTCTCAACGAACGGGGCCCGGCAATCAGGCTGAAGCTAAACTGACGTTAAATAGTAGAAAAGCACCCTCATTCACGAAAGGTTTGAGATTACTGTGGTCGAATTTGTCGATACCCTAGCCAGTTATATTCCCAAGCTGGTGGTGCATCATCTGGCAGGGGAAACAAGGCCCCTCCGTCCACTTCGAGCCGACCAATATTCAGGCGCTCTATTATTTGCTGACATCTCAGGCTTTACATCCTTAACTGAAACACTGGCAAACTCTGGCCCTTCGGGTTTAGAAAACTTAACCCAAGTTCTCAATACTTACTTTGGCCACATCACAGATTTAATCCTCGCTCACGGGGGTGATGTCCTTAAATTTGCCGGTGACTCCCTACTGGCGGTATGGACAGCAGAGCAGCGAGGGGCACCGCTCACTACCGTCACGCACCAAGCCGCAGCCTGTAGTCTGATCATTCAAGACTATACCCGCACCTATATCCCCCCCGAGAACATTGACCTATCGCTCCGCATTTGCGTAGAGGTGGGGGATATCTCCATAGCCCATGTGGGGGGTGTCCTCAATCGTTGGGACTCTATCGTCACAGGCTCCTCCCTTAGCCACATTGCCCCACTCTTTAAACAGGTTCCAAGGGGGGGGGTCGCTTTATCCGCTGCAGCTTGGCGATGGGTGCAGACAGAAAGCCCGGGAGAAGCCTTACCCCAGGGCGATCTGTTACTTCAGCAGATCTCTGCAGCCCCTCCGGTTCCAGTACAGCCGGAACCAGTTCCAGAAACCCTTGCGGAGAGTCTCCGCTCCTATGTTCCAGGTGCGATTCTGGAACGTCTGTCAGCCGGACAAAGGGCTTGGTTGGCCGAGTACCGGCAGATTACGCTCCTCTTTATTCATTTACCCCCCTTGAATGAAGCAGCCTCTCTGGAGCAGTTGCAGGCCATGCTGGTCTCGCTGCAATGCATTGTGTACCAACTAGAAGGCAGCATCAATAAAATTAGCGTTGATGAGAAGGGAAGCACCTTAATTGCGGCCTTTGGACTCCCGCCCTTTGCCCATGAAGACGATCCAGAACGGGGAGTGAGGGCAGCCTTAACGATACAAGAGCAACTGCAAGAGCACAGGTGGCACTGCCAGATTGGCATGAGTACCGGCAGTGTCTTCTGTGGAACAATTGGGAGTCCTCAACGCCGCGAATACACGGTCATTGGAGAAGTTGTCAATCTAGCCGCTCGCCTCATGCAAGCTGCAAATCAGCAAGTTCTTTGTGACCCCAAGACTTATCGGGCCAGCCAGAACAAGCTCACCTTTAAAGCATTGCCCCCTCAAGTCTTAAAAGGTTTCGACGATCCCGTCGTCGTCTACCAACCCCTGGGTCTAACGCCATCTTTACGCCCCGCCAAACCCAATTTAGTCGGGTGCCAACGGGAACGTCATCACCTAATCAAAATGGCTAAACGGTTGTGCAGCAACGGACAACCTGGGCTGGTCATCCTTGAGGGCGAAGCAGGAATCGGTAAGTCTCAGGTCTTGGTTAACTTCCTGCACTGGGCTCAAACCCATGATTTGCCCTTTGCCGTGGGCGCAGGAAATGCCATTGAGAAATATACGCCCTACTACGCTTGGCGTCCCATTTTCAATCACATCCTAGACCTAGAGACAGAGACAGAACAGCGGCAGCAGAAACTGCTCACCCTTCTGGAAGCCGAGGTAGATATCACAGCGCAGGGAATGGATCGCCCCCAGCGCCTTGCCGCTTTGCTCAATGTCGTTTTTGATGTTGACTTTCCAGAATCAGAACTCACACAGCAAATGCAGGGCAACGTCCGTGCGGAAAATATCCGGGCGCTGCTCTTGAAGTTTCTGAGTCGGGTCTCAACACCAATATTGTTGGCCTTCGAGGATGCCCATTGGCTTGATTCTGCCTCCTGGGCCTTACTGCACATCCTCAGCCAGAAAACGGATTGGCCATTGCTGATGGTGATTGCCACCCGTCCCCAAACCGATCAAGCTTCGGACGATTATCAACAACTGCTGACGGTGGATGAGACCAAGTATTTGCGGTTGACGGGGCTATCCCTCACCGAAACCCAACAGTTTGTGAGTCAGCAGCTAGGGGTCGAGACGGTCTCGGAATCGGTCACCCACTTCATTTATCAAAAAACGGAGGGGTATCCGTTGTTATGTGAGGAGTTGGCCTATGCATTGCGAGATGCAGGGAAAGTTGAGATCGCAAACCAACATTGCGATTGGACTGAGGATGGAATTCATACACAGGAGCTGAATTTACCCACCACGCTGCAGGGTTTAATGACCAGCAGAATTGACCGCTTAACACCCCCTCAGCAGCTGCTCTTGAAATCCGCCAGCGTCATTGGCCGTAGCTTTTTATATCCGTTGCTGTACACCATCTATCCACTGGCCACCGATAAGGATCAATTGCCCGAGCATCTTCAGGGGCTATCGCGACAAAATCTCCTCATGCTGGAGTCCCAACAGCCCTTAGCCTATATGTTTCGCCATATCCTGATGCAGGAAGTCGTCTATCAGCTAATGTTGTTTTCTCAGCGACGGGAACTGCATCGTGCGATCGCAACTTGGTACGAAAGCTCTGAACGTCACGATTCCTATGAACTGCTGGCCTTTCATTGGAGCCGGGCTGAGGATCATTTGAAGGCCCTGGAATATTTAGACAAAGCCGGTGAACAAGCGCTCACCAGTGGTGCTTACCAAGAGGCCGTTGCGTTTTTAACCCAAGCCCTTGAACAGCCCCAGACCGAACAACCGCGTCAGGCTCGGTGGCATCGACAACTGGGAGAAGCCTATTTAAGCCTGGGGCAACTTCAGCAAAGCGAACACCATTTTCAAGTTGCGATCGCACATCTCGGTCGACCGTTGCAGCAAAAAAATCTTTGGTTCCAGTTACTCCAACAAATTGGACAACAACTCTGGCATCGTTTCAGACCTGCCGCTCCTGCAGCGCCTCCCGCAGCACTTCAGCTCAAACGATTAGAACTCACCCGAGCCTTTATCAACCTTGGAGAAGTCTATTACTACACCCATCGTCGGTCCTTAGCGACCTACGCCAGCATTACTGGGCTCAATATTGCAGAGACCGCTGCCCCATCCCCCGAACTCGCTCGCATATACGCCAACATGTGCTTTGCCTGCGGCCTTAACCAACTCCATGGCCCCGCCCGACATTACAGCACCTTAGGCGAGCAGATGCTACAACAACTGGACGCCTCACTGCCCTGTATCGGGTGGGTCGCCCTCGTGGTCGGCGCTTATCACAGTGGCGGTGGCCGTTGGGTTCTCGCTCAAGAACGTCTCCAGCTGGCCATTGACACCTATGAAACGCTTAGCGATCGTCACCATCACGCCGAATCCATTGCGGGCTTAGCCTTAGTGAAACATTGCCAAGGCCATTTCAAAGCCGCATTGCCCCTATGGCAGCAAACCTATCAACTGGGCAAGCAATGTGGCGACATTCAAGCCCAAGCTTGGGGCCTTCTAGGACAAGTGGAAGAAAGTCTAGCCATGGCCAGTATGGGCCGCCCCCAACGCATCCCATCTCCATCACAACCCAATGCCCCCTCAAGGCTGACGGAATCCCTCAGCACAGTTGTTTCCCAAGCCCAAGACCTGATTCAAGTCGCCCACAAGCTTCTGAAACGGCGTCCCGATTTAGTGAGTGAGCACATCCGGCTGCAAGGTTTATCAGCACTCGTCTTCTATTACCAAGGCGATTTAGCTTTATCCCAACAGGCGGCTTCCCAGGCCCTAGAGTCCATTCAACAGTCTCCACCAATTGCGCTCTATATATTAGAAGGCTATGGCAGTGTCTTAGACGTGGCCTGTCTGCTGGGCCATCCCCATCTCTGCCACCAAGCCCACAGCGCTCTGAAACAATATGCCCAAGCCTTTTACATCGGCAAGCCACGCCTACTCTATTGGCTGGGATATACAACCTGGAGACAGGGCAAAGTCCAGCGAGCCAAGAAACTGTGGAAGCAGGGACTGAAACTCGCACAGCAACTCAAGATGCCCTACGAACAAGCCCAAATTCATCGCCTATGGGCCAATTGCCTCGTGACGGATCTCGCGCAGCAATGGCATCAGACTCAAGCTGATCAATTACTTCACAGGCTAGGTCTCGAATTTAAAGGCCAAAGCCAAGGGGGTTCAGCTTAGGGGTCAGATGTGCAATATCCAGGAGACCACTATTCTCTGCGGCTGCGGCACTTCTTGCCCATCTCTTAACGAATTTGCCCTTGTCAACTGCCCCCTAGCGGTCGAAACTGGACTTTAAAGCGGTTTGGCAGTTTAGAGGTTATTCCATGAAAAAAGTGATGGCGATTATCCTAGGGGGAGGAGCAGGCACTCGGCTCTACCCACTAACGAAGGAGCGAGCCAAACCGGCGGTGCCGTTGGCTGGTAAATATCGCCTCATCGACATCCCAGTCAGCAACTCCATCAATTCTGAGATCAACAAGATCTATGTGTTGACCCAGTTCAACTCTGCATCTCTCAATCGACATATTAGCCAAACCTATTCGTTCTCTGGGTTCAGCGATGGGTTCACTGAGGTTTTGGCCGCTCAACAAACACCCGAAAATCCAAATTGGTTTCAGGGCACAGCAGATGCGGTCCGCCAGTACATCTGGATGCTGTCTGAATCAAAAGATATTGACGAGTTTATTATCCTGTCGGGTGATCACCTCTACCGGATGGACTATCGAGATTTTATCTATCGCCACCGTGAGACCAATGCCGATATTACGCTCTCGGTTGTCCCCATTGATGAGTCACGCGCCTCTAGCTTCGGCTTGATGAAAATTGATCAATCCGGTCGAGTCATTGCCTTTAGCGAGAAGCCCAAGGGGGATGCCCTGAAGCAAATGCAGGTCGATACATCGGCCCTGGGACTCTCTGCAGCTGAGGCCAAAGAGAAGCCCTATATTGCATCAATGGGCATCTATGTCTTCAAGCGAGATGTCTTGATTAATTTGCTGAAGAACTCTCCGCAGTCAACCGATTTTGGCAACGAGATTATTCCTGCGGCAGCGGCAGATCATAACGTCCAGGCCTATCTCTTTAACGGCTACTGGGAAGATATTGGAACCATTGAATCGTTCTATGAAGCCAATCTAGCGCTGACGCGACAGCCAACGCCACCCTTTAGTTTTTATGATCGAGATTCTCCGATCTATACGCGATCTCGCTACCTTCCGCCCACAAAGATGTTGAACTGCCAAGTCAAAGAATCAATGATTGGTGAAGGCTGCATCTTGAAAAATTGCCAGATTAATAACTCGGTATTGGGCGTCCGCTCTCGAATTGAGTCCGGCTGTGTGATTGATCGCGTCATGATTATGGGCGCTGACTATTATCAGCAAGCGTCGGAAGAATCGACGGGAAATAGTCAGCAGGTTCAGTTAGGCATTGGTGAAAATACCACCATCAGAAAAGCGATTGTTGATAAAAACGCCTGCATTGGCTCAAACGTACAAATCATCAACAAAGATCATGTTGAAGAGGCGGATCGCGAAAGTGATGGCTTTATGATTCGCAGCGGCGTAGCGGTGGTCCTCAAAAACGCCACGATCCCTGACGGTACCGTGATTTAGAGCACTCCTCTAGAGTCAGTCCCATGGGAACCAATGCCTGTCTATCGCCGTTGAAATTGACTCCGGTAGACAGGCATTCCTTGTTCAAGAGTGGTGCGTTCCCGCTCTGTGGGAATGGATAATGGATTCTCTGGAAGCCAGTTTTGATCCTGGCGGCTAAAAGCGGGGTTCTCTGAGATGCGATCGCACATCTCTTCCGCCACTTCCAACACATCGGACTGCACCAAGATTCCGCCACCGGGTTTTAGACAATCCGCCAATGCCTCTACTAGTTCTGGCTGCACCACCCGCCGCTTTTGATGACGCCGCTTAAACCAGGGATCCGGAAACTGAATCGTGACCATCTGAACAGACTGGGACGGAAGGAGCGATCGCAACGACGTATTGATATTGCAAAACAGATAGTGCAGATTGGTCAGCCGTTGCTGATCACGATCTTGATTGGCGCGATCCACCAGGGGCTCACGAATTTCTACCCCCAGGAAATTCCAATCGGGCTGTTGGGCTGCCATCTCTAGCAAAAACAGCCCCCGGGCGCAGCCAATATCAAGGTGCAAAGGCTGCTCCGGCTTGGCAAAGATCTCTTGCCAATTAGGGGGCGCAGTGGCCACCAAATATTTCTG
>CALFCG010000058.1 GCA_937951315.1 uncultured cyanobacterium
GTAAATCAATTTAATTGAGAATAAATCTGGCAAGATCGTTACCCCGACCCCTGAGTCTGCAGCCCTTGCATTTAAAGGTGAAACGGTTCCTGAAGACTTTGCCCTTGTTATTCCTGACAGTGCCAACCCTGAAGCCTACCCCATTGTTGGACTGACCTGGTTGCTGCTTTATCCCAGCTATGAAGATGCCAATAAGGCTAAGGCCCTTAAAGCTGTGGTCGATTGGTCTCTAGGAGATGGACAGTCCTTTGCTGAAGAGCTGGGATATATTCCTCTCGAGGAAGGCTTAATCGCGCGTGTTAAAGAGAAAGTTGCGGCACTGGGTGGCTAAGTTACTTCTCCATTGGCCGAGGTTTAGTGACCTCGGCTTAGCCCGTTACATGAACAACACTTATGGATTCGCTATCAGATAGGGCGAAAAAGGCCTCTCAGCCACAGTTAGCTCAAAACCGTGATTTCTCGTGGTTCGTCAATAGGGTCTTTTATGGCATGACGGCTGTCAGTGCAGCCAGCATTGCCCTGATCTTGCTTTGGATTACAATTCAGCTGTTTAAGACAGCCCTGCCTGCCATTCAAGAATTTGGCCTGCAGTTCTTAGTCACATCTCGCTGGAATCCCGTCGAAAATCTATATGGCATGCTGCCTCAGATTTATGGAACAGTTGTGAGTGCTTTGCTAGCCCTTCTGATGGCGGTCCCTTTGGGCGTTGGGGTTGCGATTTTTCTCAGTGAAGATTTCTTGCCCACTCAGATTCGCACCCCAATTGCTTTCATGATCGAGCTGTTAGCTGCGATCCCGAGTGTTGTTTATGGTCTATGGGGCATTTTTGTACTGGTCCCGACGATTTTGCCGGTTCTAGGCTGGTTTCATGAAAATCTGGGTTGGATCCCTCTATTTAGTACTCCACCACAAACTAGGGCAATGTTGCCCACGGCTATGGTCTTAGCCGTGATGATCTCTCCTATTATTATTTCGCTGTCGAGAGATACTCTGACATCGTTGCCGCCCCAGTTACGTGCAGGCTCACTGGCTCTTGGTGCAACACGCTGGGAGACCATCCTCAAGGTTTTACTGCCTGCGGCGCTCTCCGGCATTATCGGTTCAGTGATGTTAGCTTTGGGCCGGGCATTAGGAGAAACAATGGCCGCTGCCATGCTGATTGGGAATGCCAACCAAATTAAAAGTTCAATCTTGGCCCCTGCGGCCACCATTGCTTCGCTCATTGCCAACCAATTTGCAGAGGCAAGGGAGCTTCAGGCTGCTTCCCTGCTCTATTCGGCTCTGATTCTGATGGTTATAACGCTGGTCGTAAATATGTTGGCAGAAGTGATCATTAACCGCTTCCAGCAAGTTGAATAACAAGTCGATGATGGGCGAGCAACTTTACTGCAGATAGATTATGGCCTCCTCTCCGAAACAATCGAATATCTCTTCTCTGGGGCCGAGTTCTATGGCCGAGATGTATGCTCCGGCTGATGCTCGTCGCCGCTTCTTTGGTGGGGTAATGACGGCCCTAGTGGTTGGCTGTACGCTCATTGCCTTGATCCCCCTCATCGCTATTCTTCTCAATGTTTTTATCAAGGGAGGTGGGCGTCTTGATACGGCTGTATTCACGGAGCTTCCACCGCCGCCTCTCGTCAAAGGGGGAGGGCTCAGAAATGCTTTCTTCGGCACCCTGATTACACTGTCCATTGGCTCTCTTTTGAGTGTGCCGCTGGGTATTCTGACCGCCATATATACTGTTGAGTTTGGTCAAGGGACGAAAGCTGCAACAATTGTTCGCTTCTGTACGAATGTGCTGAGTGGTGTACCGTCGATTATTGCTGGTTTGTTTGCTTACGGGGTTGTTGTGCTGACAACCGGAAAATTTTCTGCTGTTGCTGGGGGAGTGGCTTTGTCGGTGCTGATGGTGCCGATTGTGGTCCGAACGGTTGAAGAAGGTCTTAAGTCGATACCCCGAGAGATTCGGCTAGCATCCATTGGAGTGGGAGCGAATGATTTTCAGACGGTCAGCCGTGTTGTGCTTCCAGCGGTTTTGCCATTTATCGCCACAGGCGTCACTCTTTCGTTGGCAAGGGCGGCGGGAGAAACTGCGCCCCTCTTGTTTACGGCTTTATTTAGCCAATTCGGCTTCAATGGTGCTTGGGCGCCGGTCGCTACATTATCTGTTCTGATTTATAACTTTGCAATTTCTCCGTACCAAAATCAGCAGGAACTGGCTTGGGTCGCTTCATTCGTTGTCATTCTGTTGATTTTGTTCATTAGTATTGTCTCTCGCTATTTAACTCGCAGAACCGTTTTCTAATGGACCCATTCTTCGAAATTTTTCGTTATGAGTGGGTGAGTTGTTTGTTCCATTGGTCGTTGTTCTAAAGCCCTTATTCAGTCCTGCTTCGTGCCGAGCTATATTTGAATTATGTCTGTTTCTCCTTCCCTAACTGGTTCGCCTGATCTGATGGCCACTCAACCTCTCCTTCGCGCTGAAGGTGTCTCAATCCTCTATGGTTCAACCGTTGCTGTCAGTAATGTCTTTCTCGATATTTTTAAGCACCAAATTACGGCATTTATCGGTCCGTCTGGCTGCGGTAAGAGTACGTTACTGCGATGCTTCAATCGAACAAATGACTTGATTCCGGGGGCCAAGGTTAAGGGAAATATTACGTTCCAGGGCATTGACCTCTACGCCAAGCACGTTGATCCCGTAGAGGTGCGTCGGCGCATTGGCATGGTCTTCCAAAAGCCAAATCCTTTTCCTAAATCGATTTACAACAACATTGCCTTCGGTGCCCGCATCAATGGTTACCAGGGTGATATGGATGAGTTAGTGGAAAAGTCCCTAACCCGCGCTGCTTTGTGGGATGAGGTAAAGGACAAACTCAAGGAAAGTGGGTTGTCGCTATCGGGTGGTCAGCAACAGCGCCTGTGTATTGCCCGTGCGATTGCCGTTCAGCCTGAAGTCATTCTGATGGATGAACCCTGCTCAGCCCTTGATCCTATCTCCACACTCCGCATTGAAGAGCTGATGCAGGAACTAAAAGAGCAATACACGATTGTGATCGTCACGCACAATATGCAACAAGCCTCTCGCGTCTCTGATAAAACAGCCTTCTTCAACGCCGCAGAAACGGAGCAAGGGGGTAAGCAGGGGTATCTCGTTGAGTTTGATGATACCGTCAATATCTTCACAAACCCCAGAGAAGACTACACCCGAGACTATGTTTCCGGGCGGTTTGGCTAATATACATTTTTGCCTGCTGATATCAGCTTTATGCCTATCCCTCAGCTCCTTGGGGTAGGTTTTGTTCTAAATATTCAATCCTGCGTTTTTGGTCCGCAGCTAGCTGTGTTTGTTCATGCAGTTCTTGCTCTAGTTCTTGAATCGTTCGCTTGCGTTGGGAAGATTTCCAGCTCCGCTTCACGATGGCAGGCATTGAAACAAGCAGTCCCACAATGAAGCCGATGGCAAGGGTAAAGAGCAAGATAAAGGCCAAGGACGCTTGCACAGCCCAGATTCCGAAGCGAATCACGAGAACGACAGGATTCTGAAACGCAAAGATAATCGCTAAAAGCGAAATTATCAGCGCTAGGATTAGGGACGTACGCATGCCGGGTAACCTAAGAATGCTTTACAGCAGCGTCGCTGCCTCGTCAGATTATACCCCGTCAGTTTTTCCGCGGAGCTTTGTCATGTCTCAAGCTAGTGTTAAGCGTAGTGAGTTGTATAAGCGCCTTGTCATCGATCGACAAACGTCAGAGACGGTGGGACACCTCTCTCAATTATTGCTCGATGCACCCTCCCAAAAAATTGTGGGATTCCAGTGCGGTGGGGGTTTATTTGCGGGACATCCCCAAGCTTTTAGCTGGGATCAAATTGAAAGCGTTGGGGCTGATAGCATTGTCATTACGGGGCCGCAGTGGGACCCCGATTTTGAGGGCACAGGCCCCATGGCAGCCCCCATTGGCCATGAATTATGGACTGACACTGGTAATCAGATGGGTAAGGTGACGGACCTCCTGTTTGATCCTGATACCGGTCACGTTTTGCACTATATTTTTACCTCTAAGGGGTGGCAAAGCTTAATGGATGGGACTTATCTTTTGCCACCGGTGGCTGTCTCGAGCATTGGTAGCAAACGAATCATTGCCCTAGAGAAGATGCTCACCGACCCGCAACAGCACCAAGAGGGGCTGGGGCAAAAAGCGGGCAATGTTGCGGCGTTTCTCAAAGAAGATTATCGAAAAACGAGAGAAGATCTCGAGGCCATGAAGCAAGGGGCCCAGCAGGCCGTGGAACAGGTGCAAGAATTGTTGCCAGGGAACCCAGACTCAGCCGAGGATGAAACTGATCCTCAGCTGTAGTCTAGTTGCCTCGAATTTGGCTCGCTCTCACTTAGATCTCTGTTATTGAGAGACCTCTTTATTCCATTCTTGCGCTGCGTCTGTGACGGCCTGGTCGACGGACTTTTTGTCTAACATGGCTTGCTGAAGATTGGTGTAGATAATCTTCTGGAGCTTCTTCACATCTTCCACTACGGGAATGAGCACCTCTGCTTTTTCCATTTGGCTGGCGCTGATGACGCGGCCTTTATCTAAGGCACTAGCATCCGCAGGGACTTCGCTGAAGTAAGGATCGGCCAGTGAAGATTGGGTCGAGGGCAAGACGTTTGCTGCTTTGGCAAAAGTGAGCTGATTCTCGGGATTGGTCACAAACTCAGCAAATTTCAAGGCTGCTTCTGGCTGGTCGGTGTCTTTGGGAACTAGTAGATTCATCGCGGCGACATTGGTTTTGCCCGAATCACCTGAGATTTGAGGGGCGGGTACAGAGACTTTGGCGATGTCGGGGGCGTTTGTGGCGATGGATTTTAGGAATTGAGGACTGGAGGTTAAGATTGCGGCTTGGCCAGCTTGATAGAGCTGGACGGCCTGACGATGGCCTTCGGTAATCACCTCTGGTGGTAGGAGGCCCTGCTTATAAAGATCGGTCCAGTATTGGAAGGCGGCTTTGCCTTCCGGACTGTTAAAGGCAGCTTTCCCTTGATCATCGAGGAGTTCTACGCCCATCTGAACGAAGGACTCTAGGAGCTCTCCAGAGTCTTCGGGGACAGCGGTGACAAAGAAGGCGTATTTGCCCGTTTTCTCTTTGACTTGTTTGGCGACTTGAGCCAGCTCTGCATAGGTTGTGGGTGGCTTGTCGACGCCTGCTTTTTTGAGTAAGTCTTCGTTATAGATGGCAATGCGAGAGGTCAGATACCAGGGGAAGCCAAAGCTTTGATCGCCCAGGGTGGTTGCCTTCCAGATATTCGGGAGATATTGCGCTCGCACCTCATCTGAAATTTTATCGTTGAGGTTTATCCAAGCATCTTGACTGGCCAGTTGAGAGGCAAAGTCGGGGTTGAGATTAACGACATCGGGGGCTTTATTGGCAGACACTGCGGACAGAATTTTGCTCTGCATCGCCGACCAAGGGACATCGACCCAGCGCACTTTGACCTCAGGGTTCTCAGCCTCAAAGGTTTGAATCACGCCGTTGAAGTAGTCGGTGTATTCGGGCTGTAGCTGCATGGTCCAGAACTCAACTTCAGCTCTGCCATCGTCGCTGGTGGAGCTGGATGGACCAGGCACACAGCTCATCAGCAGGCCGAGCATGAGGCCCAATAGCGTAAAGAGGGTGAAGCGTTTCCAATGTCTTAGCGAAATCATGGGGGTTGCGATCGCATCTCTGTAATATCGGATCCAGTGTACGCCGATTGCGAACGAGTGCAAGGTGATTTCTCCGCAAAAGTGCGCATATTCTGCTAGTGGATGCTATTATTTAATACGCTACGGCACGCGGATGTGGCGGAATTGGTAGACGCGCTAGATTTAGGTTCTAGTACCGAGAGGTGTGAAGGTTCAAGTCCTTTCATCCGCATACAAAATCAAATCATTGGGCCTTTAGATCTGGCTAAGAGGTTTGGACCGGTGCAATCACATCCCCATTCACTTCTTGGGTGACGGTGGTTCCGGCCAGAAATTCTCGATCTTCAGTAACGTGGGGCATTTTGAGCTGACTTTCGACGGCTCCTTTCTGAATCATTCGCTGTCGAACCTGCTCAAAGCTGCCAGGAGCCAAAATTCTCAGGTGCGGTGGCTTAACCTGATCGCGGCGTTTGAGAGCATACATTGTGTGTAACTGTTTTAGAGTCGCGTCAAACTGGCGCAGAAAGGCCACCGGATCCGTTAATTGTTGGTTCGCCGCTAGCTCAATATTAATTAGATATTGGGCGGGAGCGTCATAGGTGAGCGTAAAGCAGAAATTCTCTAGGGTTAAATTAAACTCTTTCTGGAGCTTTTGCATCACTTGCAGAGCATGGAACTCGGTTATTTTCTCGCCCACAGAGGTCATCACTCCCCCTCGGCGGTAACGGAAAATGATCAGGGGCGTTTGTCCATAGAACCCCTCAATTTCAACAACATCGCCGAGGTCGTAGCGATAGAAACCACTAAAGTTGCTGAACACAATGCGGTATCGTTGACCTACCTCAACTTCCCAGGGCAGAACGGTTTGAGGTTGTTCCGCCTCCCATTGGCTTTCCGGGATGAATTCATAAAAGCCACTTTCAATGGCTAAAATCACACCGTCCGTGTTGAAATCTCGATGGACTCCATAGGTTGCTTCTGCAGAAGAATAGATACCCCCATAGATCTGGGTCTGTCCGAAATATTCCGGGAAACGTTGAAAATAGAAATTAGAGGTGCCGCCTCGTGCCGTCACAATAAACGATAAATTCGGCCAAGCATGCTGGGGTGTCAGACGTCCATGGGCTTCAAAAAGCTGTCGCAACTGTGCTGCACGTTCAGGAATGGCTGTACATTCCGTTTCAAGTTTTTGGCGGATTTGAGGATCAAGTTTGAGGTCTGAGGCGAGGGTTCCGGTCTCAAGATCTTGAATCAGAGATTCGGAAAATTTTTCAAGATAGTCGCAGAGCAACAGAGCCAAGGCCGGAAATGTTGCACAAATAACCCGAATATTTGGATCTCGGAGCGAAAACAGCAGACAGACATAGTGACGTGTCGCAATATCCGAAATCTTGAACACATCGGAAGGGTAAGCCACAATCTGCCGATAGAGGACTTCCCCCAACCGGAGATCACTCGTACTGACAGGGGCATAGGGAATTCCCCCCTTGGTCTTGCCTAAAGCATTAATGGAACCGGGGAATAGGACCGTACCGAGCGGAATCCGTTCTCGCTTGGCGGCAGCCGTGACAAAACCGATGGCGGCTCGATTGATTTTTGAGAGGACCTGTCGCGATCGCTTCGTCACCGGAATCAACTTCTTTTGCCCGGTGGAGCCACTGGTGATGTTGAAGTAAATCAGTGGCTCTGCTGTCAGGATATTGGTTTCACCCTCTGCCATGCGTTGAATATAGGGTTCAAAGCCGCTGTAGGGTTGGATGGGAACCCGTTGTCGAAATTGCTCAATGGTCTGAATCTCGGAGAAACCGTATTCCCGTCCAAATTCGGTGTTTTGATGCGCTTGGATCAGCGATCGGAGAAACCCTGTCTGGACCTCAATGATGTTCTGCGTTTTACGAGTAAAATTACGTTTTGACTGTTGAGTGACCAAGCCCAATGCAGTCAGGGCAATGTTTGCCATAGGTCTCCTCTCAATTCCATACCAGCTCTCATATATCCAGCGAAACTCTAACTCACGTAATCTGGGCGAAAATTATTCTGCTGCAAGGCTACCAATTCAGGGCTAATTGCCTCAGATTCTATCCCCAATGATGGTTGTAAATACTGGAGCTGATGCTCCTTGTGCAAGCGTTCAAATCCGCCACTGGTAATATTCAGCAGTATGGTCTCTGCTTTATGAACCTTACCAGACTGCACTGCTTGCAGGAGAGCCGCGGCTGCGACGCCTGAGGCAGGACAAATGTCGATGCCTTCTAGATCTGCAAATAATTTCCGGGCCTGCTGTGCTTCTGCATTGGTGACAGCATACATGCTCCCTTTTGATGCTGTAAGTGCGTCATAAACACCGCCGGTAATTGAATAGGCGGGCTGACGATTGGTGAGGACTTTGGCTGAAGCCTGACGGATACGAGTCTTGGCCACAGATTCTGTCATTTCTTCGATCTCTCGCTGACCGGTCTTCCAAGCCTCAACCATGGGGGTAAAGGGCGAATTTTGGGCAAGATTTAGGGTCATGGTGCGATCGCCAAAGCGACCATCTTCCAGGAGTCTTTGGTTGGCTTCCCAAGCCGCTATACCGCCTGTCCCTGAGCCGACGGCCTGAAAATAATGATCGGGAATGCGGCCTAAGGTTACCGCAGCATCGATGACGGTCAGACCCATACCGTCTCGACGGCCTATGTTGGCTGCACCACCCTCAGGGAAAAATCCATCGAGGCCGCTAATCAAGCGACCGAGCTGAATCGCATCAAAGTAATCCTCGCTGTTGTTCACGATCACCAGACGAACCGAGGGATGAAATGATTCAGAAGCCCAAATGGCGGGCAAACTTTTTTCGGGGATGACGAGGCAGAGCGGAATCTGATAGCGAGAATAGATCTGGGCAAAGGCTCTGCCTGTATTACCCGCTGAAGAAATAGCGAGGACCTTTTGATTCTCTTGGGGAATTCTTGCTAAGACGGTGATTGCTTCGAGCTCTTTAAATGAACAGGTTAGGAGGCGGGCATTGCGTTCAGGCCAATAACCGTTAAAGCTGATCCAAAGTTGTTCTAGTCCCAGGTGCTGAGCGAGGCCGGTGCTTTGGTACGTGATGGGCTTACCCACATCCTCTAGGTATTGTTCAACCGGCAGCCAGTCGATGAACTGAAAGATGCCAGGGAGTTCGGGCTTGACGGTGAGTTGCTTGCTCTCATAAACCGCTCGCAGCAATGAGGGGGGATGATCGTGGTCGCAGTGGAGGCGAAAGGGGTCCGGTGCATATTCCGTGCCACAGGTTAGACAACGAAATCGGTACTTGGGCTGATTTGTGGTTGAGGGGAAACGTTGAAACACTAAATCAAGAGTCCTCAGTGGCGTCAGGGTGCTGCGATGACATCGATACCCTACAATTTTTTACCCACTTATCATAGTGACGGTGGCAAGAGTATCCGGGATTCGTGACTATGACGAAGATCCTTGCATATTGTTCATTGGAGACGATGTTCGGGTCTTTTGGTGTGCTTGAACGGGCTTTTGGGCATTCTGGATCGGGCACGGGTGCGTTATTCCCTTTGCCGATCATGAACATCTGTCTGTGACCTCAATGTCTGTTCTTAATCATGAGACGCTGAAGTATCAAAGGGACATTCAATGGTCTAATGAGAAGCAGCCTTGACCTTTCCTTTGCGAGCTCGCTCAAAGCTGAACGCATGAGCCGTTGTTGTCTGAGTCCCTTAAGAATCGGATGCTGAACCCAACTTTCGACGTAAAGGTGCCCGCCACCACCGCTAATATTGGTCCTGGTTTTGATTGTCTTGGTGCCGCATTAACGTGCTATAACAGCTTCCAATTTACCGCCCTTGAGCCGACGGTGGCCTCTCCGCTGCAGATTCAGGTTCAAGGTATTGAGGCCGAGCAGGTGGCTACAGACGCTAGCAATCTGGTCTATAAGGCCTTTGCTGCTTATTTTGGGGATGGATCGGTCCCCTCGGTGCAGATCAAAATTCAATTAGGGGTCCCGTTAGCGCGCGGCTTGGGCAGTTCGGCCACCGCTATTGTGGCGGGGTTGATGGGGGCAAATGCGCTGGCGGGATCTCCCCTCACCAAGCAACAGCTATTGCAGCAGGCGATTGCGATGGAGGGACATCCTGATAATGTTGCGCCTGCCCTGCTGGGTAACTGCCAACTCGCGGCGAAGGATCAGCAGACGGAGTCCTGGACGATTTGTGACGTGCCTTGGTCTCCGGAGATTGTCCCGGTGGTGGCCATTCCCAATTTTGAGCTATCCACCTGCTCGGCTCGTCACGTTTTGCCCGCCTCTTGTTCTTACGACACGGCTATTTTTAATGTGGCTCACCTGGGGCTGCTGATACGTGGGTTAGGTTCCGGCCAGGCAGACTGGTTGCGGGCTGCGTTGCAGGATCAGCTCCATCAACCCTATCGACAATCTTTGATTCCCGGCTATGCGGCGGTGTCTCGTGCCGCGACCCAGGCGGGGGCCTATGGGATGGTCATTAGCGGAGCGGGTCCAACGTTGCTGGCGTTAGGTCCTGCTGCAATGGGAGATGCGATCGCAACTGCGATGCAATCAGCATGGTCGGAAAAACACCATGTTGAGACTGCCGTGCTCCAGATTGATACTGAGGGAGCCACAGCCCGAATTGTTGCAGATTGACCAGAAATGACAATTGAAAATGGCAACGATGGCAGGCCGTTTTCAAGAAATTTAAGGTCCATTGTTAGAGTTGACCCTTAAATGGCCAACACTAAGCAAACGTAAAGTTGGGTCAGGGATTATGTCTGTCGACCCAATTATTGTCATCGCAGGCGATACCTGAAAGTTGATCGCATGACCCTCAGTACAGAAAGAACGGGATACGAACAGCGGCTCGTCGCTCTTCAAGCCGTTTTAGAGCAAATTCGGCTTCAACAACAGATCGCACCACTGTTGGGGTTAGCCCTGGAGTTTATTCAGGCAACCTTTTCCTATCCTTTAATCTGGATTGCAACCTATGACTCTGGTAAGCGCGAACTCACAGGTGTGCAGTGTGCCATGCCTAAGTCCGAAAAAACAGCCTGGGCCCACCAGGGGCTTCAGGTGTTGCCAGGGGACTACTTTGATCAAGTCTTACTAACGGGCAAGCCCGCCGTAATTGCCAATTTGAAAAAAGATCAGCGGGCGGGACAATGGCAAGATGTGGCTCGCCGGACGGAAATTGAGGGGGCCTTAATTTTTCCACTGTGGCATCAGGAGCAGCCCTACGGACTGATTCTGATGGGATCTCACCACTGGGGCGGGAATCCGCGACCGGAAGAGATGACCCACTTATCTATTCTCTCTGCGGCACTTGGGGCCGCTTTGCAAAATCTACAACCGCAGGGACAGTCTCCTGGTCAGTTTCATCAGGCTCTACAGGCTGCCATCAGTGAGTTAACGCTGATCAGTGGGTTTGAAGAGCGCTTGGGGGTTATTCTGAAATCCCTCCATCAGGCACTGGCACCCACACAAACGAGTCTGTACTGGCTAGATACCCATCAGCAATGTTTTTGGCAGCGCCTTTTCTATCGGCCTGATATGAGCAAACGCTCACGCGGTAAAAAGTCTGCCTCTATTGAGGTGCCGCTGTCAGACGTTCAACATTTTTATCAGGCGCTGCGAACTGAGTCGTTTGTCGCTGTGAGCGAAATTCACGGCGCTGTGACCACTAAAGCACCTGCTCGACTGATGCACCAAATGAAGCGGAGATCGCTCCTCAGTGCCCCGGTGATGATCAATCAACAGTTCTGTGGCTTCTTAGCGGTGGAAGGTGCTGAGCCTCGGGTCTGGCAAGATCAGGAAAAGCAGCTCATTCAAGCCTTTGCCCAACTGTCGTGCCTCGCCTCTCCCACGGTGATGGAGGAGGGTCTGTCCAGTCTGTCAGACGGCAGCCATGATCGCTTCATCGTTCAAATTCTGCAGTCCGCGACCCAGACGCAAGATTGGGCCCAAACGCAGCAGCAAATTATGGAGCAGGTCTGTCTCTATCTCCAGTCTCAGTGGATGGCTGTTGTCAGTGCGGATATGCAAACTGGCCATTTTCAAATTATCCACCAAATTCATACTCCTCAGCTCAAGCCCTCTCAAGAAATCTTTCAGCCTCTGAGTGAGGTGGATAAGAATATGATGCGGCGTCATGGGCGGGCGATCGCCATCGATGACCGCGCTGACGATTTAAGGCTGTTGGCCTGGAAACCCAAGCTTGATGCCTTGGGCCTCCAATCGTTGCTCTTTGCTCACACTATGCAAGATCAGCAACTCGATCAAATTCTGCTCGTGGGTGGTCTCAATCCCAGAGTTTGGACTGCAGCCGATGGTGAACTGCTTGACCGTGTGTGTGAGGCTTTAAAAGCAGGTCGCGAACAACAGCATATCCAACTTGAAAACCAGCAACAGCAAACCCTGAATACGATTGTGCAGGAAAGTTTGCTCCGTCAAGATCAGGCCACAAAGCCTAAACACTTGATCAAAGCTTCCTTAGAGGGCATGGTTGAGGTGTTGTCCGTGCCGGCTGCTGCTGTGGTGCTGTGGGAAGCGGGTCAAGCGGAGATTGCTGCTTGCATTGCTTCACCTCCTGATTTTGATCTGGTGCAACATACGCCCATTGATATGGCGCAAGATGATTTGCTCCAGAGTCTCTTGACTTCCCTGGGGCCCCCTCATATCAAGGAGGGGGCCTTTGAGAATATTCTGGCTGTACCGGTGCAGGATATTACGCCAGAAACGCGTGTATGGCTCAATGGCCGTGCCTTAGGACAGGTGCTAGCGTTGCCGATTCTGGAGAATGATCGCCATCAGCCTCTGGGGGCCGTTATTTTTTGCGATGCTTTTAGGCCGGGCATTGACGCGTATCCATGGGAAACTCGGTTGGTGGAAGGGGCTGCGATGCTTGCCCGTCACTTGGCGGGTCGCTATCGCTCGATGGTTTCGCTCAAGCGCAATCGCAAGCAGCTGGAATCTTTGAACTGTCTGAGTTGGTACCAATATCGTCAGATAGAATACCAGTGTCAAACTGCGGTGACTCAGCAGCAAAAGCTCAGTAATCACGGTGTTGAATCGTCAACTGCGCAGAAATTACTCTCACAAAGTCAAGCTGCTATCGAAAGCATTGAGAAGTTGATGCAGGCCGATAGAGGGCAGTTCCATCTTGATGAAGCCTCCCTCCCTGTGGCTTCGCTGCTCAAACAGTCGATGGCACGGATCGAAACCCTCGCGAATCAGCGACAGCTATGGACTCAGGTTCACAATCTCACCTCTAGTTCCACCACACCGGGGGTGAACCCTAAGTTGGAGCAGGTGTTGAATGAACTCTTACTGGCGGCCTGCTATCGCTCTAAGGCGGGGCAGCGGATTGATATCTGGTGTCGCCTGGCGAATGCTCAATGGTTAGAAATCGCCATCACGGATTATGGCATCGTCAATCCTCAGATGGTGGCCGATCTCAGGATTAATGATCCTGAGTCTCTAACGCTTCAGTCTCCTCCGGGACAACATTTAAGGGCTTGTAAAACGCTGATGAAGCGGTTGGGGGGACAACTAGAGGTGGTCCAGCTTGACGATGGCCGTGTCCTCAGTCGCCTGTTGCTGCCCCTCAAGAGTTAAGGGTTGCAGCTTGCGTTGACCGGAGTTGGGTCACGGCATGGATCACATGCTGGGCCGCTTGAGCAATGTCGTCACTCGTATTGGTACGACCCAGCCCAAAGCGCAGAGAGGCGCGTGCTAAGGCTGCGTCTCGACCGAGAGCGGTCAAAACATGGGAGGGTGCGGGTTTAGCAGAGGCACAGGCCGACCCTGATGAAATGGCCACGTTAGGCTGCAGTTCACGCAACAGACGATTGCCGTCGACGCCTGCCACACTGATGTTTAAACATCCAGGGAGTCGCTGTGTGGGGTGGCCATTGAGATAAATGCCCTCTATCTTTTGCAGTTGTTGCCAAAGTTCCTCTCTGAGTTGGGAGAGTTGCTGGCTCTCTGTTGCTTGGTGAAGCATTGCTAGCTCGACGGCTTTGCTGAGTCCGACAATCATCGGTGTCGCTACTGTGCCGGATCGCAAGCCTTTCTCCTGTCCTCCGCCATGGAGCAGAGGCGCAATTCGGGTGCCTCGACGGAGGTAAAGGGCGCCAACACCCTTGGGGCCGTAAAGTTTGTGACCGGTGAATGATAAGAGGTCTGCCTGTATGGTTTGGACATCTAAGGGGATTTTGCCGATGGCTTGGGCGGCATCGGTGTGGAACAAGGCCTGATGCTGCTGGCAGAGGGCTCCGATTTCGGCCAGGGGCTGCAGTACTCCTGTTTCATTGTTCGCTGCCATGACAGAGACTAAAACGGTATCTGATCGCAGGGTCTGGTCGAGCTGCTGCAGATCGATTAATCCTTGTGCCTGAACGGGGAGATAGGTGACCTCAAATCCTAATTTCTCAAGGTAGCGACAGGGTTCGAGGACTGCATTATGCTCTGTTTGGACTGTGACGATGTGTCGACCTTTCTGTAAATAGGCTTCGGCGATACCTTTGATGGCTAGGTTATTGGCCTCTGTTGCTCCACTGGTAAAGATAATCTCTTCCGGGTTAGCATGGATTGCTTCGGCAAGACAGATGCGTGCTTGTTTGACTGCGGCCTCTGCTTCCCAGCCGTAGAGGTGGCCACTGGAGGGATTGCCTGGGTGTTCAGCAAAGTAGGGCAGCATGGCTGCGATCACTTCGGGGGCAACCGGTGTGGTGGCTTGGTGGTCTAGATAGATGGGACGCTTGGCTACCATTGTTGAGGGACACCGTGACTGTTGTCATGACGAGCCGCAGAATCTTAAAAGTCAGCTTTGGTTGATGACCGCTTCAATCTATCAAGGTGATCAAGATCATTTCCCTTCTTTTCTCTAGCGGCTATAAAAAGATAGGGGTTTCTGTGAAGGTATCTTATGTTTAATCTGTTGAATCGGTCTATTTTTGGGGTTGCGATCGCAACTCTTCTCTCTCCTACAATCATAGCGGCACCTGTCTTAGCAGAGCCTGATGCCGCTTTCTCTGCGACTGAAATTGAGCAATACAGACAGCAGGGGCAAGAGGGACTGGATCGGTTCATAGAAACTTATTCCCCCAGCACACAGACACTTCCGAAACCGGAGCTTCGAACGGCGCTTGATGCTCTCTGCAAACAGCGAGACTGCCATGCATCCCGTTTGTTCTGGCATACCGATCTGGCTGCAGCTAAGGCCAAAGCTGCTGAAACGGGCAAGCCCATCTTATCCCTCCGTATGCTGGGCAATCTTGATCAAGAGTTAAGCTGTGCCAACAGTCGCTTTTTCCGAGTGGCGCTGTATCCCAATGCTGAGATCTCGACCTACCTGCGCGATCGCTACATTCTTCACTGGGAATCGGTTCGCCCTGTGCCTCAAGTCACCATCGATTACGGAGATGGCCGTAAACTTCAGCGCACCCTTACCGGTAACAGCATTCACTACATTCTGAATGCGAAGGGACAGCCCCTTGATGCTCTCCCTGGGCTCTACGGACCTCAAGCTTTTCTCAGCCATTTGAAGCAGGCTGAAGCCCTGAGCCAAGAGATGTCTAAGCTCAAGCCCCCCGCCTCCACCAGCGAGTTTGGGGTGCCCATGCTGACCCAACAAGATGCATTGCAAAACTATCACCGCAATCGTTTAACGGCCACCCAAAATCAGTGGCAGTCCGATCTAGAAAATGTGGGTATTGATCAACTTCCAGCCCTTGCCCCCTTGCCCCTGGATCAGCCATCTGCCACTGATGCAGGGCGGCTCGCGATGACAAAAGCGGTCGTGGAAACACCTCTACTTTCTTCTGCTCTGGGATTGGCAGCTACTGCTGACCGCAATCGCACACAGCTAGAGGAAGCGACCAACACGGTCGCCTGGCGCAAAATTGCTGAGCTTCATCAA
Organism: uncultured cyanobacterium; assembly: GCA_937951315.1. Lineage (GTDB taxonomy): Bacteria > Cyanobacteriota > Cyanobacteriia > Thermosynechococcales > Thermosynechococcaceae > RCC1774. Next base: position 15,600 of record CALFCG010000058.1, read on the forward strand.
GATCAAGCTCAGCTCGATCAAAATAGTCAAGCACTGATGCTGAGCAAAAACTCAGCTGAGTGGCCACAACCAGATGCGCAATTCGAGGCGACGGTGAAGAACTTTGAAACGGCTATGGCCCTTGATACCGTGCGGAATGAGTATCTGCTCCATGCCCAGATTCATCAATGGTTTCTTGAAGAAGATGAGACCCAGACGGTGGAAGCTCTTAACACCAAGGTCTATGCCGATTTGTTTTTGACTTCGGATGCAGATCCGTGGTTGGGGCTGCGTTCTGAGAATGCTTATAGCGCCATTGAAGCTGATGGTCTCCAGCAATAGTTGTTTGTTCGCGACTGTTTTCTGACACCCTTAAAAGATGCTCCTAGTCAAAGTGCCTCGTATTTTTTGCATAGAGTTCAGCTTTTGGGATTGAAGCTAGTTGAGCAACTTCATGAGTTCAATCTGCTTCTCCATTATTCGGTGGGAGGGCTGAGGTGGGGCTCAAGCACCCTTGTTCGACAGTTGGAAATTGAGAACAGATACCCTCGCTAACAGGATGTGGGTTAGGATCTTTGCTCGCAATACTGGGGATACCTTAAGCCTCATAGCTTTAAGGTATGGGGGTAACCTGAGATGTGAATGATGTCTCTCTGTGGCGTAATGCTCAGAATTCTGAGTCTATGTGCCAACCTTGCTGAGACCCATCTGATTAAAATCGC
>CALFCG010000059.1 GCA_937951315.1 uncultured cyanobacterium
GCTTCTCTCGGACCAGACATTCTCTGCTTAACAGTCAGAATCGGAACCCTAGAAGCTTTTAAATTTCATAGAAGTGAAAATTCATACACCTCTAAACCTTCTAACTCAAGGTAGCAATCAGTATACAGAAAGATTGTCTCATAGATTACAAAATAAGATTCATAGCCCAAGGTTCAGAGCATGTAAAGACAAAATTTGCCTCCACTCCAAGAGCTTGATAAAGATTACATAAGGTATCGAATATATCTTAAGAAGACTCATCTTGTAGAACAGACAGTCGAGCTATCCAGAGGTCTGGGGTATCAATATAGGAATCAATTTCTCGAACTATAAATGTTAAGGGATTTGAAATATCATTAACTTTGATGCGATCACCTTTTCTGACACCTGCTTTTTGGGAAGTCATATGAAACTCATTCAAGCAGTGCGGAGATTTTTCAAGAAAAAAATCAAGGCCTATATCTGAACTTTGAAAAGTATGAATTTGGCTGCGCTTGCGCCAGCCCTTAAACACCTCGTTGATTTTTAGCTTAGATTTAGGTAGTGCATTAGACAGGCCAAGATTATTAGAGAGGCTCATTTTTTTATTCCACTACTTGAAGAATTGAATGTACCAAGTGAGGTTATCTAATTGGCTTAAAATTGTTTTTTATCTGATGAAAAATAGATACTTAGAATCATCCTAGATTGCTGTGAGCAAGCCAATCAAAAAAATTACACGGCTCGTAGTTGTTTATGAAAATCGATGTCAGAGGTCGTAATTTTTTTACTTTAAAAATTTTCAAAAATCAGTATCAATTTCTTACACAAGATCTACACAGCATTTAGTAATATAAAGTATGAAAAATTACCAAAGTTTTTTTACTGAAGATACAATCAAAGACAACAGAGCAAACTAAGTTTCTGATAACTGTGCTGATAGTATCAAGCTAAATTTAGCCTCCGCTTATGCCAAGCTGAGTGAGAGCTGAGACGACTAACACAAAAACTCAGAAACGTCTCCTCAGTTCTCAAGCTTTCGTTGCCTGTCTTACTCAATAATTAGGCCTGATGACACAGTATCAACGCTTTCCTGCTGATTTTATCTGGGGTGCTGCAGCCGCTAGCTACCAAATTGAGGGGGCTACTACCGCCGCCGGTCGATCGGTTTGGGACATCTTTTGCCAACAACCAGGCAAGGTCGCTGGTGGCGACACAGGAGAGGTGGCCTGCAACCATTACCAACATTACGCAGAAGATATCCGCCTGATGGCTGACATCGGTCTGCAGGCCTATCGACTTTCTATCTCTTGGCCTCGGGTTCTCCCTGAGGGGGTTGGCACCGTCAATTCAAAGGGCTTAGATTTCTATGACCGTCTCATTGATTGCCTGTTAAGCCATAATATTCAGCCCTGGGTCACACTTTTCCATTGGGATTATCCCTACGATCTCTACTGTCGTGGCGGCTGGCTCAATCGCGACAGCGCAGACTGGTTTGCCGACTATACCCAGGTCATTGTTGATCGGCTCTCAGACCGTGTCCAGCATTGGATTCCGCAAAATGAACCACAGTGCTTTATTGGCCTCGGCCATCAGCAAGGGGAACATGCGCCTGGTCTGAAGCTAGGACTATCGGAAATGCTGCTGGCAGCCCACCATTCCTTTTTGGCCCATGGAAAATCCGTACAGGTGATTCGCGAACGCGCCCAGCAGCCTCCAACCATTGGCACAGCGCTCGTGGGAATTGTTGCCATACCCGCCACCGATAGCCCAGAAGATATAGCAGTAGCCCGCAAAGCAACCCTCTCTGTCAAAGCAAGAAATTGCTGGAATAATACCTGGTTTGCAGATCCTATTTTGCGCGGTGAATATCCTGCAGATGGTCTACAACTCTTTCGCGAACATCTCCCCGAAATCAGCGCTGATGATCTAAAGACGATGCATCAGCCCCTCGATTTCTATGGTCTCAATATTTATCAAGGATATACGGTCAAAGCTAAACCAAATGGTGGGTATACCTTTGTTTCACCCGGTGTGGGATCGCCTCGAACAACGATGGATTGGCCCATTACACCTGAGGCTCTTTATTGGGGACCCAAGTTTATCCATGAGCGCTATAGCCTTCCGATTGTGATTACTGAAAATGGGATGGCGAATAGTGACTGGGTTCATAGGGATGGACAGGTTCATGACCCCCAGAGAATTGATTTCCTAAAGAAGTATATAGGGGCCTATGGAGATGCGATCGCATCTGGAGTCACCGCCAAGGGATACTTCCTCTGGTCAATTTTAGATAACTTTGAATGGGCCTATGGCTACCAAAAACGGTTCGGCATTATTCATGTCGACTACGACACCCAGAAGCGAACGTTGAAAGATTCTGCCTACTGGTACAAACAAGTCATTACTTCACAGGGAGAAAGCTTGAGTCATTGACGAATGCCCTCTGCCCTTATCCTTTGAGAATCAGCTTTTGACGATGAATATGCTGTAATTCGACAGTCTGACCCGAAACCTGCTCCAGCATCTTAATCAGGTGCTCAGGCCGAAGGATATTGCCGTCATTACAGCAAGTGCCAACATAGCGAATGCGAGTTGGCTCAACTTGAGATAGCTCTAGCTCAATCAGGCGATCGCATAAATTGACAATACGCTTCTTTCCCGATTTGGTCGTATGTTCAAAAGTAATCTCCGTAGCAGCCGTCACCTGCTCAATCCAATTCTGCCATTGGTGTGAGTCCACAATTTCCTGTGTCGAAACCGTGAGCAGATACTCAGCCTGATGCACGGCCTGCGTAGCCGAGGGATCCGATAACTCAATAGCTTTAACCTGATAAATCGGAATATCTCCAGGCAAACAGTCCGAAAGCGTTTGCTGGAATTGCTCAACCTCCATCTCCTGCGTCAGCTCAAAATCCACGATCTCGCCTTGACTGGTTGCCCCCAGTGCTAAGGCATTAGCTGGCGCAATTCTCGGGCCAGGATGAAACCCTCCCGTAAAGGCAATGGGAATTTGAGATCGCCGTACAACGCGATCAAACAACCTCAATAAGTCTAGATGGCTCACCAAAGACATATCGCCCTGCTTGCCAAACCAAACGCGCAGTCGCTGCACACGCTCTTGGTTGGGAACAAAATGTCCCACAAATCCAGGAATCTCAGGCGGTGGCACCACCACATTATGGCCAAAGTCCACACTGCAGACACCACAGTGAGAACACCCCTCAAAAGCGCAGTCAGGAACAGTGGCCGCTGCTAACGCACGCTGCAGATCATCCTTGAGCCACTGCTTATCGATGCCGGTATCCAGATGGTCCCAGGGAAGAGGAGCATCCAGAATTGCGTTCTGAGCATCCTCATAACCGGCCTCAGAATTCGATGCAAAAGGAAGGTTATCGTTCTTGTCGAAAGAATCGGACGACTCAAAGATATTCCATTCACCGTTTTCAACTTGGCGATATTTCCAAGTAAGGTCGGCTTCTGCGATCGCATCAGTCCAGGCTTGAAATGCTTTGTCTAGATTCTCCCACCAGGAATCCATGCCCGCACCCAGTTCCCAAGCACGACGGACCACAGGAGCAAGGCGGCGATCGCCTCGACCCACAAAATCTTCCATCGCTGAAATACGAACGTCAGTGAAGTTGACCTTCACCCCGCGAATCTGCCGGAACTCGGCAAACAACAGTTCCCGTTTGCGCTTAAATTCCGTTGTGGAAACCGAATGCCATTGAAAAGGTGTATGGGGTTTGGGGGTAAAGTTCGAAATCGTCACATTGAAATTGAGGCGTTTTCGGCCATGAGCCTGACATTCGCGGCGCAGCCAGCGCAGCGTCTCAGCAATACCAATTACATCGGCATCAGTTTCACCAGGCAGGCCAATCATAAAGTAGAGCTTCACCTTACTCCAGCCCTGCTCACAGGCCGTTTTAATGCCCCGCAGCAACTCTTCGTTGGTTAACCCCTTATTAATGATGTCCCGCATCCGCTGGGTTCCTGCTTCTGGCGCAAAGGTGAGTCCAGTTTTACGGGTACCGCCAATAATATTGGCAATATTTTCATCGAAGCGATCAACCCGCTGACTCGGTAACGAGAGAGAAATGTTCTGATCCTGGAGTCGATTCTTAATTTCCATGCCCACCGCTGGCAAGGCAAGGTAATCCGAACAGCTCAGGGACAACAGTGAGAACTCGTTATAGCCGGTTTCTCGCATGCCTTTTTCAATGGCGTTCACCACCTGTTCGGGATCCACATCTCGTGCTGGGCGGGTCAGCATACCCGGCTGACAAAAACGGCAGCCACGGGTACAACCGCGTCTCACTTCCACCGTGAGCCGATCATGAACCGTTTGCACATAGGGCACTAAGCCAATGGAATACTCTGGCATCGGATCGGAAACTCGCCGGAGAATGCGTTTCGGCACATCGGGTCGGTTAGAATGCACCGAGCCATCAGCAGCCATGTCATAGAACTGCGGTACATAAACTCCGGGTACCTGAGCCAGATCCAACAGGAGTGCTTCTCGGCTGAGTCCTGCCGCTTTCCCTTCTTCCAAAATGAGGCCAATTTCGGGTAACAGTTCTTCTCCGTCGCCGAGGGCAACAAAGTCAAAAAAGTCTGCGTAGGGCTCTGGGTTAGACGTGGCGGTCTGCCCCCCGGCAAAAATCAGCGGATAGTTCTTGTCGGTCTCAGCCGCTCGTTCAGCACAGGTTAGAGGGATACCTGCCAAGTCCAGCATTTCAAGAATGTTGGTGGCACCGAGTTCATAACTCAAACTGAAACCCAGGATGTCATAGTCTGTGAGGGGGCGCTTGGATTCGACCGCAAATAAAGCTGTTTCGGTTTCCCGCAGTTTGATAGCGAGATCTAGGGCCGGAAGATAGGCGCGATCGCAAAGTTGTCGCGGCTGAGCATTGAGAATGTTGTACAGAATAATGTGGCCTAAGTTTGATGCACCCACCTCATAAATCTCAGGATAGGTGAGCACCCATCGCACATTGGCACTCTCCCACGGCTTATGCACCGCCCCTAGCTCATTACCCAAGTAACGAGCGGGTTTCATAATTTCAGGGGTCAGTAAAGATTGAACGGCAACAGCCACGGCAAAACTCAATTAGTGAACGCAAGCACCCCGAAAGGATCTCAAATCTACTATATCCATGTTCGGCCAAAGGCAGTTTTCCATAAATATGGCATTCCCCATGGGGCTTCGTTTAATCCCAGAAAAGGGGCACCCTAAAGTCATCAGATGCTTGAGCTATCGTAGAAACAGAGAACTTGCAGGACAAAAAGATGGTCAACAACGGCACAGCTTATCTTTTCTGGCTGGCCTTCTTTTTTGGGTTAGGCGGAATCCAGCGATTCTACCTCGGTAAACCCATCAGTGGCGTCTTATACCTATTCACTTGGGGATTCTTTGGGGTCGGCCAACTGCTCGATATCGCCCTCATCCCCAGCATGGTGAACGAAAAAAACATGAAATATCGAGCGCTCTACGGTACTCCGCATCAAGCCACACCACAGGTTGTTGTCAATGTTGGTGAGGGGCATCATCTGATGTCAACTGAGCACCCTCACTCCCCTGTCTTAGAAGCACCATTAGAGCGCCTAGATGTCAATGTCCTTAAAGTCTGCCGAGATCTAAATGGGGCAACTTTGAGCGATTGTGTCATTGAAACAGGAGCCGCCCCTGAAGAGATTAAAAACATCATCCATCGCCTAAGTGTTGATGGTCTACTCTGCGTCGATAACCGTGAATCAGATGGCGCCATCATTTACAAAGCCATCTAATCGTTAAGCCATTCAGGCCAAATGCTGAGGCCCTCAAAAGAAACGTAAGGCATGGAAATACGAATCGATAACCTTACAGGTCCTAATATCGCTAGCTTCCTTGAGGAACACATTCGTGAAATGAAGGCGGTATCTCCTCCTGACAGTAAGCATGCATTGGATCTCGAAGAGTTGAAGAAGCCTGAGATTACTGTCTGGACAGTGTGGGAAAACAACGGTCAACTCCTTGGCTGTGGTGCTATCAAGGAGTTAGATTCTGAGCATGCTGAGGTCAAATCGATGCGTACGAGTCTTTTGCATAGAAGGAAAGGCATTGCAAAGATACTGCTTCAGCACATCCTGTGTGAAGCAAAGTTGCGGGGATATCAGCGTTTAAGTCTTGAGACGGGGTCAATGCCATTCTTTGAGCCCGCACGTACGTTGTATAGAACCCATGGCTTCAAGGAATGCATGCCTTTCGCCACCTATAAGGCAGATCCAAATAGTGTCTTTATGACAAGGAAGCTCTGATTCTAAGCGTCAGTATGTCTTGTTAATCATCTGGATTTAGACGATTGCTCGCTTTAGCCAGCAAATTAAGCTTCGTAAGATGAAGCAGCCTAACAAGCGTCTAGCATTGGGAAAAATCGTTCCTCTGCTGATGAAAAGGTAAGCATATCTGCGTCCTTTGAACCACAGTCCTTTCGGTGTATTAAACACTGACAACTTGGCAATGTACTATGGGGCACCTTAGTGTTATTGACAGCCCATCGCTACTTGAGAAGCCCATGCAAAACAACTATCGACGCTGTATTAGCTGTCGAACTGTTGCACCCAGACACGAGTTTTGGCGAATTGTCAGAACCCACCCCCTGAAATCTATCCAGCTCGATCATGGCATGGGACGATCGGCCTATCTTTGCCCCAACGCAAATTGTCTTAAAGCCGCTCAGAAGAAAAATCGGCTAGGGCGAGCCCTCAAAGCACCTGTACCCGACGCCATCTATACCGTCCTAGAACAACGACTCGAATCCAATACGCAAGCAAGACCTGAAAGCAAGCACCCAACTCAAGCCTTTAAGCGTTAGGAGTCTTTACGTCTTCCATAAACACAATGAACGCCGTTGAACCATCGATATTTTCGGCACATAGGATGAGCAGCGTTTGATAATCAACAAACACCCACATACTTCTTAATAGGGCTATTCCCAAATAGTATCCTCATCATGGCCACTAAAAGAGAACAGCTAAGCAAGACTGATACGGCAATTGACAGTTGGTAGAGGACTGGATTCAAAGCCAAGAAACTGAAATTTCCCAATCTCTGACTAATAGAGGGCAACAGCATTGAGTGAATCAAATAAATACCAAAGGAATAGTCTCCTAAAATCACTAATAATTTTGGCCAAGATGTAACTCTCCTACGAATAGAAAACAAACCGAGCGCAAAGAAAGCTGAAAACAGAGCCGTCATTAGCCTCATCTGACTGACTAGGCCTCCTCCAGTCAGGAAATAGGTCCCTAAACCTTCAATAGAAGAAGCAAAGAACAAAAACAGACAAAGAGAAAAAATCCATATCTTTTTTTGTTCTACAAATCGCAGAATATCTTTATTGGTAGATACCAAAATCCCTAAATAATAGAATGAAACCCAGAATAAAAAGAGGGGTGCAAAAAACTTAAATCTGAGTGGATAACCAATAATAAATTTATTCAGGTAAAGCAAGCATAAAGAAATCGGAGTCACTGACATCCAAGCTATATTCAAAAATCTATGACTTGTGCAGCGTCGGAGCAATGGCGCCAAAAGAATGAGTTGAGCCATTGCAATCAAAAAGTAATAGGGTGTCTGCACATATCCAATCAAAAGATTGACAGCTATCTTTTGAATATTCCACCCATACATGGAGTCAAAAGTAATCAAAACAAAAAATGACCAAAAGAAATATGGAATTAGGATTCTAGACAACTTCTTTCGACAATAGAAGATATATTCAGAAAAAGAATTAATTGGCTTTTTACAGGAAAAGTAACCAGAGATAAAAAAGAAAAAGGGAACTGCAAATGTTACACTCTGTGCCAGCAAAAAAGAAATACCATTCTGTTGAATAAAATTTTCTTTGATATGAAAGGTATTAGCACTATCTATCGAGTGATTGAGAACAACAGCAGTGATGGCGATTCCTCGAAATGCTTGAATCGAAGAATCTTTAACACTTCTATGTGTCAAAATTGATTTGGATTCTACTTGTGTTTTTGAAATTGTATTTATATTTAGAGTATTGAAATTCATGAAAAATAAAGCTGCTTTTTAAAGCCATGAAAAATAATATCGACAAAACAGAGAAGCATCCTCTATGGATAGACTTCTAGTCCTGGCCCAACTCCAAAACTCAGCCACAGACCACCTACAGACCCACGGCCTGTCTTACCCGCAATCTCTAACTCACATAAAAGCTGTCTATCGGCAGTCAGTCTTACCTAAATCTGACACAAGTCAAAAAAACGACTTGCAGACGACTGTCATTTTTACCCCACGTTGGAACCCATTATAAGAAAATTTTAGTAGTATAGGCTACTTTTTTGGTAAATATTTCCTAAGCTTGTCCTCGAATTCTTGCCCGTTTCACGACTCATTTGAGAAAAAGATGAACGACTTCAGTACACCTCATAAAATCGCTGAAATCCAGATTTTTAGAATGACGACGGCGCGATCGTTAGCTGAGAGCGTCATTGCATATATGGCATAATGAGCCGACTATTACCTATCTAGCGATGTTGTATGGCGCAGAGTGTTGAATCTCAGATTGTTTTGTCAGATGCCGTGGTTGAGGGGTCTAACGAACTCAACCTCACGCTCCCAGATCCAGAAGATGATGTTATTTCTGATTTTGAGTTTCAGCAGCA
>CALFCG010000060.1 GCA_937951315.1 uncultured cyanobacterium
CGCGTTATTCGGACCACGGGTTTGCAGAACTGGATATGAACTGGGTTGAATTGTCTTGGGATTGACTAGCTTTGCGTCTACGGGGATATTGTCGTTCTCAACGAAGGATGCAGCGTTGTTGGGGCCTCGTTGGACTAGAACTTTCTCTGCACGGGCCTCTGGGGTAAGTGATAGGCCGATGGAGAGGACGGCAAGCCCTGCCACAGCAAACTTGCTACCTGTGGAGAGTATTGTCTGAGCGAATCTTTTGTTAGTGTTCATTAGTTTTTATTCCAACCTCAATGTCTTTACTGTAGTGAGAGCATCTGAGGTGAGAATGATTGTATTCTGGGGCTTCCTGGTAGATTGCTGAGGAAGTAACTGCTGTTTAATGAGAATTCTGAGAATTGCTTGTGGAGCCTTACGTGGTTTTGATTAAGGTTAGTTGGAGCAATGGGATCTCGTTTCAGGAGGAGGAAGAATTATTCCAGGCTTTTGTTTTACGACCTAGGGACTCAGTTGCTTCTGATTTCCACATTCGCTCTTGGTAAAGAAGCGCGGTGAGATGAGTGATGGAGTTTAGAATGCCTGAGATTGCAAGGATATAACTGTGCACTGTATATAGGTGCTGAACGGTTAGACTGCTGATGCCGTCCCCTCCCGTTAAGATGCTCTGCAGTCCCGGCCCCACAAGTGGAAGAGATGCGATGGTCCCCAATTCAATCTTGAAGCGCCAAAAACCGGTCTGATCCCAGTTCAGGACAATAGCAGTCCAGCTTAGGCCGATAGCTGCGAGGGCCATCAATAGACCGCTGAACCAAGCTGCTAGCCAAGGCACGAGAAACTGGCGTCCTAAATACATCACCACAATTTGGATCAGAGCCAAGACAATTAGACCGTTTCCTGAAATATCATGCAGACTGAGAATGAGGGAACCGTATGAAATCTGGGTTGCGATCGCAACCAAAGACCGATGGGCACCTAAAGCCGTGGGCTCATAATAAAACGCCAACATGATGCCCGTAAAAGCGGCGACGCTGCAAAGCGTTAGTTCCGCCATTGCTATTATCGTCGCTAGCCGATGAAGACGAAAGAAATCGCGGCTAATGGGTACATTCTCGTTTTCTCCCAAGCTCAGAGGTTTTCGTTTACGGCGCCATAAGTGTTGTAGTCGGTGGAAGGCAATGATGCTGCAGGTATAGAGAAAAAAATAAATGAGCCGCCACCGAAAGATAAATCTGGCTTGCCACGTAGGGTATCGAGCCTGCAGGTCGCAATGCGATGTGGTGATGTCTCTTAGCCAATCTTGATAGGTTTGCCACTCTTCTGGAAAGCGGCTGATGAATTGACCCATCTTGCTCGCTAGTTCCATATCCGTTGCACTCATCTCAAGCCCCCTTGGGTTCTGGTGTCCAATTCGCAATGCTTGTAAGCAGTAATTGTTTGGTCTCAAGCGCTTCTGTGCCGGTGCCAGTGATGCGGTAATACTTGCGTCGGGCTCCGGTATGTTCTTCGGGTGCTTCTTCTCCCCATTCAGATTTAACGAAGCCTTTCTGTTCCAGCTTTTTCAGATTGGGATAGAGGGAATTAAAGCCAATGTGCTTGCCACCACTTTCCTCAATCGCTTGCAAAATCTCTAATCCATAGCGCCTGTGGAACTGAAGGGCTGTCAGAATAATTTCCTGGTTAGGCGTTAAACGAAAATCTTGTGTACTCATATGGGGATTGAGGTGCTGTCACTAGGATATATAGTCGTTTTAATTAGTATATCCAATAAATAGACATAGTGCTGTGGTGATGTTCGGGCTTAATATCACCCCGCCAGTTGTAGGGGCTGACTGCAATTTTCACGATAAGAAGTCGCAGGCCAGGGACTTAAATATTCGCGATGCCTTTGAGGGGACTCGGTTCCGCAAGAAGCAGGTTCTCGCACAATTCACTTGAGTGAGAATAGCGTTGCAAGGCGATGCGATCGGAGTTTTGAAGATTGAGATCGATCGCAGCATTTAATGCATTGGCTCAAGTTAGCGATTGCTCGACTTCAGTATTTCCCACTGCTTCGAGAGCATTGTTGTGTTTTGAAAGCTTGAGATGTCTTGCAAGGAGAAATAGTGGGAAAGAAAAGCCAATCGCAACGAGCGGGCCAAGGAGAAGGTATGCCCAGAGAAAACGCATTTCTAGCCGACGACCTTCAACAATCATGAAAATCGTTGCTACTGTGGCAATTGCAAATAAGTCGTTCGTGAGGGAGGCGGAAGCCGCATTGGCATAGGCATCATGAACAAATTCTCCGATTGAGAATCCAGCGTGATCGCTTTGATTCATAAAGGCAATATTGTTAATCCATGTTGCCGGGAGAGCAATCAATGCAGTTAAGCCATAAATAGTACAAATTAATTTATCTCGATTGTCCATGGCTATTTTGATTCTGTGAGTTTTGCTATTTCAGTAATTGTAAGCACAGGGCCAGCTTTGAAAGCTAAATGGATGATGCTTGAAGGATGGGGTAACTGCCACTGGGCATAGCCAAGTATCCCAAGGTTGCAGGAGAAAGCATTTATCTCACAGATATACAGCTCATTGAAGTGATGTGGATGCTGACTGCTGCTATCAATGGTTTTATCTCGGTTGAGCAGTCAGGAGTTATGACCCTAGCAAGATCTTCAGATCAAAGCTGTGCAGTTATGTTAGAGGCGCTGATGGCAGCCGTTCAACATATCAAGCAACAAAAACTCTCTGGGCCGTAAATGTTGACCTACCCGACTCGCTCGACTGAGAGGTCTTGGTGAAAGCTTGACGCTTCTCTAGATGCTTAGATGCTTGGGTGAGAGATTGCAATTAGGCCTGGTTTAAGCCTGTACCCTCAACGCAAGTATCGTCCAAAACAGCACCTTGTAAAGCGACCTGATCAACCTGAGCGCACAGAAGATTGGCCTGAGATAGATTAGCTCCTCTCAAAATGGCACCGCTAAGATTGGCTTCCTCTAGGTTTGCTTGGGACAAATCTGCCCCTGCAAGGTTTGCATTACTGAGATCTGCACGATGTAGATTTGTGCCGGTCAACGTTGCTCCTCGAAGATCGGCACCTCGTAGATCTGTGTCTGACAAGTCTAAGTGACTGAGAACAGCACCGGCCATAAATGCACCGGCAAAGCTTGTTTGATGGGTTTTCGCTTCTATGAAAGAGACGCCGCGTAGGTCCGCGTTGCGGAAGTCTGCCTCCCTTAAGTCTGTGCCACCTAAATCAGCACCTCTCAAGTTGGCTCGCACCACTGCCTGCTGAAGGTTTGCACCACTTAAGGTGGCCCCAGCTAGGTTGGCCTGGGACAAATTGGTTTGTGCAAGTTGAGCGCCTGCTAAATCAGTACCCGCTAAAGAGGCATGGACTAAATCTTTAGCGGTACCCTTGCGAATTGCCTCTACGTCAATAGATGGATTCATAAAGCTTGTTCAGAGGTAGGGGTTTCAGAATTGGGTGCATCTTCTAGCCAGACCTTCGGAACCTGACTGGGTTGATTGGGGAGCTGCATTAACCCCATCTCGGTTAAACGGACAACGTTCCCAAGGGTCTCGACTAATGAGGGCTCGTAGCGATGGTCGCTATGCTGCTTGCATTTTTCAAGGGCTTCATCAAGGCTCATTGCTGGCCGGTTGCTTCTAGCCTGGGTGAGTTCTTGAAACCGAGCGACCAGTCCCAAAATTCTTGACTCAATAGGAATATCTTCCCCTTGGAGGCCTTCTGGGCGACCGCTGCCATCCCAGTGCTCACGCTGGTGGCGAATAATGTTGGCAATAGGTTCGAGTTCTGGCATCGCTCCTAGGAGCTGAGCACCTAGGACTGTGCGTTCACGCCAGAGATCTCTGGTCGAGTCCTTTAAATCACTGGATAGTTCCGTAAAGACTTCAGCGGGTGCCTCTGATAAGCCGACGCGGAATAACAAACCTGCAAGGCGTAACCGTCTTAATTTAATGGTTGGTAGGTCCAGCATTTGGCCGAGGGTTTCTGAGAGTGCCGAAACCTGAAGTGATGCAACAGGATTCGCGTGGTCTCGTTCGTCAACCCGTTGGGCCATTCGCAGAAAAGCCTGTAGTTTATTCGCTGCAAGGTTTCTGTTGAGGCGAAGCGCTTGACCCTCTAGTCCCCAGAACTCACGGGTTTGGCGGCTAACTGTGACAAGCTGCTCTTGGCTGCTTTGTAAATAGGACACAATGCGGGAGACAACGCCACTTAAGTCGATGGGGGCAACGTCAACGCAATTATGAATTTTCTGACATTGTTCTGTTAAGCGGTCTGCCAGTTCCGTGTCATAGGAACGCATTCGTTCAATTAAGATTTTTGCGGTCTGTTCGACTTGGGTGCGTTCAAAGGTCCATAGCCCGTAAAACTTGCGCTCAATATCGGCTTCGGGACGATTCTGGGCTTGGTAGTCTGTGTCTGACAACTCGTGACAGAGCACCATTGAGGCATATCCCGGTGCGATGATGATCAGGTTCCACTCGTTAACCAGTGAGTCTTCGGGGTGGAGGTGAACAAGGGACACATTCTCAAGTTGTCCTGTCTTGTGATTTGCGAAACCACTGTCAGGAACGGCTGCAACTGCAATGTGACGAGAGCAACGCGCAATGTCTAAATAGCGTTCTGCTTCTTGTAGGTACCATTTACCCTGCTGAAATGTGACCAGAACAAGAGGCTGTTGATCAGGATCTTGGCTGCAATTCTGCAGAATATGATCTTCCAGAGCATGACAGAGAGCCACCAAGGTATTTTTAAAATACACACCATAGCTCGATGGAAGTTCGCCGGATGGGAGCGATTCCCGAAGCTGATTAAGGGTAGACTCTGGCTGCATGGACATTAAAGAAGATTTATATTAATAAGTTAACTTGGGTTTACATTTTATAAAAGTTTTCTCATCTTGACATACTTAGGTGAAGACAAGATCCCCGATTGCTGTCATTTTTATGCCAATCAATGTAGATATTTGGAATATGCTCTTGTTCTGGGTTTAATGACAAAATTGAGCTATTTTGTTGCTTTTCTGCTGTGTTTGCGGGGATAAGCTCATTTTTTGAGGTCAAACCTCTTTCAGAGACGTTTCACATCCTTTCGGTTCAATCCCTTTTGCATGGCTGTTTCTCTAATCTTATCGGACACCGTTATGGATGCGTCTAAGTCTTTATTTAGCCTATGCCTTGGAGATATTCTGGCAAGTTAATTTCAATGTATAAGGCTGTGATGCGCCGTCATAAATCGTTTTTGTATCCTCCAGTATCTGTAGAAGAAAGATCGTGCAAGATATTCGAATAAGTGGTGAGACTCCTAAGGCTGTTATTGAAGAGAAACCCATCGTCTTTTTTGATGGTGAATGCGTGATGTGCAATGGATTTGTTGATCTCCTTCTGCAGGTAGATTCGTCCG
>CALFCG010000061.1 GCA_937951315.1 uncultured cyanobacterium
AATACCATCAAAGCGATAGATGACATCATTGAGCATAAAAACGGTGTTCGAATCTTCTGAACTTGTGAGTAAGGTTATATTCTCGTTAGAAGTTTGCATGGCATGTTCCCCCGGTATGTATAGCTAGAGACTGAATAGCATTCATCTGAGCCGTTGTGGGTAATTCAGCCAGCAGAGGCTCTCAGAGTGCTTGATAATCCAAGGCTAAGCTTTATACCCAGAGATATAGTCAACAGTTTTTTTGATTAGAATAACTTATAACTTGCCAGATTCGTTATCCTGCAAGCCTATGAGACCATGAGTTTGAAGCTAAATAATAGCAGTGGGGAGCATGTATCGTTCATCGGGAATCAAATCTAGCAATGGTTGCGTCGGAAGATAGAAGTCTATTATCAGGCCACCTAAAATATTGAAGCTACTCGGGTTGCGAGAATGCTCCAATAGAAAATCAGTCAAGAGAAATTATTTATGCCCATCGGAATCAGAAACGTATTGTTAGCCGCTATCTTAATGACGGCTGCAACCCCGGCCCTCTCAGCGGAAGTGTCACTCAGTCAAACGGTTGAGCCTACGCAAACTAAGGGCCTCGACGCACAAAGTGAAGCAAGCAAAGACATCAATTTTGAGCTGCTGGTGCGGTCTGCCTTTGAGCTTCTAAGGAACCGCCAGTACTCTAGAGAGAGTGAAATCACCATCTCTGGAGGCGACGAATTCACATCTCTACAAGCGCTTTCAAAAATCAAAACGATTGCTGAGGCACCGAATAAGTTTCGTACTGATATATCAGTCTTAGATTCGCAGGGCGAGGTTCAAAACCAGTTCCTTGTTATTTCGGATGGCAACCAGGTTTGGATTTCTAACCCCAACGAGGGCATCTACTCCGTATCCGACTATGCCAGCTTCAGCAAATCAAAAGATGACTTCATGGTCGGCCCAGTTCTGAGAATTACCTCTATGCTCGATAGCGGCGTGGGAGACCGTGTGCGCCAAATACAGGACAGTCAGTCCGAAGACTCGCTGGTCAAATTTGTTGAAGCCGAGTTACAGAAATATGTTGGTCAACTCAGTAAGGACAAAGGCACCTTGAGCCTGACGGAACAGGAGGGATACCAAGTGTACTCTTACTTTGATCTTCAGAAAAATTTCAACTTCTCAGCCCATATTTCACCAGAGCAACAAAGTATCGCTCAAGTGGATATGAACGGACAGGAAAAAGGAATCAACTTCAAACTCAAAGAAAAAGTTTTGAACACGATGCCGTTGCAGTCTATCCCTGACAATACGTTCACCTTTACCCCTCCCCCAAATGCTAAGCGCCAAGACAAACAAATATCGCTGATACCTTTCCCCGCCAACTAGCCCTCCCCCCATAAGTTGAGGAATGCCTGAGTTTTCTGTATGCCTGTTCTATTCACCCTCATCAATAAAGGTGGCGTATACACAGCAAGACAATCTGTCATTCCTTTGCCCGGTCTTCCGGTAGCTCTTTAACAATGTTGTCAGCCCCAAAGGTGTATATCGACATCAAAATAGTTAGCGCAACATGGCTGCAGTTACGATTTCTTCTTTGGCGGCCCACTGGCTGAGATCTTGACGTGCGATCGCAACTGCCATAAGCCCCGGAAACTGATCCGGACTGCAGGCAAATGAGGGAATCCCCAAGGCCGCAAACTTAGCTGCATTCTCGTGATCAAAACAGGGGGCACCGTCATCGTTAAGGGCCAATAACGTCACACATTGGACTCCGCTTTGCACTAAGCTCCCCATTCGTTTGAGCATGGCGCGGTTATCGCCGCCCTCATATAAATCACTGATCAAAACAAAAATGGTGTCCTGGGGTT
Organism: uncultured cyanobacterium; assembly: GCA_937951315.1. Taxonomy (GTDB): domain Bacteria; phylum Cyanobacteriota; class Cyanobacteriia; order Thermosynechococcales; family Thermosynechococcaceae; genus RCC1774. The sequence goes on from CALFCG010000061.1 coordinate 1,842, forward strand.
TGCGGATCAGGCCTTGGCAATAGCTCACGGCCCGATTTATGTCGGTGCCGCCCCCCAACTGAGTGCCAAACAAAACATCGACGGGATCTTGCAACATCTCGGTCAGATCGACGATGGCGGTATCAAAAACCACCATGTGGGTTTTGACCGCCGGTAGAGACGCTAATACGGCAGCAAAAATGCTGGCATAGACCACAGAGGTAGCCATTGAACCACTTTGATCGACGCACAAGACAATATCTTTAAGAGACGATCGCTTGCGGCCAAACCCAATCCTGCGTTCAGGAATAATGGTCTGATACTCTGGCTGATAATGTTTTAGATTGGCGCGGATAGTGCGGTGCCAATCAATCTCATTGTGGCGGGGGCGAGAGTTACGGACCGCACGGTTCAGACTGCCCATGACAGCCTGCTGTAGGGGATTCGATAACTTTCGGAGCAGTTCTTCTACGACACGGTTGACCACGATCCGAGCGGTCTCTTTGGTCTTGCTCGGCATGATGCCGCTCAGGGACAGGAGATTGGCCACCATATGCACATCAGGCTCCACCGCCTCCAGCATCTCGGGTTCCAGCAACATTTGCTGCAGATTGAGCCGCTCTAGGGCATCCTTTTGCATGATCCGCACTACTGTACTGGGAAAATAACTGCGGATATCTCCGAGCCATCGCGCCACCTTGGGGGAGGAGCTACCTAAGCCCCCCGATCGTTTGCCGCCTTGGGCATCGTACAAGGAGGAGAGGGCCTGATCCATAGCGGCATCGGAGGATCCTAAACTAAACCCTTCGCTGGCAATTCCATCAGCGGAACCGCCCCCGAGAATCAGTCGCCATCGTCGTAAGCGTTCGTCACTCATGGCTGCAGTCCTAAAAGTTGGGCAATTAAGGGAAGGGCACTGCTAGCACGATCTTCATCGATCTCCTGGCTGGCGGTTGCCACTAATGCGGTTAGCTTTCCTTGTTTTACTCGTTCCCCCATTTGACGCCGTTCTGCAGCCGTGAAGTTTGCAAACGTCCGCCGGAGCAATGGCAACAGAAAGGTGTAGGCCTCCTCGGAAAGATGCGTGATCCATTGATCCAGGACGGGCCAAATGGTCTGATCATGAATTAACAAAAGACCACTTCCCTGCAAAAATCCGGCAATCCAGTTAGCAGCTTGAGCCGGTTCATTGGCGGTGGATAGAGCTAGATAGAGACGCTGAGCCGCATTTGCAGAATCAAGGCAACCGTCATCGAGCAAGAGACGACAACACCGCCCAGCCAGCAAACCGTGAAGCTGCTGCTGATCGGCCAGCTGGAGCAATGTGCCTTGCCAATCTTGGAGGTAAGTCTCATTCTGGAGTAGTTTTACAGCACTGTGGGTTTTGTTTAAGTGCTCCTCCATTGCGGTGGCGGCATCATCATCGAGAGACGCACAGGCTCCTGGCAGACCAATACAGATCCGAATCATCAAACCCTCGACGACCTGAGCGACCCCTTCGGTATCGGTTTGGCGCACATCGCGGTAGCGCAAAATATTGGCAAGGGGCGGCAGAGCAGACATCAGGTGCGCAATGTCACTGGCCACAGCCGCCTCAGCTTGAAGACGGGTCATCAGGGTCGTAATGGCACTGGGGAGATCCGCCAGCAAGACCTGATCCAAAAGTGCAGTCAATGCAGGCAGATTTGGCGCGGCCTCTGATACATGGCAAGCATAGGCAATGGCGGCAGCCTCAATGGTATTTCCCCATTGACCGGCTTCGATCAAAGCGAGTTCATACTCCGGTTCCCATTGGATGCGCCATGCTTCTTTGAAGGTGCCCTTACTCCGGCTATAGGTAGATTTTCCCCAGGGGATGCCGAGTAAGTTGAGTCGGTGGAAGAGTTGCGATCGCAACAAATCATTCGGCTTCCTTAGATCTAACTCCAGTTCCTTAGCCACAACATCTAGCTTCAAGCGCAAGGTCTTTCGTAGGCGCTGCAAATCAAGCTGAAGTGGAACCAGGGGCGTATCTTCTGGCACTTGACCGAGGCGATCGCTCACAATCAACTGCTCATGGATCAGCTTCATGGGCAGATCATCACCAAAACAAAGCACTGTTTGGGTTGCTTCATTGAGGTCCTCTAAACCAGGAGTCGGGCGATGGCGCATCGCAGCCAGCGCTTCGGCCAGTCGAACCGCCTCAATCACGCTGGCGGAAGAGGCATCAATATCTTGTTGACGCAATAGACGCGCCACCCGCGTCAGCCAGTGAACAGTAGGATTCTTAGGGTGAGACCAGAGATGATGGTACCAGCCCGGTGATTCAATTCCCGCCCCATACCCGCTGCGCCAGGTGAGGCGTTCATAGGTCCAGGGAATCCAGGTGGACTTGACCTTACATTTCGGCAGTCCCTTCAGTAATGCATTGTCATCCTTCACGGAATATTTCGCGATCGCCAAAGCAGGCCCATGCCAAGCGCCACAGACCACCGCAATCTTTTCAAATCCCTCTTTTTTCGCCTTCCGAATCGTCCGGCGCATAAAGGCTTCCCGTAGCAGCTCTCGATGGTCATGAGCCTGTTCTGGATTGAGGGGAAAGACCTGTTCATACTCTTCACGCAGCGCCTGCATTGCCTCCAAAATGGCAGCAAAAATATCGCTGTGGGATTGCCGCTGTTCCACCAGTTGCTCCCACCAGCGCTCGCTATCGCTGTAGCCCGCTGCTTGGGCTAACCAAGTAAGAGGGGCACGACGAATTCGCAGAACGTCCGGTGCTGTTGGCTCTTGAGCACCATCAATCTCTTGTGGTTCCGTCTCTAGAGGTTCAGACACAAGAGGTTCGGGGTCAACAGTGGTGAGACTGGGCTTCTCAGACTCAGAGGCATCTGCAGGCGTACCAGAATCAGCTGGCGTTTCTTCTGATGCAAGAGACTCAGCCTTTTCTTTTTCTAGCTGCTGCAACCCAAGTTGATGCGTCTGAGGTAAATCCATCATCCGCACCGGGATTTGTTGCTCTAGGCCATATTGAATGGCCTGCAGCTCGGGTGAAAAGATTGAGAACGGATAATAAACGGCAGATTGAGGCTGATCCGGTGCATAGATCAGCAGTGCAACCGGGGGCCGCAGGTCAGGGTGAGCAAGGGCTTCAAGAACATCCTCCGCATCTGGAGGTCCTTCCACTAACAAAATATCTGGCTGTAATTCTTTGAGAGTTTGTCGCAGGCTACTGGCAGAACCAGGACCGTGGTGCCGGATGCCTAAGATGTGGAGCGCTGAGGGCATTTAGAATTGCAGAATGATTGGCGAAGCGAAGATCCCTAAAATCATAGCGTTCTTGAACCGAGCTGCGGAGCAGAAAGTGATCAAAGAAGAGACAAGTCTCCATTTAGATTAATTCACTCTACGTTGTTTGTTCTTGACGGACAACGTGATCTATATCGGCGCCGATGCCAAAGAATTAGGGGCAGGCGGGAAACTCCTGCTGCTGAACCCAAAGACCCATGAAAAACTCTGTGATCTTGATACCCCTCGTTTAGTCTCTGATATTACAGAACTCAATGGACAAGTTTATGCTGGCATGCCGGGTCATCTTGCGATTTGGAACGAACCACTTTGCACCCACCCACCTAACATCACAAAGATAGATCCTAATCCCCTCATGTTTGCGCTCTATGAGAAGGAACTCTGGTGGGGCACATATTGGGGGGAGATCAGAAATTCTTGCAACATCAAAATTGCTGGAGTAAAAAAATATATGGGCAGCATCGCGGTTGGCCCCAATTATCTCTATGGTGGCTATGAAGACCAAAAGTGCCGAGCCTTCAAACGGAGTGGCGGTAGAGGAAAAACCTTGCTTACAGGAATGGGGCAGCCAAAGCTCGCATCCAATCGCCACTACCTTGTGTCATCGGACAAGCAGGGACATATAAGCTTTTGGGACCATGCTTCTCTAGAGAAGCTGAACGAATTCAATGTTGATGTCGGCTCAGCCAAGTGGGGCGTTATTCGGTTGAGAGTATTCGATGACGTAATTATCATTCATACCTACAAAAAACTAGTCATTGTAACGACAGAGGGAACACCACTCCTAACCTGGAATTCCCCCCCGGAAGCTTCAATAAATGACTGCTGGCTTAGAGAGCATGACATTCTTGTCGCCTGTACTTCAGAACTCATTTGTATCAGAGTTCGCTGAGGAGTCAGCTCTAAAAATACCTGATCAGCACTCAAGCTCAGCCGTCGCTGGAGAGATCCCAATAGGCAAGAGTCTTATTTCAAATAGCGCGGGTAAAAGCATCATGCCTTTACCCGCGCTGAGAGAAGCATTAAACGTCATATAGGCGACAAGCATCAGTTCCAGAATTAAGCTGGCAATACTTGTCCCAATACTCAACCTTAGAATTGTTGTTAGCCTGGGCCTCTAAGTCAAGTTGAGTAGACAGTTCTGTCGCTTGATTGATACGAGTAGCCATAATTTTTTACCTGAACACAACATCTATCTGTCAAACAGATAGCAGGGCCAGAAAACATGCACACCAGATGAAATAAATGAGTTGTTAGCCTTGCAGCAACAGAAGATGTGCAGCGAACGCTCTCTAACCTCAATACCTTTATCGTAAGAGGCTTCTCTGAGAACATGATGAATTGAAGATTGGAGGTTTGAACTTTACGTCTAGGAAAGTTGTGTTGCAACCTCAGTGCGACTAGGCTTTGCTTGCTAAAACCTTGATCTTTTGAATCATTGTAGTCTTGAGCTTTTCGTAGTCCATCGAAGTGCCAGAGACTGGCTTCTGGAAGAAGTCCAAAGCACCTGCTGACATAAGATTGAAAATATTATCAACGTCATTTCCTGGGTCTACCGCATTGCTAACCACTAGAATCGGACGCGGTGAATCGGACATCACCTTTTTGGTGAACTCAAGACCATCCATCTTGGGCATTAGTAAATCTGTACAAATGACATCGGGTGATGTTTGTGCAATAACAGACAGTCCCTGCTCACCATCTTGAGCTGTTCCAACAACCTGCACTTCAGGGGATGAATCGATCAACCGCTTCAAAATCTCTAACGCGACGGCAGAGTCTTCAATCAGAACGACTTTAATGGGATCAGCCATGAGTACTTCCACTCCTTAGATATCTGGCAACAACACTGGATCCAAGTATCTCCTTATCGCAAGGATACAACTCCAAAAGAGAAAAGTTCGGGTAGTATCTTTGCCCCCTCGTTTCAAGGGGTGGGAGATATAGCCTAGCATCGATTCCGCTATACAGTTTGGATGATAGGTTACGTTAGCGGTTGATTGGCCGCAGTTGTTGCGACACTTCCAAAAATATTATCCCAAATATAGTCGAGCACGGCTCTAGCCTCCCTCAGAGATAACACCTGACACCGTCCTTGCTCGTCATACTCCAACAAAGCCTTCTGTGTATGCACTGACATCAAATCACCATGAATAGACTCTAGATTTCTAAGAGGGCCATTGATATCAAAATCAACCGAAGATCCAGTCTTTTCAATCATCCATGTTTCAATGCGTGCATCGAGTTCCTCTGGCGTGAGGGGGATAGGGCTACTAACCAGATGATAGTAAACCAGAATAATTTCCTTGCACTCTTCTTCTTCTGCTAGATCGACTAGCCGATGAAAAACAGTTGCATTAGTAGCTAAATTCTTAAAAAACAGAGTATCGGTTACATCTTTTTGAAACTTGATTTGCTTATTCTTGTATTGGTTATACTGCCGGAATCCAAAGCCACCCACAGCAATCACGAGCGTTAGGGTCGCAATCAAGACGGGCATAATATTTCGAGCTTGCTCCGCTTCTACATTCATTGTTTGCAGGGTAGAGCGGGCATCAATAGCGAGGAGTATCGCAGCAACTAACAACAGAATATTGGGCAACATCTTCAACAATACGGGTATTGCAGCTCCGACAGCAGGTACCGCAAGGATTAACCGATCTCGCCAAGTCATACTCGTCCGAATATTCGGGAACAAGAGTTCTAAATCAAGTTTGGGGATGTTTTTATAGAAATAGACATACATTTTCCCTGGAATGAATTTCTGGGATAATTTCTTCTGTTTTCCCTTAACCTGTTTAGCCTGAAAATAGCCTTTGCCTTTGAACTTAATTAGTAGAACTAGTCGCTCTAGAATTTCTATTTTCTTTTCTTTTTTCCAAAAACTGAACTTTTTGACAGGGATAGTCGTTTCCCTATGTCCGCGGTAGTAGCAAAGAAACTCTTCAAAGTCACCAAAATCCACCTCAGTTCTAAGATTCATTAGAGACTGATCATCCAAGGCTTGCTGAATCATTGACTGGGGGGTAAGGCGATAGTTGGCCCGTTCTAGAATCTGCTCAAAAACTTGAACAACCTTAGAGCCCATGTGTTCATATTCTTCTAGGCTGGGTTCATAAAGAGGACGAACCTCAGAATCGGGATTAAAAACGAGATAGTTATCTTTGATGGTTTCTAAATCGTGATGGAATTGAAAGTGATAAAAGGCCGAGAGGATATCGCAGAATGATTGGAATTCTTCGGCAGTTTCAGAGTCTAATATTCCATCATTGAGGCATAGATTGATAATATCTTTCCGTCGATAGGGAATATAGGATTCGCGATTATCGTCAGCTTTTAACCCCGGTCTTATTCCCATCCTCTACCTCAAGACTCCAGATTTTATTCTTTATTCCAGATTCTATCCTCTTAAAGAGTGCTTTCCCTGTCGAGAGAGACAAAATTATCTTCTTTGACTCTAGGATGAGTCATGTTTGAAGCGGGTCGCGAAACTATCGCTGGCAGAGACGCAAAGTAATCGTTCCAAAAGAGATTGCAATAGGAATGTCAAACTCACTTCCGAACTTGAGAGTAAGGCACTGCATGTCAACGCGCAGCATCCAAGTCCAGCGATTCGCAGCAGAGCTCAACCGAGTGATCTCCTACCCACTTTCACAGTGCTCAATGACTGGAAGTTGATGCAGAAAGGGGTGGAAGGGATGACGAATCGGTTCAAAAGCAGACCGAAAACCTTGCTCCTTGCTGGGGGATTAAAATCGGCCTATCCGCCTTTCCCTCAATCTGGTCGCTCTATGTGAGTTTACAGCTCGATGATTCAAGCCCTTAGGCTATCTGGGGTTTACTCCTGTCAGAATCTTCTTGGCAGCAAACTAGCTTCTGAGCTGATCGGCGATCAATACTCCTGTTGGTGCAGCTTGAGACTTCGGCAAATATCCACCGTTCGCCAAAAGCCATATTTCTGTTTCTTGATCCTGAGTACGCCTTAATCGATTTAACATTTATCAGCAGTTTTAGGTCGGTGGCAGCGAATCTGATTTACATAGGCTTGAGCAAGCTTGCTGCACTCTTTTCTGATGGATTGAAATGCACGAAATTTTCATCACCTAAGCCTGCGTCGCCGAAGGTATCGTGCCATATCAGTGAGGTTGAGGATGCCATCCAAGCGGTTTACGGCACTACAGTTCTATCTTCTAGAAAGGAATAGATAAATCAAAGCCAGAATTTTGAGTACACAATAGCAATACAATCAAATATCAAAGATAAATAGATGGAATCATTTTTTTATTTCAATCCATTCAAATGACTCAATCCAAATTAAGACTCATTGTCGATTCATGCTTACATATTGACCATTCTCCTGCAGATGTCATACGCCTCCGAAAAAAAGAAACTGTTAGTCAGGGATCTTTTTTATTACTAATTGGTTTATTTTTTACAATTTGTGGCGCAGCAATAATATCATTAGATCATAGGCGAGATGTTATTTGCGATCGCATCGAGCCAAAGCATATCGATTGCAAAATAATTTCTTCTTCACTAATTGTGAAAGAGATAACCGAGATCAACCAAGTCAAACATTCAGAAGCGAAAGTGGTAAAGGACTCGAATGGGAAGAAGATTCACGAGGTATATCTTATTTCCGATTTTGAGAAGGTCGCCATACAGCATAATGATAATCAATCATCAAGCCAAGATAAATCAGAGCAGATCAATCACTTCATCAATAATTTTGAGAAGAACAAGCTAACAATCACAAAAAAAAACGAATCCTAGGGTATTTGGGCGGGTTGTTGTTTATTTCGATCGGCGTATTGATAAAATTATTTACATTAATTTATATGAATACCATCAAGAGGGTATATATATTTGATTACAAGAAAAATACTCTAAGAATATT